>NZ_PTPY01000025.1:0-263404 GCF_022696215.1 Pandoraea sp. LA3 | reverse complement strand
TTATAGGTCAACTCGCCTTTTTCTACTTGCTCGACCACTGACAGCTTAAAAGCCAGGCTGTAGTCTCGCTGTGTCCGCTTAATCCCTTGCTCCATTTGCCACCTCCTCGTTTCAACGAAAAAGTGTCAACCTATTTCAGGACGGGACAACAGACGTAAAAAAGCCGGTCGTAAGACCGGCTTTTTTTGCTCAACTGCCTTGCGGCAGCGAGAGCTTACTTGCTGGCAGCAGCGTCAGCAGCCGAAGCAACGGCGTCAGCAGCAGCACCAGCAGCCGAAGCGGCCGTGCCAGCAGCAGCACCAGCAGCCGAAGCAGCCGAATCAGCAGCAGCGCCAGCAGCCGAAGCGGCGTCCGAAGCAGCCGTAGCAGCCGAAGCGGCAGCGTCAGCAGCCGGAGCAGCGGCTTCTTCCTTCTTGCCGCAGGCGGTCAGGGCGATAGCCAACAACGAAGCGACGAGGAGAGACTTCTTCATGATCACGTCCTTTTATGGTAGAAGACAAGCGAATTGAATATTAGTTACGGTAATACGCTCTTGCCAGCGCAAAGCCGATTGCGAGACATTGGCAATTGAGGATTACCCTTGGTCATGCAAGCTGCTTGGCGAGAAATTATATTGGGTTTTCCCCAACGCGTCACGTCAAACTCGCGCATTTACCCCGCTTTTTTCCTTACAGCGCGCAACTTTCGCATGGCCTTCGAGTCCGCCCCGAGTTGCAGCCATCCCGAAGCGTACCAATCGTACAGAATTTCAACGATTTCTTGGTTATTTTGCTCGAAATTCGCACATTCGCTCGCATCCAGCGTACGTCGATCGGCGAGCGCGCGTAACGTTGCGCGCGCGCTGACGGGCACTTCGAGCGGTTCGCCGTTGACGTAGTATCGGTTGCGTCGATACAACAATTGCGTCTTCGCCGACAGCATCAATCCGCGTGACGACGCTTCTTGCACGAAACGACTCGTCGCGAGCGGCTTTTCCGGCGGATCGAAAAACACGTGCGACTTCGGTTCGCTCAGCCAACGGCCGAGAAAATCCTCCACTTCCTTTTGCCCCCAGCGCACGCGTTCGAGTTGCGTCACCAAGGTGTCGATCATGGCATCGGGCAGTGCGGCGGGATGTTTGACGGCGGGCTGTTTCGGGTCGGCATATCGACCGGCGAAGTGACGCGCAAACGGCAGTTCCGCTGCGTTTTCGGCGAGGTAGTACAGGAAGTTCTGGAGCATCTCCTGCTCCAGCGGCGCGCGAAATCCAATGGAGTATGTCATGCACTCGCCCTCGGCGACGCCATCGTGCGCGTAGCCCGGAGGCAGGTACAGCATGTCACCCGGTTCCAGCACCCATTCTTCTTCGGCTTCGAAGTGTTTGAGGATGCGCAGCGGCACGTCTTCGAGCCACGTGGTGTCGCGCTGCGGCCCGATGCGCCAGCGACGCTTGCCATGCGCTTGCAGCAGAAACACGTCGTAAGAATCGAGATGCGGGCCGACACCGCCGCCGTCGGTCGCGTAGCTGATCATCACATCGTCGAGACGCGCGTCGGGAATAAAGCGAAACTGCTGCATGAGCGTGTCGATCGCCGGTGCGTGAAGATTCACGCCTTGCACGAGCAGCGTCCACTGCTTGCGGGTGAGCGGCGGCAAGTCGTCGGCGTCGAACGGGCCGTGGTCGAGCTGCCAGCGCTTGCGGGCATGGCTGATCAGACGCGATTCCACATCGTCCTGTGCCGCGAGCGCGAACAGCGCTTCACGCGAGAGCGGCGCGGTGAAGTCGGGAATGGCTTGCCGGATGAGCAGCGGGCGCTTGTGCCAGTAGCGCTTCATGAACGCGTCGGCAGCAAGGCCGCCGAGGAGCGATGAAGGTGCCGTTTGAGGCGGGTTGTCGCGCTTGGGCGATGTCTTGCGAGAGGTCGTCATGCGTAATCGATGTAATCGATACAGCCACTGCCGGGGCGCTGTCATACGGCTGCGCGTATAATGCGGGCTGTTTTTCGGAGAGTTTGATGAAGATCGAAAAGAATACCGTCGTCTCGGTGACTTATAAGTTGTCGGACGCTCAGGGCAACCTGATCGAAGAAAGCGGCGCCGAGCCGATGGTTTATCTGCACGGCGGCTATGATGGCACGTTCCCCAAGATCGAGGAAGCGCTCGACGGGCAGGACGTAGGCTTTGAAACGCAACTGCAACTGGAACCGTCGGACGCCTTTGGCGACTACGATTCCGAGCTGATCAAGATCGAAGAGCGTGGCCGTTTCCCGGAACCGCTCGAAGTCGGCATGCAGTTCGAAGGCACGCCGGAAGACGGCGACGAGGAAGCCGACACGTTCATCTACACGGTGACGGACGTTGCCGAAGACAAGGTCGTGCTCGACGGCAACCACCCGCTCGCGGGTATGGCACTGCGCTTCGAACTGAAGGTGACGGACGTGCGTCAGGCCACGGAAGAGGAAATCGAGCACCAGCATGCGCACGGCGCATCGGGTCTCGAGATCGTCGACGAGGACGAAGACGACGCCCCGACGTTGCACTGATGCGTCTCACGCGGTCCGTCGGATGACGTATCGCGAAGCGTAGCAGGACTGTAGGGACCATGAACGCCAGTCAGGCGCATCGTGACATGACGATGTGCCTGACTGGCGTTTGTGTTTTGTGTTTGCGCTTTTGGCCCTCGACAGCGTGATTCGAATGCCGGTGTCGTCCGCGGCTCCACGACAGGCTCGCGCCTATTTGCCGCGTGTCGGGGCGTGCGACGCGGCGCTTGGCAGGAGTGCCGGGCCGATCGGCATCACGCCCTGATTCGGATCCGAGCTGACTGAGGGACTGTTGGTAGAGAGTCCTGATGCCGGATAGAGGGCGGAGTAAGGCGCAGCCGACATCGTAGGCGTGGCTTGTGGCGCAGACGCTGCGGTGCCCGTTGCGCCCGTCAGGACGTTCGATGTGAGGCTAGATGCGGAGGCCGCGCTCCCGGGGCGAGGGCCGTTGACTGCCGGTGCCGTCGGACTGTTTGCTGGCAGTGTCGCGCTTTCGAAGCTGAACAACTGCGACTTCCTGGGATCGACGGTTACGCGAACCCATCGGTTTGCGGCGGGCGATCCGTAGGTGCTCAACTGCGTGAACGACTTCACCAGTGCGCCATGCGCATCACGCAGCGGTTGCGTGTGATGCATCGTCTTGCCGCTGTCGATCAGCAGAATCGGTGCCTTGAAGCGCGCGGCCAGTCGCTGCAATTGCGTGCGGAAATCCTTGTAGCCGTCGACGCCGCGACGTCCGTTACGGTCCGAGAAGATGCCCTTAAGCCCGCTGCTGCGCACGGGTTCGAACTCGGGATCGGCCTGCGCGACGATGACCATGCCGATGGCGTCTTTCTGCTGGGCGTAGACGAGTGCGTGCTGCAACCACACGCGCGTGGCGATGACGCGGTCCTCGAACTCGCCGTTACGGCCGCCGGCGGATCGGTAGTTATTGTTGTTGCCCGGCAGATTGACGCCGACGAAGACCACGCCGCGATAGAACCATCGAACGTTCTCGTGATACTGGCGAAAGCGCGCCATGTCGCTTTGCCGTGTGAGATCGAACTGTGCGTAGCCGACCGGTCCCGGGCCGAGCAGGGCGTCGTCGTCGAAGGCGTGATCTCGCAGATAGTCGAGCCGCTCCACGGGGTTGTAGCTGCCGTCTGACGCCCGCTCGCAATCCGCCCAGTCGTTCGCGCCGGGCACGTAGATCATCGGTTTTGGGGAACTGGCGAGCAGACTCAGTCGCTGGGTGATGAGATCGTCGCGGCACGATTCGCCAACGTTCTTGAGATTGCCTGCGTGGACCACGAATGCCGCATCGCTGTCGCCGATGCTCGCCAGCACACTGCGCGCGACCGGAACTTCGGTGTTGTTGAACGGCGTGTTGCCGAGCACGGCGAACTCGAACGGTGGCGGCTTCGCCGGCGCCTTGGGTTGGGCTTTTGTGGCGGCCTTTGCCGTCGGCTTCGCGCTTGCCGGCGAACCGAACGCCTGCGTGGCCGCGATCGCCAGTGCAAGCGTCACGCTGCACGCGATCAGCAGACCGGTGCGAGCGCTAGCCCGGGCAGGCGCAGAGCGATGGCGATGCAGGCGACGCAAGCTTGGCATTGGCGTGACGTCAGTCGTTCGTGCGGCCGCTCAACAGGCCTCGCAGTTCGTAGAGGAGATCCAGCGCTTCACGCGGACGCAGGTCGTCCGGATCGATCTGCGCCAGGCGCGCAAGTGTCGCTTCGGCCGCCGGATCGAGTGCTGCGGTACGATCGTCGCTCCCGCTGATCGCGGAAGCTGCACCGGCATTGTCCGAATTCTCGGTCTCGTCTTCAAATGCATCGAACGCATTGAATGTATCGACGGCCGCGCGC
The DNA here is from genome assembly GCF_022696215.1 of Pandoraea sp. LA3. Classification (NCBI taxonomy): domain Bacteria; kingdom Pseudomonadati; phylum Pseudomonadota; class Betaproteobacteria; order Burkholderiales; family Burkholderiaceae; genus Pandoraea; species Pandoraea sp. LA3. The sequence continues at coordinate 259,038 of NZ_PTPY01000025.1, read as the reverse complement.
GGGGCGAAGAGATCGAGTTGCGGTGCCGCGGGGTCGAGCGCCTGTTGTTCGAGCAAGGCGAGATGCTTGCGTGCCGCGCGAATGACCGGCATCGGCACCCCCGCGAGTTGCGCGACCTGCAAACCGTAGCTCTGGCTGGCCGGGCCATCCTGCACGGCGTGCAGAAACACGATGCCTTCGCCGTGTTCGACTGCAGACAGGTGGACGTTCGCGCATTGCGGGAATTCGTCGGGCAACTGCGTGAGTTCGAAGTAGTGCGTGGCGAACAGCGTATAGCAGCGGTTGTGGCCGAGCAGATGGCGGGCGATGGCCCATGCCAGCGCGAGGCCGTCGAACGTCGACGTGCCGCGCCCGATCTCGTCCATCAGCACGAGACTCTGATCGGTGGCCGTATGCAGGATCGCGGCCGATTCGGTCATCTCGACCATGAATGTCGAGCGCCCGCCGGCGAGGTCGTCCGAGGCGCCGATGCGTGTGAAGATCGCGTCGAGCGGTCCGAGGCGCACCGACTCGGCGGGCACGTAGCAGCCGACATAAGCGAGCAGGGCGATCAGCGCCGTCTGGCGCATGAACGTCGACTTACCGCCCATGTTCGGGCCGGTGATGAGCAGCAAGCGGCGCGGGTCGCCCAGCGAGCAGTCGTTGGCGATAAAACGCTCGACCTGCTGTTCGACGACCGGGTGGCGGCCCTGACGGATGTCGACCACACGGTCCTGCACCAGTTCGGGCTTCACCCAGCCGAGCGTTTCGGCGCGTTCGGCCAGTGAGGCCAGCACGTCGAGCTGAGCGAGCGCCTGCGCGATACGCTTGAACTCGGTAATGTGCGGCAGCAGCGATTGCAGCAGCGCGTCGTACAGCATCTTTTCACGCGCGAGCGAGCGTTCCTGGGCGGACAGCGCCTTGTCTTCGAACGTCTTCAGTTCCGGCGTGATGTAGCGCTCGGCGTTCTTCAGCGTCTGGCGGCGGCGATAGTCGTCCGGCACCTTGTCGGTCTGGCCGCGCGTGACTTCGATGTAGAAGCCGTGCACCTTGTTGAACTCGACCCGCAGATTGTTGATGCCGGTGCGGGCGCGTTCGCGCGTTTCCAGATCGACGAGGAACTGACCGCAGTTCTCGGAGATGTCGCGCAATTCGTCGAGTTCGGCGTCGTGGCCGCGCGCGATGACGCCGCCGTCGCGCACCATGGCTGCGGGTTCTTCAGCAACGGCGCCGGTGAGCAGGGCGAGGGCGTCGTCGGGAATCGCGAGATCCTCGTGCAGGATTGCCAGCAGCGGTGAGCGCGACTCGACGGCGCGCAGTGTGGTGTGCAGCTCGGGCAGACGGCGCAATGCGTCGCGCAAGCTCGACAGGTCGCGCGGACGTGCCGTCAGCAATGCCAGTCGCGCCGTAATGCGCTCCACGTCGGCCACGTGACGCAGCTCGGTGTTGAGCGCGCGCCAGGCGCCAGGGCCTTCGAGCAGTGTGGCAATCGCCAGTTGGCGCGACTGCGGGACTTCCTGATCGCGCATCGGATTGTGCAGCCAGTGACGCATCAGGCGGCTGCCCATCGTCGTGCCGCAGGTGTCGAGCAGCGAGAGAAGCGTGGGCGATTCGGTGCCGCGCAGCGTCTCGGTCAGTTCGAGGTTGCGACGCGTTGCGGCGTCGAGGCCAATATAGGCGGCTTCCCGCTCTACATTCAGACTTTGCACATGGCGCAGCGATTGGCCTTGGGTGGCCGCAGCGTACTGCAAGAGCGCACCGGCCGCGCCCAGCGCCGGATCGAGCCCGTCGCACCCGAAAGCGGTCAGGCTGGCCACGCCGAGCTGGTCGCGCAGGCGTTGTGTGCCGGCCGCCATGTCGAAGTGCCAGTCGGGCACGCGCGTGGTGGTTCCCAGCGAGAACCCTGCGAAGGCTTCGACCGTACTGTCGGGCAAGAGCGTCTCGGCCGGGCGGATGCGTTCGAGTTCGCGCGGCAGTTTGTCTGCGGCGACTTCCATCAGGCGCAACTCGCCGCTCGCGAGCGAGAGCCATGCCAGCCCCGCGACGCGTTCACTGGCGCGTCGCGCGGGCGGCATCTGGACGGCGAGAAGGTACTGGTCGACCTTGTCGCTGAGCAGTGCGGCGTCAGTCAGTGTGCCGGGCGTCACGATACGAACGACTTTGCGCTCGACGGGGCCTTTCGAGGTGGCTGGGTCACCGATCTGTTCGCAGATGGCGACGGATTCGCCAAGCTTGACCAGTTTGGCGAGGTATTGCTCCACGGCGTGATGCGGCACGCCGGCCATGCGGATCGGCTGACCGCCGGACTGACCGCGCGCGGTCAGCGTGAGGTCGAGCAGGCGCGCGGCCTTGGCGGCGTCGTCGTGGAACAGCTCGTAGAAGTCGCCCATGCGATAGAAGACGAGCATGTTCGGATGCTCGGCCTTGATGCGGGTGTACTGCTGCATCATCGGCGTCATGGCCGGAGCCGCGGCGTTCGCGGAATTCGTGGGCGCAATCGTCGATGCGGTCGATGCAGTCGATGCGTCTGGGGCGTGTGTCGCTTGGGTGCTCGTCATGAATGAATTCGGGTCGGGCGAGTCGGGTCACGATGCATGCGGCCAAATCGTCGGTCGGATGCGTCTCGCGGCGGGCGGCAATGGGGCCGGCGGCTGGCGCTGCGTCAAATCGGCGATCGGGCGGGTCGCACCATCGTGGCGCGTTGGATGCGCAATTTTACGACGGGTTCGACATCCTCCGTTACTCAATCCCTATCGATACCGCGCGGATACCACGCAGATGTCACACTTCGATGTCGGTGAGTCGGTTACACGAAGGGGCCGAGTTTTTCTCAAGTTTCCCGAAAACGTGCCGTTTTGGGTGGTAAGCTCTCGCAAAAATAAGCAAAAGCAAGACAAAAGCTACTCTCGTTCGGGCCAGTATGGTGAAGTCGTTGAAGGGACGGGTCGCAGCGGCGACCGCACTCGTCTCGATGATATTGATCGTCGGATTGGCCGTCGGGATCGAGTTCTTCGTCTATGGCGAGTTGCGAAGCGCGATGCAGGCGCAGCTCGACACGCACGTCAAACTTGCCGCCGATCAACTCGACGACAAGTTGCGCTCCAAATTTCTCGTGCTCCACCGCATGGCGGGCAACATTGGCGATCCGAACGCCATGACGAGTGCGCAGTTCGAGGCCTTCGTCAAACTCTCGGTGTCGATGCCCGAGACATTCAATACGTTGTTCGTGGCTGCGCCCGACGGGCACATGCTCTACGACTCGACGTTCCCCGACACGCCCATCAATATCGCCGATCGCGATTACTTCCGGCAGTTGCTCGCCGGCGCGCCGCAGGCGGCGTCCAGCGTGATTGCCGGCAAGATCACGCGCTCGCCGGGTGTCGTGCTCGCCGTGCCCGTGACAAACGCGCAGGGCAAGGTCATTGCCGTCGTGGGCGGCGCGATCAACTTGCTGCGGCAGAACTTCATCGTCGATCTGGCGAGCAATCGTGTCGGCGAGACCGGGCGTTACTGCCTCATCTCGAACGAAAATCCGCCGAGGTACGTGATTCAGGTCGACGTTGCGAAGATTCTGACGGCCGTCGGGCCATCGCAGACGTTGTGTGGCGTGCGCGACGGCAATTCGAACGACATCGTGCATATGCTGCCGCTGGTGGCCCGCGCGCCGATGGCGACGACGGGGTGGTTCGTCGTGGCGGTGCTGCCGGGCGCGGAGGCGTTCAGCCCGATCTCGCGCGTGCGACGTCAGGTGTTCCTGCTGGCGATTGTCGCTATCGGGATCGCCGCGCTGGTGATGTGGTGGGTGGCGCGTCGTCTGCTGCGTCCGCTCGACACGCTGCGCGACCTCGTGGAGCGCAGCGCAGGCGACATGCGCGCCGTGCAGTCACTGCCCGTGCAACGGGCAGACGAGATCGGCGCGCTCGCAAATACCTTCCGCTCCATGATGCAGCAACTGAGCGACCGGACCGAGGCGCTGGAGATCTCGCGCGAGGCGGCGCGCGCGAACGTGCGGCGCATGCAGGAGGTCGCGGATCGGGTGCCGTATCTCGTGGCGTTCCTCGATGGCGGCGAGCGATTCGCCTTCGTGAACCGGGCGTGCGAGGTGCGGTTGCGGCGTCCGCGCGAACGCATTCTGGGTGCCACGGCGCGCGAGTTGCTCGGACCGTCGCTGTATCGCGAATTCGCGCCGCATCTGGCGCGTGCGCTCGCGGGCGAAGCGGCGACGTTCGTGTGGGACTTCGGTGAAGATGCGTTGTATCGATGCTTCGAAGTGAGCTATCAGCCGGAGTGGGCTTCGCATAACGTGCTGGCCGGGGTGCACGTGTTCGTGCGCGATATTTCGGTGGAGCGCTCGAACGAGCGGCGCTGGCGGCGTGAGTCGCATACGGATCACCTCACGGGATTGCTCAACCGCAAAGGCTTCGATCAGGCGTTGTCGGGCGCGGTGCGCCGGGCGCGCGAGGGGGCGGGCGCGCAAGCACTGCTGTTCGTCGATCTGGATCGATTCAAGGTCGTCAACGATACCTGGGGGCATGCGCTGGGCGACGAACTCCTGCGGCGTCTGGCCAAGCGTCTGATCGCGAATGTGCGTGAAGGCGATGTGATTGCCCGCTTCGGTGGCGACGAGTTTGCCGTGATCATGCGCGACGTCCAGGATTTGCTCGACGTCGAGCGCGCGGCGATGGCGATTCTCGATGCGGCGTCGCGACCGATGATGCTCTCGGTGGGCGAGGTCTCGGTCGGCGCATGTGTTGGCGTGGCCATCGTGCCGAGCGGCGAGGACAGGACGTCCGACATGCTGTTCGAAGCCGCCGATCGCGCCCTGTACGACGCCAAGCATGGCGGACGCGGGCGCTTCGTTCTCAGCCAGGAAAACGCGACCGGCACTTCCGGCCGCATTCGGTAAGCGCCATCGGAAGGTAAGCGGGCACTCACCGGGGCGGCATGGCGTCGCGGTGACGTGTTCCCATCCGACTGGGCCGGCAACCGGCGTCGCCTCTCGCGCGTTAGCCGCAGGCAATCGAAAGTGCGGTGGCGATCATCTTCCCTGAAGTTACGAACACAAATTGTCTGACGCACAATGAGCGACGCCCGTCGTTGGCGATGCACAGGCTGTCCGATATCGCCGATGGTTCGGGTGGTGGGAAGTCTTCTCAGAGGAGGCGGGCATGAAACTTGAAGGCGGACGAGGCCGTGCGGGCACGCGGGCGGCTTCCGACGCAGGGTGGTGCGACGGGGCGCGCCGTGATTTGCCGCGAGCATCGCATCGGCGGCCGCAAACGCGGTCGAGAACCGATGTACGTGACGACGAGGCGCGACATCTCAGCCTGTCGGTGCGTGAAAATGAAGTGTTTCATATGCTGGTCGACGGTCTGGCCGTCAATGAGGTCGCCCATGCGTTGCATCTGAACGGACGCACGGTCGAGTCTCACGTCGCGCACATTCTGCACAAGCTCGCGCTGGGCGATAGCGCGGAACTGATCGGCTACGCCGTGCGGCACGGGCTGATCGACGAAGAGGGCGAGGGCGTCGCCTAGGGGATGCAGGCGCAGGACAAGCCCTCAGATTGCTAGTCAACCCGGCGCGTCGCGAACGTTCCCCGATGAGCGTTGCGGCGCGCCAGTCACATCTCCCGTTGCGGCGCCGTCGTGCTGTCGTCTTGCGGCTTCCCCGAGGGGGTTCCCTGTTCGCGTCGTTGTGCTGTCGTGCTGTTGCGCGTTGTCGCGCGCTGCGTTCGCGTTGCGCGAAAGTGTCGGTCTGACGGCGTCCCGAAAATACGGAATGTTCTCGTCGAGGCGCGCGACCCGCATTGACAGCCGACGCGATTGCGCAGTCGGTGATAAGGTACCGGCTCGACATTATTTATACGGATGGTGCGCGCTCGCACGCCGCCATCGCATTCCATGACGATGAGCGGCGCCGCACCCACGCGGCGCCGCTCCGAGAACCGAGGACAGACACGATGAAGGCCATCGAGATCACCCAGTACGGCGCCCCCGAAGTGCTCAAGCTCACCGAGCGACCGCGCCCCGAACTCAAGCCGGGCGAAGTGCTCATCAAGGTGAGTGCGGCAGGGGTGAATCGTCCGGACGTGCTCCAGCGCATCGGACAGTATCCGGTGCCGCCCGGCGCGTCGGATCTGCCGGGGCTGGAAGTCGCGGGCGAGATCGTGGACGGTGCGCTTGATGGCGCCGACAACCGCTGGGGCCTGAAGGTCGGCTCGCGGGTGTGTGCGCTGGTGCAGGGCGGCGGTTACGCGGAGTATTGCGCCGCGCCGCTCGCGCAAGTGCTGCCGGTGCCGGAGGGGCTGTCGGATGTCGAGGCGGCGTCGTTGCCCGAAACGTTCTTCACCGTGTGGAGCAATGTGTTCGATCGTGCACGTCTTGGCGAAACGGAAGCGGGTGAGAAGGAAACGCTGCTGGTACAGGGCGGCACGAGCGGTATCGGCGTGACGGCCATCCAGTTGGCGGTGGCGCTCGGTCATCGTGTGTTCGCGACGGCCGGGTCCGACGATAAGGCGCGCGCCTGCGAAACGCTGGGTGCTGAGCGTGGTATCAACTACAAGACCGAGGATTTCGTCGCCGTGACGAAGGAACTCACCAAGGATCGCGGCGTAGACGTCGTGCTCGACATGGTGGGCGGCGACTATCTGCCGCGCGAAGTGCAGGCGCTGGCCTTCGACGGTCGCATCGCGATCATCGCGCTGCTCGGCGGCAGCAAAGCGACGTTGGATATGGGCGCGTTGCTGCGCCGCCGTCTGACGGTGACGGGCTCGACGCTGCGCCCGCGCTCGGTGGCGTTCAAGGCGGCGATCGCCCAGAACCTGCACGACAAGGTGTGGCCGTTGTTCGCGGCGGGCAAGATTCGTCCGGTGATTTATCAGACGTTTCCGGCCGAACAGGCAGACAAGGCCCACGCATTGATGGAAACAAGCACGCACGTCGGCAAGATCGTGCTGACCTGGTAAGCACGTTTGTTGTGATTTGTCGGGAGAAACCGCATCAAGATCCCAATTGATGCGGTTTTGCTCGATGGAAAGCCATCGAAATTGACCCCCATGCCCCGGACGCACTAGAATGAGAGGTTTTTCGTCCATACGCATTGGGGGATAAGGCGTGACAACTGGTACCGCAGCTTCGGCTCGCACCATTAGCCGCAAGGCTGGCAAGCTCGTCGTGGGCAATTGGAAACTGCACGGCAGTCTGGCCGGCAATGAGGCGCTGCTGGGCGACCTGCTGGCTTCGCCTGTGCTGAGCGCACCGGGCGTGACCGCCGCCGTTTGTGTGCCGTCCCCCTATCTCGCACAATGCCAGACCCGCCTCTCGGGACAGGTGCTCGGCTTCGGCGCGCAGGATGTGTCGGCGCAGGTGAGCGGTGCCTTCACGGGTGAAGTGGCTGCGCAGATGATCGCCGAGTTCGGCGCACGCTTTGTGATCGTGGGGCACTCGGAGCGCCGCGCGTATCACGGCGAGACCGATGCGAGCGTCGCCGCGAAGACGTTGCGCGTGCTCGACGCCGGCATGACGCCGATCGTGTGCATCGGTGAAACGCTTGCAGAGCGCGAGGCAGGCGAGACGATGGCCGTGGTGTCGCGTCAGCTCGAAACCGTGCTGGCGGCATTGACGCTTGAGCAGGCCGTGCAGATCGTGGTCGCTTACGAGCCGGTCTGGGCGATCGGCACCGGCAAGACGGCAACGTCGGCGCAAGCGCAGGAAGTGCATGCGCATCTGCGTTCGTTGCTGCGTGCGAAGGGCGAGGCGGTAACTGATGTGGCAGTGTTGTACGGCGGCAGTGTGAAGCCGGATAACGCGGCCGAGCTGTTCTCGATGGCGGACGTCGATGGTGGTCTGATCGGCGGTGCGGCACTGAAGGCAGTCGATTTTCTGGCGATTTGCGAGGCGGGTCTGTCGCGCTGACGTCGATGCCGTTCGTTGTAACGGCGTGAAATAAGTCATGACGCGGTGCATCAATTTGCGCTGTTGTCTGGACGAATTGGATTCTTCTCTACGGGTGATCAGATGGGGTTGTTGAAAACGTTGTTGATCGTGGTGCAGGTGCTTTCCGCGCTGGGCATCATCGGTCTGGTGTTGTTGCAGCATGGCAAGGGCGCCGACATGGGCGCGGCATTCGGCAGCGGTTCGTCGGGTAGCCTCTTCGGTGCATCGGGTTCTGCCAACTTCCTCTCGCGTACCACGGCTGTACTGGCTGCCGTGTTCTTCGTGACTACGCTGGGCCTCACTTATCTCGGTTCGTACAAGCCGGCGGCAAACATCGGTGTCCTTGGTAATTTGCCTGCGGCGACGGCACCGGCAACGGCCTCTGCACCGGCTGCGGCAAGTGCTCCGGCACCGGCATCGGCAGCGAATCCGCAAGACGTGCCGAAGTAATTCGCAGTACGTTTGTGACACGTAATACGTTGTAAAGAAAGTTGAAAAAAAATCGATTTGTGCATTGAACAAAATGCCGAAGAGCGCTACTATAGCGGTCTTGAAGCGATTCGTAAGTGACAGCGGATTGCAGACTATGAATGCCGACGTGGTGAAATTGGTAGACACGCTATCTTGAGGGGGTAGTGGCGAAAGCTGTGCGAGTTCGAGTCTCGCCGTCGGCACCACAGTTCTACGATGCCAGCCTTGCGTTTATGCTTTGGCTGGCATTTTATTTTGTGCTCACCGTTCATCCGCTTTCCGGTCCCCACACCATCGACGAGAGCGGTTCTTTGAACTAACCGAAAGAGGGTAGAGTTGAACCTCGGAACCTATTATCCCGTCCTGCTATTTCTTCTGGTAGGTGGCGGTCTTGGGGCGGTCCTGATTGGCGTCGGTAAATTCCTCGGCCCCAACAATCCCGACAGCGAAAAACTCTCTCCGTACGAGTGCGGCTTCGAGGCTTTCGAAGACGCGCGCATGAAGTTTGATGTGCGCTACTATCTCGTCGCCATCCTTTTCATCCTGTTCGATCTCGAAACGGCATTCCTGTTTCCGTGGGGCGTTGCTCTGCGCGATATCGGCTGGGTGGGCTTTATCTCCATGATGGGTTTCCTGCTTGAACTGCTCGTCGGTTTCGTTTTCCTGTGGAAGCGCGGTGCGCTCGACTGGGAATAAGACCGTCATCGTCATTGGCAGCATTGCAGAAGGATTCAGGGTAAGCATATGAGCATCGAAGGGGTTTTGCGCGAAGGGTTCGTCACCACCACGGCTGACAAACTCATCAACTGGACGCGCACGGGTTCGCTGTGGCCGATGACGTTCGGCCTCGCGTGCTGTGCCGTTGAAATGATGCACGCCGGCGCGGCGCGTTACGATCTGGACCGGTTTGGCGTGGTGTTCCGCCCCAGCCCGCGTCAGTCGGACGTGATGATCGTGGCCGGTACGCTGTGCAACAAGATGGCGCCCGCGCTGCGCAAGGTCTACGACCAGATGGCCGAACCGCGCTGGGTGATCTCGATGGGGTCGTGCGCCAACGGCGGCGGCTACTATCACTATTCCTACTCGGTGGTGCGCGGTTGCGATCGCATCGTGCCAGTCGACGTCTACGTGCCAGGCTGTCCGCCGACGGCCGAGGCGCTGGTCTACGGCATCATCCAGTTGCAGTCGAAGATCAAGCGGACTGCGACGATCGCGCGTAAATAACCGCTACCGCCCATGTCTACACTAGAAAAACTCAAAACCACCCTGCAAAACGTGCTTGGCCCCCGTGCCGAGCAGTTGGTGGAAGCCCTCGACGAGCTCACGCTCACCGTCAAGGCGAGCGACTATCTCGAAGTGGCGCGCACGTTGCGCGATCATCCCGAGCTGAAGTTCGAGCAACTGATGGACGTTGCCGGCCTGGACTATTCGGCTTACGGCGATGGCGCCCATGATGGCCCGCGCTACGCTGCCGTCTCGCATCTGCTCTCGCTCACCCACAACTGGCGTCTGCGTGTGCGCGTGTTCGCACCGGAAGACGATCTGCCGGTCGTGGCATCGCTGATCGATCTGTGGAGCTCGGCCAACTGGTTCGAACGTGAGGCGTTCGATCTGGTGGGTATCGTGTTCGAAGGTCACCCGGACCTGCGCCGCATTCTGACGGACTACGGCTTCATCGGTCACCCGTTCCGCAAGGACTTCCCGACGTCGGGCTATGTCGAGATGCGTTACGACCCCGAGCAGAAGCGAGTGATCTACCAGCCGGTGACGATCGAGCCGCGCGAAATCACGCCGCGCATCATCCGCGAAGAGCATTACGCCGGTCTGAAACATTAAGGTGGCCTTGTGGCAGACATCAAGAACTACACCCTGAACTTCGGTCCGCAGCACCCGGCAGCGCACGGCGTGCTGCGCCTGGTGCTCGAGCTGGACGGCGAAGTGATCCAGCGCGCCGATCCGCACATCGGCCTGTTGCACCGCGCGACCGAAAAACTCGCCGAGTCGAAGACGTTCCTGCAATCCGTGCCGTACATGGATCGTCTCGATTATGTGTCGATGATGTGCAATGAGCACGCATACGTCATGGCGATCGAAAAGCTGCTCGGCGTCGACGTGCCGATTCGCGCACAATACATCCGTGTGATGTTCGACGAGATCACGCGCGTGCTGAACCACCTGATGTGGATCGGCTCGCACGCCCTCGACGTGGGCGCAATGGCCGTGTTCCTTTACGCCTTCCGTGAGCGCGAAGACCTGTTCGACGTGTACGAAGCCGTCTCGGGCGCCCGCATGCACGCGGCGTACTACCGTCCGGGTGGCGTGTACCGCGATCTGCCGGACACGATGCCGAAATATCGCGCGTCCAAGTTCCACAACGAGCGCGCGATCAAGAAGATGAACGAAGCACGCGAAGGCTCGCTGCTCGATTTCATCGAAGATTTCGCCATCCGTTTCCCGAAGTGTGTCGACGAGTATGAAACGCTGCTCACCGACAACCGCATCTGGAAGCAGCGTCTGGTAGGTATCGGCGTGGTGTCGCCGGAACGTGCGATGCAGCTCGGTTTCTCCGGCGCGATGCTGCGCGGCTCGGGCATTGCCTGGGATCTGCGCAAGAAGCAGCCGTACGAAGTGTATGACCGCCTCGAGTTCGACATTCCGGTGGGTAAGGAAGGCGATTGCTACGACCGTTATCTGGTGCGTGTGGAAGAGATGCGCCAGTCGGCCAGCCTGATCCGCCAGTGCGTGAAGTGGCTGCGTGCGAATCCGGGTCCCGTGATCACGGATAACCACAAGGTGGCACCGCCGTCGCGCGTCGAAATGAAGTCGAACATGGAAGAGCTGATTCACCACTTCAAGCTCTTCACCGAAGGCTTCCACGTGCCCGCCGGCGAGACGTATGCCGCTGTCGAGCATCCGAAGGGCGAGTTCGGCATCTATCTCGTGTCGGACGGCGCCAACAAGCCGTATCGCCTGAAGATTCGCGCGCCGGGCTTTGCCCACCTTTCTGCGCTCGACGAGATGGCGAAGGGTCACATGATTGCCGACGCTGTGGCGATCATCGGTACCCAGGACATCGTGTTCGGCGAGATCGATCGCTAAATGCGCAGCGGGCGCCCCAGGCGCCCGCAGGTTTTATTCGGCAGGGTTTCGCAGGTCGATACCATTGCCGTTCCAGTAGCCGTGCCAGTAGTGCGTGGGCAGTCGACAAAATCGACGCGCCCGCGCTGGCACGAGCGGGGATAACGTTTTAGAAAACAGTCGGATCGGAAATGCTTTCTCCCGAAGCCCTGAAGAAAATCGACCGCGCCGTTGCCAAATACCCTGCCGAGCAGAAGCAGTCGGCGGTGATGCACGCGCTTGCCGTAGCGCAGGTCGAAAAAGGCTGGTTGTCGCCCGAAGTGATGCAGTTCGTGGCGGATTACCTCGAAATGCCCGCAGTCGCGGTGCAAGAGGTCGCAACCTTCTACACCATGTTCAACACGAGCCCCGTGGGCAAGTTCAAGTTGACCGTGTGCACGAACCTGCCTTGCCAGCTCACGCGTGGCGAAGAGATGGCCAAGTACCTGAAGGAAAAATTGGGCGTCGAGTATGGCGATATCACGCCCGACGGCCTCTTCACGGTCAAGGAAGGCGAGTGCATGGGCGCTTGCGGCGATGCTCCCGTCATGCTGGTGAACAACCATCGCATGTGCGGCTTCATGAGCGAACAAAAGGTCGACGCGCTCATCGACGAGCTCAAGGCCAAGGGCGCCGCAGGAGAGAAAGCATGACGTCGCTGCACAACCGTCACATCAAACCGCTGATTCTCGCCGGTCTGAACGGCGAGAACTGGCACCTCGAGGACTACGTCAAGCGCGGTGGTTACCAGCAGCTCGCACGTATCCTGAAAGAGGGCATCACGCCGGAGCAGGTCATTGCCGACGTCAAGGCGTCGGGCCTGCGTGGTCGCGGGGGCGCAGGCTTCCCGACCGGCCTGAAGTGGAGCTTCATGCCGCGTGCATTCCCGGGGCAGAAGTACCTCGTCTGCAACTCGGACGAAGGCGAACCCGGTACGTTCAAGGACCGTGACATTCTTCGCTACAACCCGCACTCGCTGATCGAAGGCATGATCATCGGCGGTTACGCGATGGGTATCACCGTCGGCTACAACTACATCCACGGCGAAATCTACGAAGTGTACGAACGCTTCGAAGAGGCCCTGGATGAGGCGCGCGCTGCCGGTTATCTGGGCGACAACATTCTCGGTACGGATTTTTCGTTCCAGTTGCATGGCCACCATGGTTACGGTGCGTACATCTGCGGCGAAGAAACGGCACTGCTCGAATCGCTCGAAGGCAAGAAGGGGCAGCCGCGCTTCAAGCCGCCTTTCCCGGCGAGCTTCGGTCTGTACGGTAAGCCTACGACCATCAACAACACCGAAACGTTCGCTGCCGTTCCGTTCCTGCTGGCCACCGGCCCGCAGCAGTATCTGGAACTGGGCAAGCCGAACAACGGCGGCACCAAGATTTTCTCGGTGTCGGGCGACGTCGAGTTGCCGGGTAACTATGAAGTGCCGCTGGGCACGCCGTTCCCCGAGCTGCTCGAACTGGCCGGCGGCATGCGCGGCGGCAAGAAGTTGAAGGCAGTGATTCCTGGCGGTTCGTCGGCACCTGTCGTGCCGGCCGGGCTGATGATGGAAACCACGATGGACTACGACAGCATCGCCAAGGCTGGCTCGATGCTGGGTTCGGGCGCGGTGATCGTCATGGACGAAACGCGCTGCATGGTGAAGTCGCTGCTGCGTCTGTCGTACTTCTACTACGAAGAATCGTGCGGTCAGTGCACGCCGTGTCGTGAAGGTACGGGCTGGCTGTGGCGCGTGGTCAATCGTATCGAGCACGGTGAAGGCCGCAAGGAAGATCTGGACCTGCTCAACTCGGTGGCCGAGAACATCATGGGCCGTACCATTTGCGCGCTGGGCGACGCCGCAGCGATGCCGGTGCGCGGCATGCTCAAACACTTCTGGGACGAGTTCGCCTACCACGTCGAGCACAAGCATTGCTTGGTCGGCGCTCACTAATCCCTTTTGACGCTTGGCATTGAACCGCTATGGTTGAAATCGAAATTGACGGCAAAAAGGTCGAGGTGCCCGAAGGCAGCATGGTGATCCAGGCTGCCAAGAAGAACGGCACCTACATTCCCCACTTCTGTTACCACAAGAAGTTGTCCATCGCTGCGAACTGCCGCATGTGCCTGGTCGAGGTCGAGAAGGCCCCGAAGGCAGTGCCGGCATGTGCTACGCCGGTGGCCAACGGCATGATCGTGCGTACGAACTCCGAGAAGGCTGTGAAGGCACAGCAATCGGTGATGGAGTTCCTGCTGATCAACCACCCGCTCGACTGCCCGATCTGCGATCAGGGCGGTGAGTGCCAACTCCAGGATCTGGCCGTCGGTTACGGCAAGTCGGCATCGCGCTATCAGGAAGAGAAGCGCGTGGTGTTCCACAAGAATGTGGGCCCGCTGATCTCGATGGAAGAGATGTCGCGTTGCATCCACTGCACCCGTTGCGTGCGTTTCGGTCAGGAAGTGGCCGGCGTCATGGAATTCGGCATGCTGGGTCGCGGCGAGCACTCGGAAATCACGTCCTTCGTGGGCAAGACGGTCGACTCCGAACTGTCGGGCAACATGATCGACCTGTGCCCGGTCGGTGCACTGACCTCGAAGCCGTTCCGCTACAGCGCCCGTACGTGGGAACTGTCGCGCCGCAAGTCGGTGAGCCCTCACGATGGCGTGGGTGCGAACCTCGTGGTGCAAGTGAAGAACAACAAGGTCATGCGCGTTGTGCCGCTCGAGAACGAAGCGGTCAACGAGTGCTGGATCTCGGACAAGGACCGTTTCTCGTACGAAGGTCTGAACAGCGACGAGCGCCTCACGAAGCCGATGCTCAAGCAAGGCGGCGAGTGGCATGAAGTCGACTGGCAGACGGCGCTTGAGTACGTCGGTCACGGTCTGACGGACATCATCCGCGACTTCGGCGCCGATGCCGTCGCCGCGCTGGCGTCGCCGCACGCGACCATCGAAGAACTGCACCTGCTGCAGAAGTTCGTGCGTGCGCTGGGTAGCGACAACGTCGACTTCCGTCTGCGTCAGACGGACGTGTCGGGCGGCACTCAGGGTGCCCCGTGGCTCGGCTTGCCGATCGCCGAACTCGATACGCTGCAAAGCGCGCTGGTCGTCGGTTCGTTCCTGCGCAAGGATCATCCGCTGTTCGCCTCGCGTCTGCGCTCGGCAGTGAAGGCCGGTGGTCAACTGAATCTGCTGCATGGCTCGGACGACGATCTGCTGGTGAAGCTGGCCAACAAGATCATCGCTGCGCCGAGCGCCTGGGTGAGCGAGCTGGCCGGTATCGCCGTGGCCGCTGCCGCTGCCAAGGGCGTTGCCGTCCCGGCAGAACTGGCCGGCGTGAGCGCAAGCGACGCGGCCAAGGCCATCGCCGCTTCGCTGATCAACGGCGAGCGTCGTGCGATTCTGCTGGGTAACGCCGTGGTGCAGCATCCGCAATTCGCTCAACTGCACGCCGTCGCGCAAGTGATCGCTGATATCACCGGCGCCAAGCTGGGCTTCCTGACGGAAGGCGCGAACACGGTCGGCGGTTATGCCGTGAAGGCGACGAATGCGAAGGGCGCCGCTGCGCTGTTCGCGCAACCGCGTCAGGCTTACCTGCTGCTCAATGCCGAACCGGAATTCGACTCGGCTGATGCGAAGCAAGCACTCACGGCACTGAACGCCGCGAAGATGGTCGTCTCGCTCTCGCCGTTCAAGCACGGTCTGGAATACGCCGACGTGCTGCTGCCGATCGCGCCGTTCACGGAAACCGCCGGTACGTTCGTCAACGCCGAAGGCCTGCCGCAACACTTCAACGGTGTGGTGCGTGCGCTGGGTGAAGCGCGTCCGGGCTGGAAGGTGCTGCGCGTGCTGGGCAACCTCCTCAAGCTGCAAGGCTTCGAGCAGGACACCGCCGAGCAGGTGCGCGACGAAGCGCTGGCCGGTTTCTCGGCAGCATCGCTCGACAACCGCGCCAAGGCCGCACTGGCTGCGCCGAAGGCGGCGGCTCAGGGTCTGGAGCGTCTGGCCGATGTGCCGATTTACGCTGCCGATGCGCTGGTGCGCCGCGCACCGTCGCTGCAACTGACCAACGATGCCAAGGCTGCGCTGCGTGCCACGCTGCCGGCTGCGCTGTTCGACAGCCTGGGGCTTGCCAAGGGCGACGCGGTGCGCGTGCGCCAGGGCGACACCGTAGTTACGCTGCCGGCCGCTCGCTCGGAAACGCTGCCTGCCAATGTGGTGCGTGTTCCGGCAGCCACGCCGGCGTCCGCCGCGCTTGGCGCGATGTTCGGTGAAATTTCGGTGGAGAAGGCGTAAATGAGCCTGAACGAAGTCATCAATCAATACGGCACGCAGTTGCTGGGCGTTGCCTGGCCGACGGTGTGGGCGCTGGTCCGCATTCTCGTCGTTGCCGTGATTCTGCTGCTGTGCGTGGCGTATCTGATTCTGTGGGAGCGCAAGCTCATCGGCTGGATGCACGTGCGTCTCGGTCCGAACCGCGTGGGTCCGGCCGGTTTGCTCCAGCCGATCGCCGACGTGTTGAAGCTTCTGCTCAAGGAAGTGATCACGCCGTCGCAAGTCAGCAAGGGCATTTACGCCATCGCGCCGGTCATGGCGGTGCTGCCGGCCTTCGCGATCTGGGCGGTGATCCCGTTCCAGCCGGGTGCCGTGCTGGCTGACGTGAACGCCGGTCTGCTCTACGCGATCGCGATTTCGTCGATCGGTGTGTACGGCGTGATTCTGGCCGGTTGGGCATCGAACTCGAAGTACGCGTTCCTCGGCGCCATGCGCGCATCGGCTCAGATGATTTCCTACGAAATCGCGATGGGCTTTGCGCTGGTCACGGTGCTGATGACGGCCGGTTCGCTCAACCTGTCGGACATCGTGCGCTCGCAAGAGCACGGCATGTTCGCAGGCATGGGGCTGAATCTGCTGTCGTGGAACTGGCTGCCGCTGCTGCCGATGTTCGTCGTCTACTTCATCTCGGGCATTGCCGAGACGAACCGCCACCCGTTCGATGTGGTGGAAGGCGAGTCAGAAATCGTGGCCGGTCACATGATCGAATACTCGGGCATGGGCTTCGCCCTGTTCTTCCTGGCCGAGTACATCAACATGATCATCATCTCGGCGCTGGCGTCGGTGCTGTTCCTGGGTGGCTGGAGTGCCCCGTTCGGCTTCCTGTCGTTCATCCCGGGTGTGTTCTGGCTGGCGTTCAAGGTGTTCCTGCTGCTGTCGGTGTTCATCTGGGTGCGTGCGACGTTCCCGCGCTACCGCTACGACCAGATCATGCGTCTGGGCTGGAAGGTGTTCCTGCCGTTGACGATCCTCTGGGTGATCGTGGTTGGGGGCTGGATCATGTCGCCCTGGAACATCTGGGGCTGAGGCGAACGGAGTAGAGGAATCCCATGGTAAGGGCAATCAAGGACTTTTTCGGCAGTTTCCTGTTGTTGGAACTGCTCAAGGGCATGGCGCTCACGGGGCGCTACACGTTCGCACGCAAGGTGACGGTGCAGTTTCCGGAAGAGAAGACGCCGCTGTCGCCGCGTTTTCGCGGTCTGCATGCGCTGCGTCGTTATCCGAACGGCGAAGAACGCTGCATCGCCTGCAAGCTTTGCGAAGCGGTGTGCCCGGCAATGGCCATCACGATCGAATCGGACGTGCGTGAAGACAACACGCGTCGTACCACGCGCTACGACATCGATCTGACCAAGTGCATCTTCTGCGGCTTCTGCGAAGAAAGCTGCCCGGTGGACTCGATCGTCGAGACGCACATTCTCGAGTATCACGGCGAGAAGCGCGGCGATCTTTACTTCACCAAAGAGATGCTGCTCGCGGTGGGCGATCGTTACGAAAACGAAATCGCGGCGGCCAAGGCGGCCGATGCGCCGTACCGTTAAAGCAGGGCAGGGCGCGTTGCCTGTGTAGCGCGCCCGGTACGGCAACAGACGTTGGCTAATTCTCGGCACACCCGGTGATTATGGAATTCACAACCTTTCTTTTTTACGTGTTTGCGCTGATCCTCGTGATCTCCGGCCTCAAGGTCGTGACCTCGCGCAACCCCGTGCAGTCTGCACTGTTCCTGGTGCTGGCCTTCTTCAACGCTGCGGCGATCTGGATGCTGCTCGAAGCCGAGTTTCTGGCAATCATGCTGGTGCTCGTCTACGTCGGCGCGGTGATGGTGCTGTTCCTGTTCGTAGTGATGATGATCGACATCAATCTCGACGAACTGCGTCGCGGCTTCGGCAAGTTCATTCCGCTGGCGAGTGCCGTCGGCGCGATCATGATCGTCGAAGCGGCGCTCGTGCTGATGCGCGGCTACGGTGCCACGCGTGCTCCGGTCAAGGCCGTGTCGGCACCGGATGTGCCGAACACCAAGGCGCTCGGTATTGCGCTGTACACCGACTACATCTTCGCCTTCGAAGTGGCAGGTCTGATCCTGCTGGTGGCCGTCGTGGCAGCCGTTGCGCTCACGATGCGTAGCCGTAAGGACCACAAACAGACCGACCCGAGCCAGCAGGTGCGCGTGAAGAAGCGCGACCGCGTGCGTCTGGTGTCGATGCCCGCCGAAGCCCGGCAGCAATCCACCGGCACTGACAAGCCGGCGGCGGAATAAGGAGACAGCATGATGTCGTTGTCGCTAGCGCATTACCTGGTGCTGGGTGCGATTCTCTTCGCGATCAGCATTACCGGTATCTTCCTCAACCGCAGAAATGTGATTGTGCTGCTCATGGCCATCGAGCTGATGTTGCTCGCGGTCAATCTGAACTTCGTCGCGTTCTCGCATTACCTGGGCGACATTGCCGGCCAGGTATTCGTGTTCTTCATTCTTACGGTGGCCGCCGCAGAAGCTGCGATTGGCCTGGCCATTCTGGTCACGCTGTTCCGTAAGCTCGAAACGGTCAACGTCGAAGATCTCGACCGCCTCAAGGGTTAAAAGCGAACGCTGTTATGGCATCCACATTGAATCCCAACCTGCTGCTCGCGATTCCGCTGGCGCCGCTCGTCGGCTCCATGATTGCCGGCCTGTTCGGCAAGCAAGTCGGACGCGCGGGCGCCCACACGGTCACGATCCTCGGCGTACTCGTCGCGTTTGTTCTGTCGGTCATGACCTTCATCGACGTGCTGAACGGGGCGAGCTTCAACGCCACGGTCTACGAATGGGCGCGCATCGGCGAACTCAAGCTCGAGATCGGTTTCCTCGTCGATACGCTCACCGTGACGATGATGTGCGTGGTCACTTCCGTGTCGCTGATGGTGCACATCTACACCATCGGCTACATGTCGGAAGATCCGGGCTACCAGCGCTTCTTCTCGTACATCTCGCTGTTCACGTTCTCGATGTTGATGCTCGTGATGAGCAACAACTTCCTGCAACTGTTCTTCGGCTGGGAAGCGGTGGGTCTGGTCTCGTACCTGCTGATCGGTTTCTGGTACACGCGTCCGACCGCGATCTACGCCAACATGAAGGCGTTCCTGGTCAACCGTGTCGGTGACTTCGGCTTCCTGCTCGGTATCGGCCTGCTGCTGGCCTTCACCGGCACGCTGAACTACGGCGAAGTGTTCGCCAAGGCCAACGAAGTCGCGGCCCTGTCGTTCCCGGGCACCGACTGGCGCCTGATCACCGTGGCCTGTATCTGCCTGTTCATCGGCGCGATGGGTAAGTCGGCGCAATTCCCGCTGCACGTCTGGCTGCCGGACTCGATGGAAGGTCCGACCCCGATCTCGGCGCTGATTCACGCGGCAACGATGGTGACGGCCGGTATCTTCATGGTGAGCCGCATGTCGCCGCTGTTCGAACTGTCGGACACCGCGCTGTCGTTCATCACGATCATCGGTGCGATCACGGCGTTGTTCATGGGCTTCCTGGGCATGATCCAGAACGACATCAAGCGTGTCGTAGCCTACTCGACGCTCTCGCAGCTCGGTTACATGACGGTCGCGCTCGGTGTGTCGGCCTACCCGGTCGCCATCTTCCACCTGATGACGCACGCGTTCTTCAAGGCGCTGCTGTTCCTCGGTGCCGGCTCGGTCATCATCGGCATGCACCACGATCAGGACATGCGCAACATGGGCGGCCTGTGGAAGTACATGCCGATCACGTGGATTACGTCGCTGCTGGGCTCGCTTGCCCTGATCGGTACACCGTTCTTCTCGGGCTTCTACTCGAAGGACTCGATCATCGAAGCGGTGGCCGCCTCGCATCTGCCGGGTTCGGGTTTTGCCTACTTCGCAGTGGTCGCCAGCGTGTTCGTCACGGCGTTCTACTCGTTCCGTATGTACTTCCTGGTCTTCCACGGCAAGGAGCGTTTCGGTCAGGCGCATGCGCATGACCATCACGACGCGCACCACGAGGAAGAAGAGGACGCACACGACGAGCACCACGGTCTCGCGCCGGGTCAGAAGCCGCACGAGTCGCCTGCTGTCGTGACGATTCCGCTGATTCTGCTGGCGATTCCGTCGGTCATCATCGGCGCCATCGCGATTGCCCCGATGCTCTTCGGCGAGTTCTTCAAGCAGGGCGTGGCGTTCAAGGACGTGATCTTTATCGGCGAGAATCACCCGGCGATGGAAGAACTCGGCCACGAGTTCCACGGCTGGGTCGCCATGGCGCTGCACTCGTTCGGCACGCTGCCGATCGCACTGTCGGCCCTGGGCATCATTCTCGCGGCGTTCTTCTACCTCAAGCGCCCGGACATTCCGGAAGCGCTGAAGAACAAGTTCTCGGGCGTCTACAAGCTGCTCGATAACAAGTACTACATGGACAAGATCAACGAAGTGGTCTTCGCCAAGGGCGCGCTGAAGATTGGTCGCGGCCTGTGGAAGGCGGGCGATCAGGGCCTGATCGATGGCGCAGTCGTGAACGGCAGCGCGCGTCTGGTGGGCTGGTTCGCGGGTGTCATCCGCTTCGTGCAATCCGGTTACATCTACCACTACGCGTTCGCCATGATCATCGGCATGCTCGGGCTCCTGACGCTGTTTGTGACGTTGAACGGCAAGTAATAGGGGGAGCCAATAACAATGCAATCAATACCGCTTCTGAGTCTGGCCATCTGGCTGCCCATCGTTTCGGGGATTCTTGTCCTCGCGGTGGGTAACGACCGCAATCCGGGCGGCGCACGTGCGCTGTCGCTCATCGGTTCGCTGGCGAGCTTCCTGGTCACGCTGCCGCTGATCTCGAATTTCGACGCGAAGGCCTCGGCGTTTCAGTACGTCGAGAAGTCGAGCTGGATCGAACGCTTCCACATCAACTACTTCCTGGGCATCGACGGCATTTCGCTGTGGCTGGTCGTGCTCACGGCGCTCATCACGGTGATCGTGGTGATCGCGGGCTGGGAAGTGATCACGGAGCGAGTGGCGCAGTACATGGCCGCGTTCCTGATCCTCTCGGGTCTGATGATCGGCGTGTTCTCGGCGCAAGACGGCCTGCTGTTCTACGTGTTCTTCGAAGCCACGCTGATCCCGATGTACTTGATCATCGGTGTGTGGGGCGGCCCGAACCGCGTGTATGCCGCGTTCAAGTTCTTCCTGTACACGCTGCTCGGCTCGCTGCTGATGCTGGTCGCGCTGATCTATCTGTACAACGTGACGGGTTCGTTCACGCTGACGGACTGGTACGCCGCGAAGCTGCCGATGAACGTGCAGATACTGCTGTTCGTCGCCTTCTTCATGGCCTTCGCCGTGAAGGTGCCGATGTGGCCGGTGCATACCTGGCTGCCGGACGCCCACGTGGAAGCCCCGACGGGCGGCTCGGTGGTGCTGGCTGCCATCATGCTGAAGCTTGGCGCGTACGGTTTCCTGCGCTTCTCGCTGCCGATCGCACCGGACGCCAGCCATTACCTGTCGGGCTTCATGGTCGCGCTCGCGCTGATCGCCATCGTCTACATCGGCCTCGTGGCACTGGTGCAGACGGACATGAAGAAACTCGTGGCTTACTCGTCGATCGCTCACATGGGCTTCGCGATCCTTGGCTTCTTCATGTTCAGCGAAATCGGCATGCAGGGTGCGATGGTGCAGATGATCTCGCACGGTTTCGTGTCGGGCGCCATGTTCCTGTGTATCGGCGTGCTGTATGACCGCATGCACTCGCGCAACATCGCCGATTACGGCGGTGTCGTGAACACGATGCCGAAGTTCGCCGCCTTCCTGATGCTGTTCGCGATGGCCAACAGCGGTCTGCCGGCAACGTCGGGCTTCGTGGGCGAATTCCTCGTGATTCTGGGCGCCGTGAAGCTGAACTTCTGGGTGGGCCTGCTGGCTGCCACCTCGCTGATCACCGGTGCTGCGTACTCGCTGTGGATGTACAAGCGCGTGATTTTCGGCGCCATCGCCAACGATCACGTGCGCGAACTGGTCGACATCAACAAGCGCGAGTTCTTCATGCTTGCGGTGCTGGCGGCCCTCACGCTGTTCATGGGTATCTATCCGAAGCCTTTTACGGACCTGATGCATACCTCCGTGGTTAACCTCCTCGCCCACGTGGCGCAGACCAAGCTGCCGTAATCGGGGAGGACATCTAGATCATGCAAAACATTAATCTGCTGCCTGCGTTGCCGGAGGCCATCCTGCTGCTCATGATCCTCGTGATCATGATGTGCGACGCGTTCCTCGGCCAGACGCGCAAGCTCAACTACGTGCTGGCACTCATCACGACGGCTGTCGTGTCGGTGCTGTGGGCGTGCAACTCCGCCGACCCGGCGTCGCACTACCTGTTCGGCAATGTGTTCGTCGCCGACCCGATGTCGAACCTGCTCAAGGCCTTCGGTGGTCTGGCGACGTTCGTCACCTTCATCTACGGTCAGAAGTATCTGGAAGCGCGCGGTCTCGCCCGTGGCGACTTCTATGTCCTCAGCCTGTTCTCGCTGCTGGGCCTGTCGGTGATGATCTCGGGCAACAGCTTCCTGACGCTGTATCTGGGTCTGGAACTGATGTCGCTGTCGCTGTATGCACTCGCCGCCGTGTGGCGCGATTCGACGAATGCGACCGAGTCGGCCATGAAGTACTACGTGCTGGGTGCGCTCGCTTCGGGCTTCCTGCTGTACGGCATGTCGATGATGTACGGCGCGACGGGTTCGCTCGAACTGGCCAAGGTCTTCGAAGTGATCGCTTCGGGCGCCGTGAACAAGATCGTGCTGGTGTTCGGCGTGGTGTTCGTGGTCGCCGGTCTCGCGTTCAAGCTCGGCGCGGCACCGTTCCACATGTGGGTGCCGGACGTCTACCAGGGCGCGCCGACCCCGGTCACGCTGCTGATCGGCGGCGCGCCGAAGCTGGGTGCCTTCGCACTGCTGCTGCGTCTGCTCGTCGAAGGCATGCTGCCGCTGGCGATCGACTGGCAACAGATGCTAATCATCCTGGCAGTGCTCTCGCTCCTGATCGGTAACCTGACGGCTATCGTGCAGACCAACGTCAAGCGTCTGCTGGCGTACTCGACGATCTCGCACATGGGCTTCGTGCTGCTGGGCATGCTCTCGGGCGTGGTGGGCGGCAAGATCGACGGTATCGCCGATGCTTACGGTTCGTCGATGTTCTACAGCGTGATCTATCTGCTGACGACGCTGGGCACCTTCGGTATCGTGCTGCTGCTTTCGCGTCAGGGCTTCGAAGCCGAGAACCTCTCGGATCTGAAGGGCCTGAACCAGCGTAGCCCGTGGTTTGCGTTCGTCATGCTGATGCTGATGTTCTCGCTCGCAGGCATTCCGCCGCTGGCAGGTTTCTACGCCAAGCTGGCTGTGCTGCAAGCGGTCGTGAACGCCGGTATGGTGTGGCTGGCCGTGGTGGCTGTGGTGGCATCGCTGATCGGCGCGTTCTACTACCTGCGTGTCGTGAAGCTGATGTACTTCGACAAGGCCGAAGACACCAACGCGCTGCAAGGCAGCGGTACGATGCGCTTCGTGCTGTCGCTCAACGGTCTGGCCATGCTCTATCTGGGCCTGATGCCGGGTTCGCTGATGGACTGGTGCCTGCGTACGATCAAGCTGACGCTGGCCAGCTAAGCGGCGGCAAGCAAAGGCATTTAGGGAACAGGACAGGGCGGATCGGAACGATCTGCCTTGTCGTTTGAACGACGGAATCGCGCGGGACATTGCGGGACGTTGCGGGAGATGGGAACGATGGGCATGTCGGCAGGGGGAACGCTGGTGATTCTGCTGGCCGTGCTGGGCGCGAACCTGCCGTTCGTGAACCAGCGGCTGTTCGGATTTATCGCGCGTAAGGCGGCGACCAAGTCGCTATGGCTGCGTCTGGTCGAGATGATCGTGGCGTACTTCGTGGTCGGCGCGCTCGGTTATCTGATCGAGTCCGGCATCGGTAACGTCTTCTCGCAGGGCTGGGAGTTTTACGCCGTGACCGCCAGCCTGTTCGTCGTATTCGCGTTCCCGGGATTCGTGTATCGGTATTTGTGGCGTCATCGACCGGCGGCTGCCGCGTGAGATGATGGCCTAGCAAGACGCCGCCCCAGGGCGGCGTTTTGTATTTTGGGTTCGCCAATTTTTAGCCGTGGAGGGCTTATGACCCAACCTAAGCATGACGATTCGCACCTGATCGAGACGGGCATCGAAAGCGATACCGTGTACGACGGGGCCTTCCTCACCATCAAGCGCGATCGGGTGCGTCTGCCCGACGGCAAGACCGCCATTCGCGAGTACACCACGCACCCGGGCGCCGTAATGGTGATTCCGCTGTTCGAAGACGGCCAGGTGCTCATGGAGCGTCAGTATCGGTATCCGTTGCAGCGTGTGATGACGGAATTGCCCGCCGGCAAGCTCGACGAGGCCGAGGGCGGTCTCGTGTGCGGTCAGCGCGAACTGCTCGAAGAAACGGGCTATATGGCGAAGCGCTGGGACTATCTCACCCGCATTCACCCGGTGATTTCCTATTCGACCGAGTTCATCGATATCTGGCTGGCACGCGACCTCACGAAGGGCGAGCAGAAGCTCGACGATGGCGAGTTCCTCGACGTCTTCAAGATGCCGGCGACGGAACTTCTGGAGTGGGTGCGCGATGGGCGTGTCACTGATGTCAAGACGATCATCGGCGCGTTTTGGCTGGAAAAGATATTATCGGGAGTCTGGCAGCCCGGCGAGCGTTCGCCGTTGCGCTGATTTACCCGCTGATTTGCCGTTACGCGGTCACTTTTGCATCCCGGTCCCGGCCATCCGCCGGGGCGGGGACATTTCCGTCGCATCATGAAGGTTTTTGATTTGCGTTGTGCCCATGAGCACACCTTCGAGGGCTGGTTCGGCTCGGAGGACGATTACCTTTCGCAGCAGTCCCGGGGACTGGTGAGTTGCCCGGTGTGCGGCGACACGGCTATCGTGCGCATGCCGTCCGCGCCTCGTCTGAACCTGTCGGGGGCGACGCAGGCCAGTGCTGCCGCGCCGGCGAGGGCAGCCTCGCCCGAGGTTGCCGACACGCAGCGTCAGTTGCAGACGCTGTGGATGAAAGCTGTGCGGCACGTCATGGCAAATACTGAAGACGTCGGGACGAACTTTGCCGAGGAAGCCCGCAAGATTCATTATCAGGAAGCGCCCGAGCGCAACATTCGCGGTACGACGTCACGTGAGGAAGCCGAGGCGCTCGCCGACGAAGGGATCGATGTCATGTCACTGCCGTTGCCCGACAGCGTGAAGGAAACGCTGCAATAACGATCCGACTGAGATCTTCCGTCCCGTCTCCTCAAATTCCCTCAAGGGTCCCGCCCGCCGTTCGTCTATCCCCGGTACATCGCGTGGCGGATGGCGACGTCGTGCGCTCATGCATAATGTCCCTCTGACGCCGGCCTGATCTGGCCGCGTATCGATCACTCGCACCACGGGAGGTTGGCATGGCAACGCTCGAGTACTACTTTGAGGACTTTGCGGTCGGCGACACCTTCGATCTGGGGGAATACACGTTCACGGCTGACGAAATCGTGCATTTCGCCCGTCAGTTCGACCCGCAGCCGTTTCACATCGACGAAGCGGCCGGACGCGAGTCGCATTTTGGTGGATTGGTCGCCAGCGGCTGGCACACGTGCAGCATCATGATGCGGATGAACGTCGACAAGCTGCTGTCCCGCTCGTCGAGCATGGGATCGCCGGGCGTGGAGCAGATCGAATGGCTCAAGCCGGTGCGCCCCGGCGACACGGTAACGGTCACCAGCAGCACGCTTGAAGTGCGCGCATCCAAGAGCCGTCCCGACCGTGGCATCGTGCGCCAACTCTGGACCGCCACCAATCAGCACGGCGAGGAAGTCTGCCGCTTCCGGGGCACGGGGTTGTATCGAAAGCGCGGCGCCTGAGCGTCGCATCGAACACCGGCACACTACGGCACATCTCGCCCGATTCGCGCAGACCGATCGTGATCTTGCGACGCCCAAGCAGTGTCAGGTTTGCCAAACTTCGCTTGCCACGCATGAAGGCGATACGTCGTGATGCCGAGTCGAAGCGGTGCTCAATGCGACAAATCGCTCACTGAGGCCGCAGGTGCGTCGTGCTTGACCTGTTTGATCCCGTCTTCCATTTGCTCGGCGGTGGAGAACATCTGGCTTTGGCCGATGATCTCGCCGTTGCGCGCCTTGAGCACGAAGTAGGGGCGTCCCGAGGTGGACGTCTTGCGCTCGAACCGGTGATCTTCCCCCGAATTCTTGCGAACGGACTCGATGCCGTTCTGCGCCGACGCGCGCGCCTTGTACGTTTCGGAGGAAAGAATGGTGTGGCCGCTCTCGCCCAGCAGATGAAAGTGGAATTCACCGTTGGGGCTGCGCTTGAGTTCGAACTTGCCTGACATATGTGGATCTCCCGGATCTTCCAAAAGCCAGCGGCGAGGGACTGCGAACTGCAAGGGGACGACGGCTGTGCACCGCGCCCGAGAATGCGCCTAGATTAGCACCGCCCGCATTTCGGCGATACCGCACTTTGTTTCGAAGTGTAAACCACTTTAAGTGACGTCCCGCCGAATGGCGATCTGTGGCCCAAGCGGCAGAGATGGCGTCCGACGGCACGGTGCGCAGAAGTTCACGCAGCGTGCCGTCGTCATGGCAAGGGGAAACCCATTGCCGCCCCCAGACCGACCGGAGGGCGGCGACCGGCAAGTTGCCGTACCAGGTGATTAGCGTCGGGCGTATTGCGTCGCGCCGAAGAGCATTTCGCGCGCTTTGTCGTCCTGAAGCGGCTTGCGGGCGTCGGCGAGCACCTTGATACCGCGCTGCACCGCCGGGCGTGCCTCGATCGCTTCAAACCATTTCTGCACGTTCGGGAAGTCCGAGAGCTCCACGCCCTGATTCTTCCACGAGCGCAGCCACGGCCAGATGGCGATGTCCGCTACGGTGTACATGTCGCCCGCGACATAGGGATGGTTGCCCAGACGCTTGTCGAGCACGCCGTACAGACGTCGCGCTTCGTTCGTGTAGCGCTTGATCGCGTAATCGATCTTCTCCGGCGCGTAGATACGGAAGTGGTGCGCCTGCCCGAGCATCGGCCCCACACCGCCCATCTGGAACATCAGCCATTCAAGCGTTTCGTACTTGCCGCGGACGTCTTCCGGCAGGAAGCGGCCCGTCTTGCCGGCCAGATACAGCAGGATCGCGCCCGATTCGAACAGGGAGATCGGTTTGCCGTCCGGGCCGTCTTCATCGACGATGGCCGGAATCTTGTTGTTCGGCGAAATGGCGAGAAATTCGTCCTTGAACTGGTCGCCCGCGCCAATGTCGACGGCATGCGCGTGGTAAGCCAGCCCGCACTCTTCGAGCATGATGTGGACCTTGTGGCCGTTGGGCGTGGCCCAGGAATAGACCTGAATCAATTGCGGCTCCTTGTTGGAACGGTGGGGGACGTCGGCGAACGCCATGGAACGATTCGATTCGTCTCGTTCGACAGCGACGCTCGGGCGTCGGTCGACGTCACGCCTTGTCTGGCGCAGCAACGATTGCGCAGGGCGCCCGGCACGGTGACGACAGCGAAGCACACCAGGGGCGCGAATCGCTCACGTCCCCGGGGAAAACGGCTCGCAAATTACACCACAGAACGTTTTTCCCTGCCGGGCGAGGGGTCTGGGAGCGTGGGAAGCCCGTAGGAGGGGCCGGCGACGCCGCCGTCCCCCGGCTCGCGGGGCGTTTGCAACACGCAGGACCTCCAAAGCGGAGCGAGCGCCATTGCAGGTCAATGACCGTCGGCGGCGTTCGCGGCGTACTTCGCCAGTTCCAGCTTCGCGATCGCGTTGCGATGGACTTCGTCGGGGCCGTCGGCAAAGCGCAGTGTGCGGGCGCTGGCGTAGGCATAAGCCAGCGGGAAGTCTCCGGACAACCCCGCCGCGCCATGCGCCTGAATCGCCCAGTCGATCACCTGACATGCCATGTTCGGCGCGACGACCTTGATCATGGCAATCTCGGCACGTGCGGCCTTATTGCCAACCGTATCCATCATGTAGGCGGCCTTGAGCGTGAGCAGACGCGCCTGCTCGATCAGGCACCGCGCTTCGCCGATGCGCTCACGGGTGACGCCTTGCGCTGCAATCGGTTTGCCGAACGCTTCACGTGAGAGCGTGCGGCGGCACATGAGCGAAAGGGCTCGCTCGGCCAGCCCGATCAGTCGCATGCAATGGTGGATGCGGCCCGGGCCGAGGCGTCCCTGCGCGATTTCGAAGCCGCGTCCTTCGCCGAGCAGCAGGCTGCTGGCGGGCACGCGAACGTCGTCGAGCACGATCTCCATATGACCATGCGGGGCATCGTCATAGCCGAAGACGGTGAGCGGACGCACCCGCGACACACCTTTCGCGTCCGCCGGGATCAGGATCATCGATTGCTGCGCGTGCTTCGGGGCGTTCGGATCCGTTTTGCCCATCACGATGTAGAGCGCACAGCGCGGGTCGCCCGCGCCCGTGGACCACCACTTGCGACCATTGACGACATAGTCGTCACCCTCACGCCGGATGCGGCACTGCACGTTGGTCGCGTCGCTCGACGCTACGTCCGGTTCCGTCATCAGGAAGGCGGAACGGATCTCGCCGCGCAGCAGCGGTTCGAGCCATTGCGCTTTCTGTGCGTCGGTGGCGTAACGCTCCAGCGTTTCCATATTGCCGGTGTCGGGCGCGTTGCAGTTGAAGACCTCCGGCGCCCACGGCACCTGTCCCATGATCTCGCACAGCGGCGCGTATTCGACGTTGGTAAGCCCTGCGCCGCGCCCCGAGTCGGGCAGGAACAGGTTCCACAGCCCGGCCTGTTGTGCGAGGGGCTTGAGACGCTCGATGACTTGCGACGGCTGCCACGCGTCGCCGTTGCGCCGCGCGACGTCGATCTCTTCCAGATAGCGCTGCTCGTTCGGAAAGATGTGCTGGTCGAAGAACGCGGACAGGCGCGCACGCAGCGCTTCGACTTTCGGGCTGTAGCTGAAATCCATGAGGTCTCCGTTCAGTGACTGTCTCTACCTTCCGCTCGCTGCGCATACGCCCACGCGAGTTCCGCCATCGGACGCGCCCGTTTGCCGGCGTCCAGCGCCTGTGCGCTGGCGGCGGTGCCGTCGCTCACGCGCTTCATGATGCCTTGCAGGATCGCCGCGATCCGGAACATGTTGTACGCGAGATAGAAGTCCCACTGCGCAGGCGGGACGCTACCCGTGCGCTCGCTGTATCGACGGATGTAGTCGGCATCATCGGGAATGCCGAGCGCTGGCCAGTCGAGTCCCGCAATGCCGCGAAACACGCCGGGACTGACGTGCCACGCCATGCAGTGATAGCTGAAGTCGGCGAGCGGATCGCCCAGCGTCGACAACTCCCAATCGAGCACGGCGAGCACGCGTGGCTCGCTCGGGTGGAAGATCAGATTGTCGAGACGGAAGTCGCCGTGTACGAGGGTCGTGCGCTCAGGGGCGCTTGCCGTGACGGCGGGCAAATGGGCGGGCAGCCAGTCGATGAGCCGATCCATCGCGTCGATGGTGTCTGTCTCCGACGCCCGGTACTGTTTGCTCCATCGCGCAATCTGACGCGCCATGTAGTCCCCCGGCTTGCCATACGATTCGAGGCCGACGGCGCGATAGTCAACGCGATGCAGCGCGGCGATGACGCGATTCATTTCGTCGTAGATCTCGCTGCGCGCCGTCGACGTCATGCCCGGGAGCGACGGATCCCACAGCACGCGACCGTCTACGAAATCCATCACATAGAACGCGAGTCCGATCACGCTTTCGTCTTCGCACAGGCCTCGCATGCGCGCGACGGGGACGTCGGTGCGAGACAGCGCATCCATCACGCGATACTCGCGCTCGATGGCATGTGCGGATGGGAGAAGTCTGGCCGCCGGGGCGGGTTTGGTGCGCAGCACGTAGGCGGCCGCGGGCGTCGTCAGCCGGTAGGTCGGATTGGACTGTCCGCCGTTGAACTGTGTGATGACGAGCGGGCCGGCGTAGCCATCTACGTAGGTAGTCAGCCAGCGTTCGAGCGCTGCGGCGTCGAAGGGAATGCGATCGCCTAACGTGCGTTCGCCTGCAAATGCGGAAAAGTCCTGTACAAGCTCCTCGGCCATGCTGTCTCCTGCATTTCCGGTGCTGCGTTGATCGAGACGAATTCGTAGGGTTTGCCGGTTACGACGACTTCAGAGAGACGACTTCAGTGGGGCGCGGATGCTTATCGACGGATCGGGATGGCCCGATCCGTGCGCCGACATCAGGACTGACGAGGTGCGCGTGACGCTTGCACGCTTAACGCCCCTGACGCGAGCCAAGAAACGACGCGAAGATTTTCTCCATGACGGTGAGCCGGTTGTCACGATGCAGCGGCTGCGGCGGCGCATAGTTCATGAGGCGCACCACCCAGTCCGAGGGCTTGTCGCCGACGTCGAGGGCGTTGATGCACGCGGGCGTCTGTGCGAGCTGACCGAGAAAGAGGCGGCCGTCCGGGTGCATGGCATGCGAGAGAATCGCGCGATTCACGCCACCGTGCAGCACCAGCAGTACCGTGTCCCACGACTTGTCGTCCCGAAGTTCGGTGAGCGGCGGGACCACACGATCGAGCAGCTCACGCACCGACTCGCCGTTCATGAAACGCGTGTCCTCGGGCACCAGCCCATCGAACGCGCTGAGAAAGGCCTGCGCCAGTTCGGCCGGGGGCAGATGAGAGATGCTACCGGCGCGAATCTCCTGCCAGCACGTCCACGTCTCGATATCGATCTGTTGACCTGTCTCGGCAAGGACCCGTTCCGCTGTCTCGCGCGTGCGCGGCAGGCCGCTGACGATCACGCGGTCGAAGCGGATGTGCTCGGCGGCGAAGGCACGTCCGGCAGCGGTGGCTTGCGTGCGGCCCAGTGCATTGAGCGGGACGGCATCGGCATCGATCGGTTTGCCGCTGTCGTCGAAGTAGGTGACGTCGCCGTGACGCATCAGATAGATGCGGCGGCGCTGCGGCAGCGTGAACGCCAGCGGACCGGCGGCGGGGCCGAGATGGCCGAGTGAACTCATGCGGAAATTCTCCTGAACGTGGGGCAGCCGTCAGCGTACCTTGGCCTAGCGCGGCGTGCCCGGCAGTGACCGATGGCGCGCGTCCCGATGTGACAACCCGCCGGACTCGCCAGTGCGTAGGAAGCATGTGCAGGATGAACGGAACGCGTCATGCATGCCGTTCATCCGACGAGCGATCAGGTGTATTGTGCCGGACGTTTCTCGAGGAAGGCGCTGATCCCTTCCAGACCATCCGCGTGATGCAGCGACGCCACGAAGTTATCGCGCTCGGCACCGAGTTGCGACGTCAGCGTCTCGCTCGCGCCGCTCTCGACGAGCGCCTTGATGCGGCCCACGGCATTCGGCGACAACTGGGCGAGATCCGTCGCCCAGTTCAGGGCTTCCGCTCGGGCCTGGCCCGGCGCGACGACTCGATTGACGAGCCCGGCCGTCGCCAGGCGCGCGGCCGTCACCGGCTTGCCTTCGAGCAGGATCTCCGTGGCGAGCGGGCGGGGCAGTGCCTGCGACAGGAACCACGAGCCACCGCCGTCCGGCGTCAGACCGACCTTGACGTACGCCATCACGAATTTCGCGTTGTCTGCCGCGACCAGCAGGTCGCACGCCAGCGCCAGCGAGAAGCCGGCGCCGGCCGCTGCGCCTTCGACAGCGGCGATGATCGGCTTCGGGCAGGCACGCAAGGCTTCGATCCACTCGGCCAGCGCATCGATACTCGCGGCCTGCACGGACGGGTCTTTCTGACGGTTTTCCAGCAGGCGGTTCAGGTTGCCGCCGGCGCAGAAGAAGTTGTCGGCGCCGGTGAGCACCACGGCGCGCACCGAGGCGTCGCGCTCGGCGGTGGCCAGCGCCTCGACCCCGGCGGCGTACATGTCCGGATGCAGGGCGTTGCGGGCGCCGGGGTTGGAGAGCGTCAGGACCAGCGTGTGGTCGACGCGTTCGGCAAGCAGTTCAGCGGCCATGAGCGGGTCTCCGGATCACTGTTCTTCGGTGAGCAGCGACACGCCGAGCTGCGCACGGCGCGTGAGCCACGGCGACGGGCGATAGCGCTGGTCGCCATAGAACGATTGCAGGTTGCGCAGCACGGTGAGCAACTGACGCGCGCCGACAGCGTCGCCGAGCGCGAGCGGTCCCTTGGCGTAACCGAGGCCCAGCGTGACGGCGCGGTCGATGTCGCCCGGCGTCGCAATGCGTTGCTGCGCGATGTCGGCGCCGATGTTCACGATGGTGGCGATGACACGCTGCGCGACGAAGCCCGCCGAGTCCCGGATCACCGTCACCGGCGTGCCGCCCTGGGCGAACAGCGCGTGAGCGGCGTTGCGAGCTTCCGGCGTGGTAACCGGTGTGGTCATCAGCGTGTGACGCTTCGCACCCGCGAGCGGCAACAGCGTGTCCACGGCAACGGTGCGCGTGGCGTCCAGGCCCTGCTCGACCGCGCAGGTCGTCGCATCGAGGCCGAGCGGCGTGACGACGATCAGCGCCGTCTCCGACGGCTTGTCACCGCTTTCGATGGTCACCCCCGTTGCACCGAGCAGTTCGACCACGGCAGCGAAGCCGCGCGTGTCGGCGCGGCTGACCCAGACGCTTGCCGGCAGCGTGTCCGGCACCGGTGCTTCGGGCGGCACCTGTTGTTTGCCATCGACGTAGCGGTAAAAGCCTTCGCCGACCTTGCGACCCAGCAGGCCACCGGCGAAGCGCACGGCGGTGATCGGCGACGGGCGGAAGCGGGCTTCCTCGTAGAACTGGTGATAGATCGATTCCATCACGGGATGCGAGACGTCGAGGGCCGTCAGATCGAGCAACTCGAACGTGCCGAGGCGGAAACCCGCCTGTTCGCGCAGGATGCGATCGATGTCGGCAAAGCTCGCGATCCCTTCGCTCGCCACGCGCAGCCCTTCGGTGTTCATGCCGCGACCGGCATGGTTGACGATGAAGCCGGGCATGTCCTTGCAGCGCACGGCCGTGTGCCCCATGCGCTGGCCGAGGGCGAGCAGGGCGTCGCCGACTTCCGGGGCGGTGCGCAGGCCGTCGATGACTTCGACCACCTTCATGAGCGGCACCGGGTTGAAGAAGTGATACCCGGCGACGCGCTCCGGGCGCTCGCACGCCGCAGCAATCGCCGTGATCGACAGTGACGACGTGTTCGACGCCAGAATCGCATCGGCAGCGACAATGCCTTCAAGCGAACGGAACAGGTCGCGCTTGATCTCGAGCTTCTCGACGATGGCCTCGACGACCAGTTGGCAGTCGGCCAGATCCTCCAGCGCGTTGCAGGCCTGCAGGCGGCCCATCGTCGCGTTGACGCTCGATGCCTCGATCTTGCCCTTGGCCGCCAGCTTGTCCAGCGTGTCACGCAAGGCATCCAGCGCGGCTTGTACGGCCTTGGCGTTGGTGTCGTAGAGCTTGACGCGCAGACCGGCTTGCGCGGCGATCTGGGCGATACCACGACCCATGGCGCCGGCACCGACGATGCCGAGGACTTCGATGGCGGGGCGCGAGGTGATCGGGGCGGCAGGCGCAGCGGAAGAGGGGGATGCAGTCATTCGGCATGTCTCGAAGTTGGGGTCGATGGTCGTCGACCGATATCGTTTTGATGGTGCGCGGCATCTCGCGGATCTGCGCAGGTCGGCATGCAAGCCCGCCCGCCTGAAGGCCCGCAGCTCGATGCTGTCGACGTGACTCGTCATTCTATCGTCCGACCGGTCGGTCGGGAAATGAATTTCCTGCCGAGTTGCCGGGCGATGCAAACCGATGCCCAAATCGCGTTGCGGCTATTGTCGCCGATCTCGCCGCCGTTGCCAGCGATTGTTCCGCTGAGCGGTCAGGGCAAGGGGTTAGGCGGGCGTCTGGGTGCGATGGAGCGCTATGGGGCATGACGCCGAAATTCGGGACGGCGGCGGTTGAATTCCGCTCACGAACCGTTGTGCAGTGACGGTACACTTCCGGTACCCGGCGCTCGCCAGTCGGTTACCGACGGGCGGGCAAACGCGGGCCTACTCACATGGGAGACATCATGTTGAAGCTGTACGGCTTTCCAGTCAGCAACTATTACAACAAGGTTAAGGTTGTGCTGTACGAGAAGGGGCTGCCCTTCGAAGAGTCCGAATCCATCCCGTGCCAGGACGAGCCGCTGCTGCAATGCTCGCCGCTGGGCAAGGTGCCGTATCTGCAAACGGAAAACGGCTTTCTGGCCGAGTCGCAGGTGATCTGCGATTTCCTGGAAGTGACGCATCCGACGCCGGCGCTGTTCTCTGCCGATCCGTGGTGGCAGGCGAAAGAGCGCGAACTCCTCACGATGGTGGAGCTGCATCTGGAACTGGTGGTGCGCGAGATCTACTCGCAGGCGTTCTTCGGCGGCACGGTGTCGGAAGGCACGCGCAATCGCACCGAGAAGCTGTTGCGCCGGAATATCGTGGCGTTCAAGCGTCTGGCTAAATTCGCGCCGTTCGTGGCGGGCGAAACGTTCACGATGGTCGACGTCGCCGCGGGCATCCATCTGCCCATTCTCGGCATGGCCACGCAAGCCGTGTATGGCGAAGACTTCCTGAATGCGGCAGGCATCGACTGGAAAGCCTACGGCAAGATGCTCTCCGAGCGCGAGTCGTTCCAGCGCATGCGTGCCGAGCAGAAGGCCTATCAGCAGGCGCAACAGGCCAAGAAGGCAGGTTGAGCCCGGGTTGAACCCAGGTTGAGCGCAATCGGCGCCGGGGGCGGCGCCGATTGTCGTCACGTCAGACCTTGGCGAGACGCTTCAGAGCTTCACGCAGCGTGTGGTCCTGCTTGGCGAAGCAGAAGCGCACCACGCCCGACTCGTGCGGCTCGTGATAGAACGCGGAGACCGGGATCGCCGCAACGCCGATCTCGCCCGTCAGCCAAAGCGCGAAGTCGGCTTCACTCATGTCGCTGATCGCGCTGTAATCCACGCATTGGAAGTAGGTGCCTTCGCACGGCAGCAGCTTGAAGCGGGTGCCCGCCAGACCTTCGCGGAACAGGTCGCGCTTCTTCTGATAGAAACCTGCGAGTTCCAGATAAGGCGCAGGGTCACGCATGTAGTCGGCCAGACCGACCTGCATCGGCGTGTTGACCGTGAACACGTTGAACTGATGCACTTTCCGGAATTCGGCGGACAGCGACGCCGGCGCCGCGACGAAACCGACCTTCCAGCCCGTCACGTGATACGTCTTGCCGAAGCTCGACACGATGAAGCTACGGCGCGCGAGTTCGGGGTGACGCGCCACGCTCTCGTGACGCTTGCCGTCGTACACCATATGTTCGTAGACCTCGTCCGAGATCAGCAGGATGTCGGTGCCTGCCACGATGTCGGCCAGCTTCGTGAGGTCCTGCTCATGCCACACGGTGCCGCTCGGATTGTGCGGCGTGTTGAACAGAATCAGGCGCGTACGCGGTGTGATGGCAGCGGCCAGCTTGTCGAACGGAATCCGGAACTCAGGGGCCTCGAGGGTAATGAACACCGGCTTGCCGCCAGCCAGCTCGATCGACGGGACATAGCTGTCGTACGTTGGCTCGAACACAATGACTTCGTCGCCCGGATGCACCGTGGCGAGAATCGCCGTCAGCAGGGCCTGCGTGGCCCCGGCCGTCACCGTGATTTCCGTGTTCCAGTCGTACGCCTGGCCGTAGAGCTTGCCGATCTTGGCGGCAATAGCCTGACGCAGCGCGGGCACACCGGCCATCGGGGGGTACTGGTTGTGGTCTTCGCGCATGGCGCGCGAGACGGCGTCGACGATCTTCGGATCGCATGGGAAGTCGGGGAAACCTTGCCCGAGGTTCACCGCCTGCTTCTCGGCAGCCAGCGCCGACATGACGGTGAAGATGGTGGTGCCGACGTTCGGCAGGCGCGACGCGAGCGGCGGCGCAACCAGCGCAGGCGTGGTGGATCCAGTGTGAGGCGCGTTCATGTTGGCGGTAAACGATGCAGTGATCAGGTCGCCATTCTAACGCCGTCGCGCCGCCGCTGCGGGCCATCCACGGTCACGGCGCCAGCGATTTCGGACTATCGATAGGCCGTCCGCCGGTATTTTCTTAGCGGGCTTTCGGACGTGTCCCCGTTCAGCGTCTTCAATGACAATCAACGACGATCAACGACGATCAACGACGATCAACGACCCGCCGTGACCAGCAGCGACGTGAAGGCGCTCGCCGTCAGAATCCGAAAGCCGAACTGACGCGCCACGCGGCTACGCAGCTTGAGCACGGCCTTGTCCTTGCTGACGAGCCAATGCGCATGGCCGTCGCGGGCGGCTTCGAGGAACTTCTGATCGTCTCGGTCGCGGCACAGCGGGAGTTGCGCGGGCACAGGGGCGTCGTCGGGGACGACGATGCGGTGCGTGTGGGTGTCGACCCAGACCAGCGCGGCGTCGTTGTCGATCTCCCGCGAGGCAAATTGGGGGTACGTGAGGACGATGGCCAGCTCATCGCGGCAGCGCGGCGCCATCAGCGCGGTGAGGCGGCGCTCGACGATGGCGTCGCGCACCGGGCGCGCCACCGGATCGTCGAAGACGAGCAAATCGATCCACACATTGGTGTCGAGGACCACGCGTGGTGGCGTGGCGAGCGTGTCGAGATGCTCGGCGAAGGCCCGATCAGCGGGCGTGGCAACAGCGTTTTGAAGCATTGGATAGAATGACGGTTTCTCGTTAGTTTCTTGATCAAGCAGGAACGCTGCACCCGATATGATAATTGTTCTCTCGCCGGCCAAATCGCTCGACTACGAAACGCCGCCGCACGTGAGCACGCACACCGTGCCGCAGTTCGTGGACGACGCTGCCGAACTGATCGAAGGTCTGCGTGAACTGAGCCCGGCACAGGTCGGCTCGCTCATGAGCATTTCCGATCAACTCGCCGCGCTGAACGCCACGCGCTACGCCGAGTGGTCGCCGCGCTTCGACACCACCAACGCCAAGCAGGCCGTACTTGCCTTCAATGGCGACGTCTACGAGGGCCTTTCCGCGCGCACGCTCGACGCCCGCCAGCTCGAATTCGCCCAGAAGCACCTGCGCATTCTGTCGGGCCTTTACGGCGTGCTGCGCCCGCTCGATCTGCTGCAACCGTACCGTCTCGAGATGGGCACGCGCTTCGTGAACAAGCGCGGTCGTGACCTCTACGCATTCTGGGGTGAGCGTGTGACGCAGACGATCAACGCATCGCTCGCCGAGCATAGCGAGACGCGCCGTGTGCTGGTCAATCTCGCGTCGGAAGAGTACTTCAAGGTCGTCAAGCGCCGTCTGGTCGAAGCGCCGGTGATTACGCCGGTGTTTGAGGACTGGAAGAGCGGCAAGTACAAGATCATCAGCTTTTACGCCAAGCGCGCGCGCGGTCTGATGGCCCGTTACGCCATCGAGCGCGGCGTGACCGACGTGCAGCAACTCAAGGCCTTCGACACCGAAGGGTATGCGTTCGACGACAGCGTCTCGAACGATTCGCTGTGGGTTTTCCGTCGCCGCGTGGCCTGACGCCAGCCTTCTTTCAGCCCCGGGCAATGTCCCGGGGCTTTCCTTTTTCGCCAGCGAGACTCGCCATGACCGTACGCATCAGCAGCCAGTTCGACAGCGGCGCCATTCAGGTAGTGAGCGCCGAGCGCGCCGACGACATCCACGTTCGTATTGCGCAGGACGGCGCCGCCGAATTCGCGCAGTGGTTCCATTTTTGTGTGCAGGGCGTGAAAGGCGTGCCATGCCGCATCGTGTTCGATAACGCCGGGCAGACGTCTTATCCGCGTGGCTGGGAAAACTATCGTGCCGTGGCGTCCTACGACCGGGTGACGTGGTTCCGCGTGCCGACGTCGTATGACGGGCAGGTCATGACGGTGGCCTTCACGCCCGCCCACGACAGCGTGTATCTGGCGTACTTCGAGCCGTATGGGGAGGAGCGTCATCTGGCGTTGCTGGGTACTTCGCAGAATTCGCCGCTGGTGCGTTCTCGCTCGCTGGGGCAGACCGTCGACGGTCGCGACATGACGTTGCTCACGGTGGGCGAGCCGCGTGCCGGCAAGCGCCGCATCTGGGTGATCGCGCGGCAGCATCCGGGGGAGACGATGGCGGAGTGGTTCGTCGAAGGCATGCTGCGTCGTTTGCTCGGCGCGGGTGACTGGGCGGGCGATCCGCTCGCACCGGCCTTGCTCGACGACGCGGTGTTCTACGTCGTGCCGAACATGAATCCCGACGGGTCGTCGCGCGGCAACCTGCGCACGAACGCGACGGGCGCGAACCTCAATCGCGAGTGGGCAGCGCCTGATCTCGTGCGCAGCCCCGAGGTGTATCACGTGCGCGCCGCCATCGAGGCGACCGGCTGCGACATGTTCTTCGACATCCATGGCGACGAGGCTTTGCCTTACGTATTTCTCGCGGGCAACGACGGTGTCGAATGGGGCACGGATGCCGTGCTCGCGCGCGAGAAAGCCTTCGGCGAACGGCTGAAAGCGGCGAGCCTCGACTTTCAGGACAAGTTCGGCTATCCGCCGGGCAAGCACGGTCCCGAGTCGCTGAAGCTGGCCTCGAAATGGATCGCGCACCGTTTCGGCTGCCTGTCGCTCACGCTTGAAATGCCGTTCAAGGACAACGCGAACCGCCCCGATCCGCAAGTCGGATGGAGCGGGGCGCGCAGTGCTTCGTTGGGCGCGTCGATGCTTGCCGCGATCTGGGCGCAGCTACAGGCCGATCAGGTCTGAACGGCGATGTCGCATGCAGGCACGCCGTGATGCGGGCCTGCGCGTCGCCCTGGTGGATGTCGTAGCGTCGTAATGTGTGTCACATCGGGCGTTACGTCAGGCGTCACGTCGGGCTTCATAGCGAAAGGCTACGCACGCGACAACGCACGGCGCGCAATGCGCCGTGCGTCATACCGCTACCCGCGACCGTCCGACGATCAGTTCTTCTTTTTCGTCGTGCTCTTTTTCGCGGTGCTCGACTTCGCCGTCGACTTGCTTCCCGACGATTTTGCCGTCGTGGTGCGCTTGCCTGACTTCGCCGTGGCATGCGATGCCTTGCCGCGCGTATTGCTGCGCGTTGCGCGCTTCACGGGCTGCTCCACCTGCGAGAGCGGAGAGGTGTAATCGAAGCCCATCATGCGGCCATCGGCATAGCCACAGCGAATGTGGATGTTGTCGGTCTGACCGGTCGTGCGCTTGCCGACGCCGTCGAGCTCCACCATCTGCGTGACGTCGACACGTTGCTTGCGATCGTCGAACGGACCGTTCCACGGTTCGACTTTCGCGTGCCCCGCGTCGAGCGCCGTCTCGCCATACTCCACACTCTCGTAACCGGGCAGCGTAGCGACGACGAAACTCGCGTGCGCAGCGCAATCGGCCACCAGCGGATCCGCGTGACGGGTGTTGATGAATTGCTCGACCAGCGTGCGATGCTGTTCGAGCGTGAAGGCCTGTGCCGGGGCAGTGAAGCCCGACAGGCAGAGCGGCGCAGCGACCGCGGCGATGCCGGCGACCTGGCGCACGGCTCGCATCACGACGCCTGCGGCGCGTTGAAAAAATCGATTCGACATTGCTTGACGTAATCTCGGGGGCTGACAGACCGTTCAGGCTGTTCGCATGAACCGGCCCTGAGTATTGCTGAGCAATGCGGGCATGCGACGACTCATTTCACGAATCGCTCGCACACACCGCTCGCGAAGAAGCTTGACCGCATTTTGAAAGACAGCGGCGAAGCGGCATCCATCTTAACCGAAAAAAAGCCGCTGACGCCCGCCGGGTAAGCCCGCAGACGTAACAGTGCGCCTAGTGAAAGTTACACCGCGCTACAATGCGGCCCTGTCTGAGCGATGTTTCGACGTGATTCGATGCGGCGCAACGCGCTTCGATCCTCCGGCGAGACTGCATCGATCATGCAAACACTGCGCCATCCACACGCGTGTTTCGCGGCGAAAGCGCGTGTCCTGCGGTAACAGGGGGCGCATTGTGGCATCCGGGGCGTTCGCGCAATCGTTCGAATAGCGGCGTAATTCACGCTATTTCACGCGGTTTGTGCAATGCACGTTTGCGCGTCGCCTCAGGCCATCTCCCGTTTCTACGCTTCGGTATGTTTGCAAATTCACGCACTGTCGACAGTGCCCAAACCGGTCCGCACGACAAACTCGCAGAGCTCGTGGCGCGTCATCGCAACGCGACCTTTCGCAAGCCGCTTGCGGCGTACAGTGCTGCGGCATTCGATGCCGCCATCGCCGCGTGGCGGAATGCAGGCGCTGCGCCGTTGATCATCGATGCTGGATGCGGTGTCGGCGAGAGCACGCTGCGGCTGGCCACACAATTCCCCGATCACTTCGTCATCGGCATCGATCAGTCGGAGAGCCGCATCGTGCGCGGCAAGGATTGGTGGGACGGTGTGTGGCCCGAGAACTTCGTGTGGGTGCGCGCCGATCTCGTGGACTTCTGGCGGCAGCTTCATGACGCGGGCATTCGTCCTGCGCGTCACTACATCCTCTATCCGAATCCGTGGCCGAAGATCGGTCAGTTGGCTCGTCGATGGCATGCGCATGCCGTGTTCCCGACGGTCGTCGCCCTCGGCGGCGTGCTGGAGTGTCGTAGCAACTGGGACATCTACATCGACGAATTCGCGCTGGCGGTCGCGTGGTTGAGCGGCGTCACGCCCCACGTCGAAGCGTGGCCGCCGCAGGACGGTCCGGCATCCGTGGAGCCCATCACGCCTTTCGAACGCAAGTACCTGGCGTCTGGACACGGCTTGCATCGCTGCGTGGTCATGCTGCCGTCCCAATGATCTTGCGGATGCAATTCGGTCGCCAGTGTCGATTCGGTCGCCCATAAACGCAACCGGCCGTGCGGGATGAGCGCACGGCCGGTTGCATTTTGCAACGCCGATGTGCCCGGAGGCGAACGTCGGCGTCGGATCGACGATCAGTGGAAGTGGGGACGGCTCGGTTCGGCGTCTTCCGGCATTTCCGCGTGAACGACTTCGCCGACGGGGTCCGGATAGAGCGGCACGCCGCAATCGTCGCAATACTCTGGATCGAAGCGCCCCG
Source organism: Pandoraea sp. LA3 (assembly GCF_022696215.1). NCBI lineage: Bacteria > Pseudomonadati > Pseudomonadota > Betaproteobacteria > Burkholderiales > Burkholderiaceae > Pandoraea > Pandoraea sp. LA3. The sequence goes on along the minus strand of NZ_PTPY01000025.1, from coordinate 218,144 downwards.
GATGCTTGCGAATGTCCGTCACGCCGCACACCTTGAGCAGGTCCGTGACTTCATCGAGGGCACCGCCTTCGACTTCACCGTTCTCACGGCCATACAGCGGCCAAACCACACCGTAGATCACGTCGTTGCTGCCGCGCTGCGTGAAGCCGATGCGGTACTCGTCGATATTCTGCTCGCCGAAGCCGGCGACGACGGCACGCAGTTCCGGCGGCGTGAGCGTGAGCACATCTTCCAGATAACGCAGCGCCGTGCGAATCGTGTGCGGACGGATACGCTCGTCGGCTTCGCGGCAACTGGCGTAGTAAGCGTCGGGCAGCAGGCATTCGATCTCGCAGCCCGGCAGCAGCGCGTTCAGGTTGGGACCGCCTTGGGCCGACCAGGCTTCCTGGCATTGACCGCGTTCCGCGTGGCGTGCGCCATCCTCCTGCCAGCGGAACATCGGCGCGCCCTTGGGCACGGTCACGGCGGCGAGCAGGAAGCGCGGATCGGCGAGGATCGGCGCGGTTTCCGGCAAGTCGCTGCCGGGCTGCTTCACTTCGGCGTTGCTGACGGCGGCCTGCACGAGTTGTTGCGTGACCTTCCACGATTCGCAGTGCGTGCGCGGGAGCTGATCGATGCTGTAGAGGTAGGGCGAAATGGCCACGCGAGCCGATTCCGCCAGCACGTGGGCGTGCAGATGGGCACGCACCGGCATGAGAGCGTCGGATTTCACCGGGCCCGAGGGAATCGCGTAACGCGTCCACGCGAGAATGGGGATGGCGACGAGCAGGCCGTCCCAGATTTCGCCGTCGGCTTCGGGTTCTGCGGATTCGCTTTGCGATTCGATCAGATCGGCGAGTGCGCCATAGGCTTCGCTGTGGTTGGCCTGAAGATGGTCGAGCGCGGCGTCGATCGCCGGCTGGTTGCCCGTGCGCAGCACGCGCGTGAGCAACGTGTCGAGCTGGGCTTCCCAGAAGCGGTCTTCGATGCGGCTACCCGAGGCAGCCAGCGCGAGCGCGTGGCCGACCAGCTTTTCGGCGTCGGGGGTCAGTCGTTTGGCGGTGCGTGAGCGCATAGTCGTGCAAAGCAGAAACACATGAACTCACGATTGTACGGCATGCGTGAACGCGATAGATGGGACGCTTGCACCAATCGCGTCGACGCCTGCCGCCAGTTGCCTCCACGTCACCCCAAGTTCGCTGCGACGTGGCGGTTGCGGGACGTGGCGTTTCGGGGGCGTTCAGAAGTCGAACGCGAGATTGGCCGGGGCGGAGAGTCGCGTATGGCGCGTCGTCGCGGCGCTCGCACCCTTGACGGGGGAGAGCGCTGCGCCTTCGAGCGAGAGCAGGGCGAGCTTGCGTTCCACGCCGCTGGCGTAGCCCGTGAGCGTACCGTCTGCGCCGATCACGCGATGGCACGGCACGATAATCGTTATCGGATTGCGCCCGTTGGCGGCGCCGACGGCGCGCGACTTGTTGGCGTCGCCCAAGGCATGCGCGAGATCGCCGTAGCTGCGCGTCTCACCGAAGGGAATGCGGCGTAGTTCATCCCACACGCTCTTCTGGAACGGCGTGCCCTCGGGGGCGAGGTCCAGTTCGAAGAGGCGGCGTCCGTCGTGAAAATACTCGTCGAGCTGCTGTTTGGCGGCTGTCAGCACGGCAACGCCGTCGCCATCGCGGCGCACATCGCCGTCCTGCGGGAAATACTTCTGATGCGAGAAATAAACGCCGGTCAGCGCGTCGCCGTTCGCGACGAGCAGCATCTGGCCCAGCGGACTCTCGTACAGCGTTTCGTAGTGGGTCACTGGCGTGGCGGAAGTGATACGGGTCATGCAATTGCCTCCTGCAAAGTCTCGACCGGCTGGCCTGCCGGTCCTTGGGCCGCTGCGCGCCAGATATGCAGCGCAGCGTACGCGCGCCACGGGGCCCATTGATGGGCCCGGGAAGTCACGGCGCGTCCATCGGCGACACCGAGCGCCTGACGCAGCACCAGATCGTCCACGGGCATCGCGTCGGGCGATCCGAGGGCGCGCATCGCGATGTACTGGACGGTCCAGGGGCCGATGCCCTTGATGGCGAGCAGCGATGCCATCGTCGTATCGATCGGTGCGAGCGGATCGAGCCGCAGACGTCCTTCGACGATCGCCTGTGCAACACCGTGAATTGCGGCGATACGACTTCGAATGATACCGGCTTCGCCGAGGGCGTCGACGGGAACGGCGAGCATTTGCGCGGCGCTCGGGAAGGTGTGCGTCAATCCGTGGACGGGGGCCGGCAGTGGCGTGCCGAAGCGTTGGGCGAGTCGGCCGAGCAGACGTCGTGCCCCTTTGACGGTGATTTGCTGGCCCACGATGGCGCGTACGGCGATCTCGAAGCCGTCGACGGCGCCCGGCACACGCAGGCCCGGTGTCGCGCCTGCGAGGGGGCCCAGATGGGCATCGATGACGTCCGGGCGGGCACCGAGATCGAACAGATGACGCAGCTTGCCCAGCACTTGCGGCACGCTGCCTGCGAGCGCCGGCGGCAGTGTTACTTGGAGGGCATGACGATCCGGCAGCGGGGAGACGCGGCACCAGCCGGTGATCGGCTGTGCGCTCTGTCGCTCGATGCGCAGCGTGCGGGTGTAGACATCGCCTTCGCGGCGTTCGACGCCTTCGATGGCGCGGTCACCGAGAAAATCGAGCAGGGCGTGCCAGGCGAAGGGTGGGCGATAGGCGAGCTGGAAGACCAGATCGCCGTCCGGTAGTGCCGCGATGCGGGCCATCCGCGCGTTGTGGGCGCTAAGGCGCAGCCGGCCCGGTGCAAAGCCATAGCGTGATTTAAACAGGCCATTGAAACGCCGGACGCTACCGAATCCGGACGCCAGCGCGACCTCCGTCACCGGCAAAGCCGTATCGGTCAGCAGACGTTTCGCGAGCAGCAGGCGTTGTGTTTGCGCGTACTCGACGGGGGAGACGCCGAATTCGTCGGCAAAGATGCGTCGCAGGTGTCGTTCGGTGATGCCGATACGGGCGGCGAGATCGGGCAGGGCGGCGTGATTGAGGAAGCCTTCGTCGATCATGGCGGCGGCGGCATCGGCGAGTTCACGGGAGGCATCGAAGCGAGCGCTGCCGGGGGCGAGTTCCGGGCGGCATTTCAGGCAGGGGCGGTAGCCGGCCTTTTCCGCAGCGGCGGCGCTGCCGTAGAACGAGCAGTTCTCGAAGCGGGGCGTCCGGACGTTACAGACCGGCCGACAGTAAATACCTGTGGACGAAACACCGACAAAGAACCAGCCGTCGAAGCGCCGGTCGCGGGCGGAGACGGCTTTGTAGCAGACTTCCGGATCGAGCGTCATGGAGAGGGAAGTGCGGGGGAACATGCGCACCACTCTACGCGCGAGCCGTACGTCAGGCTAGTCATTTTCGGACATGGCAAGGAAAGCGCAAGATGAAAAGTGGACGGGACGGGAAGGGAGAAGGGAGGGCAGAGGGGAGGGCAGAAGTGCGGGAAAGTAGGGTGTGGTGTTAGCCCTGGGCAAGGCAGGCAGACGCCAGGGGGCGCTTACCGATGCGACTTTCGGTGGAGTGTCGGGAAGTGTCCGCTGGCGTCTGTCCCGCTGCGTTGTGGGAGGGTGGGGGAAATAAGGGACAGCGGGGTTTCCGGGACGAGGCTCAACCCAAGAGGCGCGCAAGAACGCTACAAAAAAACCCGGCACAAGGGCCGGGTTTAGCGCACCGTCGGGGGAGGGAATCCACCCGCCGACGGCACAATGCATAACGTCTAAGTGGCTACGTCTGCCAGAAGACTCAGGCAGCCGCCAGCAACTGACGCAGCACGAACGGCAGAATCCCGCCGTGCTTGTAGTAGTCCACTTCGATCGGCGTATCGATACGCAGCAGGACCTGCACCTTTTGCGTTTCGCCGTTCTTGCGATGGATCACCAGCGTGACATCCTGTTGCGGCTTGATGTCGGCCGTCAGACCTTCGATGTCGTACGTTTCCTCGCCCGTGATACCGAGCGATTCCACGCTGTCCGAGCCCTTGAATTGCAGGGGCAGCACGCCCATGCCGACGAGGTTCGAGCGGTGGATGCGTTCGAACGAGCGGGTGATGACCGCCTTCACGCCCAGCAACTGCGTGCCCTTGGCGGCCCAGTCGCGCGACGAACCCGTGCCGTACTCCTCGCCGCCGAACACCACCGTCGGGGTGCCTTCGCCAACGTACTTCATGGCGGCGTCGTAGATCGAGAGCTGTTCGCCGCTCGGCTGGTGAATCGTCAGACCGCCCTCGACGCGCGAACCGTCGGCCTTCGCCGGGATCATCAGGTTCTTGATGCGCACGTTCGCGAACGTACCGCGCATCATCACTTCGTGGTTCCCGCGACGCGAGCCGTAGCTGTTGAAATCGGCCTTCAGCACGCCGTTATCGAGCAGCCACTTGCCTGCCGGCGACGTTTCCTTGATCGAACCGGCCGGGCTGATGTGGTCGGTCGTGACCGAGTCACCGAACACGCCCAGTGCGCGTGCGCCCTGGATCGGCTTGATGTCGGCATTCGGTTCCATCGCGAAGCCGTCGAAGAACGGCGGTTCGGCGATGTACGTCGACGTCGGCCAATCGTAGACCTGACCCTTCGAGCCCTTCACCTTCGCCCACAGCGGGCTCGGCTCCTTCACCGAGTCGTAATTGGCCTTGAACACCTTGGCGTTCATGGCGAACTTCATCAGCTTGTGGATCTCGTCGCTGGTCGGCCAGATGTCGCCCAGGAAGATGTCGCGGCCGTTCTTGCCCTTGCCGACCGGCTCGGTCATCAGGTCGCGCTGCACGTTGCCGGCAATGGCGTAAGCCACGACCAGCGGGGGCGATGCCAGGAAGTTGGCGCGAATGTTCGGGTGAATACGCGCTTCGAAGTTACGGTTGCCCGAGAGGACGGCGGCCGCGACCATGTCGTTCTTGGTGATGACTTCGTTCAGCTCGGCCGTCAGATCGCCGGCGTTACCGATACAGGTCGTGCAGCCGTAAGCCGTCACGCCGAAACCGAGCTTCTCCAGGTACGGCAGCAGGCCTGCCGCTTCCAGATACTCGGTCACCACGCGGCTTCCCGGGGCGAGCGACGTCTTGATGTGCGGGGCGACCGTCAGACCGGCTTCCACGGCCTTCTTCGCGAGCAGACCGGCGGCGAGCAGCACGCTCGGGTTCGACGTGTTCGTGCACGACGTGATGGCGGCGATCAGCACGTCGCCGTTGTTGACGTCGATGCCACCGGCCGTCTTGTACGTCGTTTCGAGCTGTTCCTTCGTCAGGTTGAAACCGTTCTCGGCGACCGGCTTCGTGAACAGGTCCTGGAACGTGTGCTTCACGTTGCCGATTTCGATGCGGTCCTGCGGACGCTTCGGGCCAGCCAGCGACGGTGCCACGGTGCCCAGATCCAGCTTGAGCGTCTTCGTGTAGTCGATGCTGTCCGTCTTCGGCACGCCGAACAGGTTCTGTGCCTTGAAGTACGATTCGAATGCCTTGATTTCTTCCTTCGTGCGGCCCGTGCCTTCGAAGTAGTCAATCGTCTTTTCGTCGACCGGGAAGAAGCCCATCGTGGCGCCGTATTCCGGGGCCATGTTGGCGATGGTGGCGCGGTCCGGCAACGCCAGGCTCGAGGTGCCTTCGCCGAAGAACTCGACGAACTTGCCGACGACCTTCTCGCGACGCAGCATTTCCGTGATCGTCAGCACCAGATCGGTGGCGGTCACGCCTTCGCGCAGACGGCCCGTCAGTTCCACGCCGACGACGTCAGGCGTGAGGAAATACACCGGCTGACCCAGCATGCCGGCTTCGGCTTCGATGCCGCCCACGCCCCAGCCCACCACGCCGATACCGTTGATCATGGTCGTGTGGCTGTCCGTACCCACGAGAGTGTCCGGGTAGTACACGTCGTCCTTCTTGTGGACGCCGCGTGCCAGATATTCCAGGTTCACCTGGTGAACGATACCGTAGCCCGGTTGCACGACGCCGAACGTGTCGAACGCCTGCATCCCCCACTTCATGAACTGGTAGCGCTCGTTGTTGCGCTGGAATTCCAGCTTCATGTTCAGGTCGAGCGCCTTCTTCTCGCGGAAGTGGTCGATCGTGACCGAGTGGTCGACCACCAGATCCACGGGAACCAGCGGCTCGATACGCTTCGGGTTCGTGCCCTGACGCTCTGCGACGTTACGCATCGCGGCCAGGTCGGCGAGCAACGGCACGCCCGTGAAGTCCTGCAACACGACGCGGGCCACGACGAACGGGATTTCGTCGGTGCGCTCGGCGTTCGGCTTCCAGCCGGCCAGTTGCTTGACGTGCTCTTCGGTCACTTTCTTGCCGTCGCAGTTGCGCAGCACGGACTCGAGCACGAGGCGAATCGATACCGGCAGACGATCGACGTTCACGCCCAGGGCCTTGCCCAGTTGGGGCAGCGAGTAGAACTTGCCTTTCTTGTTGCCGCCGAGCTTGAACTCTTTAAGCGTTTTGTGGAGGTTGTGGGCCATGATCTTTCCTTGAGTGATACAGAAAAACAAAGCGGTGGTGATGCGATTAACGGGGGACGGTATCGCGCGAGCACCTGCGTGAGTGCTCGCTGCGACACCTGTACGTCGAACATCCGGCGTACGGGTTACTGCAAATCTTGCAAAAGCTACAGCAGGAAAGCGGCTGGCGCATTACACGGACTGAGTCGGCGTCCACTGAGCACTCGCTCAGTTCGTGACCTTGATCAGTTCGTTCGATTGCGTCGGGGCAGCCTTGTTTTGCTCCGACATCGCCTGCGTCACGCACTCGTCAGCCAGACGCGTGTCATCCATCGGATTGCGTTCGTGCTTGAACAACATCGCCTTGGCCGGGATCACGACCAGGTCCATGCCGCTTGCGGCGTCATAGAAGCGGTCGGCGCCGGTCGTCGTCTGCTGGCGCGGCAACTTGTAGTTACGACCTTGCCAGAACATCGTCAGGATCTGGTCGCGCTTCATGTCGCCCTTGATGTACAACCGATTGCTCTCTTTGCAACTCCAGAGTTCCGAACCTTCGTCCGGTTGCGCAGGCGCCGCAGCCACTGCGGCCTTCTTCTTGGCCGGCGCCTTCTTCTTCGGCGCAGCCTTCTTGGCCGTGGTCTTGTTCGCCGGTTCAGCGGCAAACGCATTCGGCAAGACGGCAACAGAGCACAGGGCAACCAGCGCAGTCAGGCAAAGCTTCTTCATGGTGAGTCTCCAGAGGGAAAAGTCCGACGTTCACAAAAGCGCAGATTATCGTACGAACTCTGCGTCGTTCGACGTCACCACACAAATTTTTTCAATTCCTTTCAGGCAAGCGCAATGGGCGACGGCGGGATGAGACGGCGTCGCGTTTGATCGTGCTGCATTGCGGAATTCGGGGTTTCGCCGGGTGTGGCGGGGCTTTTCCCGGATCGTGCTGCGGGAAGACGGTGCGGAAAAATGCGGGAAATCGAGAGCGCGGAATGCTTGGCGAAACGAGCGCGAGATGAGCGCGAAACGATGCACGAAGTCGCGGGCAGGGCAGGGGACAATACGCTCGTCGCGGACATTGTCGACGCCGGTCGTCCGGAGCGTTGCGTTGCTTGCGGCAATCAGACGCTGCATTCGCTTGGCCAAGAAATCGCTCGATGAGGCTTGAGGGAGTGGCGGGAGCCTATTGCGACAACGGGGCTTGCCCGTTTTGCGTCGCCATGGGGCGCTTGCGCGATGTCGTCACTCTGGATTCAAGGAACGTTCAGGTGCTACCAGGTTAGGGAAGTGGCGCCGGCACTGGGGGTAGCCGCCGGCGCGCTGTCGGCCCGTTGCGATGCTTTTGGCATCTCGTGGGGCCGTTTCCCTGGGGCGATCCTGGAGGATCAGCCCAGCAGATGCGCCACGCCGGCGCGCTCTTCTTCGAGCTCGTTGAGCGTGATGTTCATCTTTTCACGCGAGTAGGCATCGATCTCGAGGCCTTCCACACGCTTGTACTTGCCGTTTTCGCAGATCACCGGCACGCCGTAGATCACGTCTTCCGGAATGCCGTACGAGCCATCCGACGGGATACCCATCGTGACCCACTTGCCGTTCGAGCCGAGCACCCAGTCATGGATGTGGTCGATGGCGGCGTTGGCTGCCGAAGCGGCCGACGACAGGCCACGGGCTTCGATGATGGCGGCGCCGCGCTTGCCGACGGTCGGCAGGAACACGTCGTTGTTCCACACGTCGTCGTTGATCAGGGTCTTGACGCTTTGACCGTCGATCGTGGCGAAGCGGTAGTCGGCGTACATCGTCGGCGAGTGGTTGCCCCACACGGCCAGTTTTTCGATGCTGGCGACCGGCTTGCCGGTCTTGGCGGCGAGTTGCGACAGGGCACGGTTGTGGTCCAGACGCAGCATCGCGGTGAAGTTTTCCTTCGGCAGGTTCGGGGCCGACTTCATGGCGATGTAGGCGTTGGTGTTCGCCGGGTTGCCGACGACCAGCACCTTGACATTGCGGCTGGCGACTTCGTCCAGGGCCTTGCCTTGCACCGTGAAGATTGCGCCGTTGGCTTCGAGCAGGTCCTTACGCTCCATGCCCTTCGAACGGGGACGGGCGCCCACCAGCAGGGCGACGTCGGCATCCTTGAAGGCGACCTTCGGGTCGTCGGTCACGACAACGCCAGCCAGCAGCGGGAATGCGCAGTCTTCCAGCTCCATCACGACGCCCTTGACGGCGGCTTGAGCTTGCGGGAGGTCGAGCAGTTGCAGGATGACGGGCTGATCCTTGCCGAGCATGTCGCCATTGGCGATACGGAACAGCAGGGAGTAGCCGATTTGGCCAGCGGCGCCGGTGACGGCGACACGCATTGCGGGTTTTGCCATGAGAATCTCTCCAGACGTGTACAAATTCCTGCGAAGCTCAAGAGAGGCTCGCCGTCCGGGTGGCAGTTTTTTTGCCAGGCTGACAGCGCCGCGTCACATGAAGCTTCTAAAATTCCTTGACCTACGGAAGCTTGCGGGCTGCGCGGGGTGTACTGCGGTCGATATGTGCGAAGCACCGGTCTTTCTTATCTTATAAGATAGCCGTGCTGCAGCTGCAGGCCCCTGTTAGCCCGCGCCAGTGTAGGAGTGGCCACATCGAATGTCAACTCTATCTTATGTCTTATATAAGACATAGGATTATTGCTGTTATTCGATGGACGAAGGTCTTGATTTGTGGTCAAATCCCCGCCATGAATGCGAACGTTCGCGACACATCCAACACTACGCCGCCTGTCGATGCCCCGCAGCGATCGGACAGCGCGCGCGACGCCGCACCAGTAACTCAGGCCGCTCAGGCCTTGCAACAGGGTGCGGCTGCCGGAGCGTCGCCGACATTCAGTCCGCTGTATCAGCAGATCAAGGGGCTCATTACCCAGAGCCTGCAAGCCGGCGAATGGAAGCCCGGCGAAATCATTCCCAGCGAAGTCGATCTGGCCTCCCGTTACAAGGTGAGTCAGGGAACCGTGCGCAAGGCCATCGACGAACTGGCTGCCGAGAATCTGCTCGTGCGCCGTCAGGGCCGGGGCACCTTCGTGGCTACCCATCATGAGGACCGGGTGCAGTTCCGGTTCCTGCGTCTTGCGCCCGACTCGGGCGAACCCCATCACCCGCCAAGCCGCCTGATCGAGTGCCGCCGCATGCGCGCACCGGCGGAAATCGCGCGTCAGCTCGATTTGCGCGCGGGCGATGGCGTGATCCTGATCCGTCGCATGATGGATTTCTCGGACCGTCCGACGGTGCTCGACGAAATCTGGTTGCCGGGTTCGCTGTTTCGCGGGCTGACCGCGGAAAGACTCAATGAGTACAAAGGGCCGATGTACGGCCTGTTTGAAGACGAATTCGGTACGCGCATGATTCGCGCCGTGGAAAAAGTCCGCGCCGTGGCCGCAGACGACATGACCGCGGATCTGCTTAAGGTGCCGAAGGGATTTCCGTTGCTGAGTGTGGAGCGTGTGTCCTTCACCTACGGCGACAAACCGGTGGAAGTGCGCCGGGGTTGGTATGTCACCACCGAACATCATTATCAGAACGAACTGAGTTGATGCATGACATTGATTCTGTCGATGAATCTGATTTGAATTGGTATTGAGAGGGTAGGGAGACGTTCTCGGGAATGCGCCGGTGTCGTGGCTGGCAAGTCCCTGGGAGTCGAGGCTTGGGGGCGGCGTGTCGTGCGCCGTTGGCAGGAATTTCCGGAGCATTGGAACCGGTATGGTGCAACGCACTAGAATCGGCGCTAAAATCCGGGGCTGATGTAACTACATGGGGTCTAGCATGGCTGAAGTGGTAAAAAAAGAGCGGCCAGTCTACAGGAATATCGGTATCGGACAGATTGTCTCGTACCGTCTCCCGCCGGCTGGTATCGTTTCGATTCTGCACCGTATTAGCGGTGTCATCTTGTTCCTTCTGTTGCCGTTCGCGCTGTATTTGTTCGAACAGAGCCTCACGTCGGAACTGACCTTCGACACTCTGCGAAGCGTCGCCTCCAACTGGTTTGTCAAGCTCGTCATCCTGGCGTTGTCGTGGGGCTTCCTGCACCACTTCTGTGCCGGCGTGCGCCATCTGCGCATGGACTTCAATCACGACGCAGTGAGCAAGGAAGGCGGCAAGAATTCGGCTGTGGTCGTGCTGGCCGTGTCGCTGGTGCTGACGCTGGCCGTCGCCCTCAAGCTGTTCGGAGCGTTCTAAGATGGCACAGAACAATATCGGTTCCAAGCGCCTCGTCGTCGGCGCCCACTACGGCCTGCGCGACTGGATTGCGCAGCGCATGACCGCGGTCATTATGGCCGTGTACACCGTGATCCTGCTGGTGTGGTTCTTCACCGCCAAGGATTTCTCCTACGAAGGCTGGGCTGGCATCTTCTCGCATCAGTGGATGAAGCTGGCTACGTTCGTCACGCTGCTCGCGCTGTTCTATCACGCGTGGGTCGGTGTGCGCGACATCTGGATGGACTACGTCAAGCCCGTCGGTATCCGACTGGCGCTGTACGCGCTGACGATCGTCTGGCTGCTGGCTTGTGCCGGCTATGCCGCGCAGATTCTGTGGAGAGTGTAAAGAATGGCTGCAATTAAAAATTCGCTGCCGCGCCGCCGCTTTGACGTTGTCATCGTGGGCGCAGGTGGTTCGGGCATGCGCGCTTCGCTGCAACTGGCCAAGGCCGGTCTGTCGGTGGCAGTGCTGTCCAAGGTGTTCCCCACCCGTTCGCATACCGTGGCCGCTCAGGGCGGCATTGGCGCTTCGCTCGGCAACATGAGCGAAGACAACTGGCATTACCACTTCTACGACACCATCAAGGGCTCCGACTGGCTCGGCGACCAGGATGCGATCGAGTTCATGTGCCGTCAGGCGCCGAACGCCGTCTACGAACTGGAACACTTCGGCATGCCGTTCGACCGTAACCCGGACGGCACGATTTACCAGCGTCCGTTCGGCGGTCACACGGCCAACTACGGCGAGAAGCCCGTTCAGCGCGCTTGCGCGGCTGCCGACCGTACCGGTCACGCGCTGCTGCACACGCTGTACCAGCAGAACGTCGCAGCCAAGACGCACTTCTTCGTGGAGTGGATGGCGCTCGATCTGATCCGCAACGAAGAGGGCGATGTCCTCGGCGTGTCGGCGCTGGAACTCGAAACCGGCGAAGTCTACCTGCTCGAAGGCAAGTGCACGCTGTTCGCGACCGGCGGTGCCGGCCGTGTGTACGCTGCATCGACCAACGCGTTCATCAACACCGGCGACGGTCTGGGCATGGCTGCGCGTGCAGGCATTCCGCTCGAAGACATGGAATTCTGGCAATTCCACCCGACCGGCGTGGCCGGCGCGGGCGTGCTGATCACCGAAGGCGTGCGCGGCGAGGGCGGTATTCTGCGTAACTCGAACGGCGAGCGTTTCATGGAGCGCTATGCCCCGACGCTGAAGGATCTGGCGCCGCGTGACTTCGTGTCGCGTTCGATGGACCAGGAAATCAAGGAAGGCCGTGGTTGCGGCCCGAACGGCGACTACGTGCTGCTCGACCTCTCGCACATCGGTGCCGAGACGATCATGAAGCGCCTGCCGTCGATTCGTGAAATTGCGTTGAAGTTCGCCAACGTCGACGCGATCAAGGAACCGATCCCCGTCGTGCCGACCATCCACTATCAGATGGGCGGTATTCCGACGAACTACAACGGTCAGGTCGTCCTGCAGAAGGACGGCTCGTCGGTGCCCGTCAACGGCTTCTACGCCGTGGGCGAGTGCTCGTGCGTGTCGGTCCACGGTGCCAACCGTCTGGGTACGAACTCGCTGCTCGACCTCGTGGTGTTCGGCCGTGCTGCCGGTAACCACATCGTCGACTTCGTCAAGAACCACGGTGACCACAAGCCGCTGCCCGCCGATGCCGGCGAGAACGCCCTGGCGCGTCTGGGTCGTCTGGAAGGCTCCAGCTCGGGCGAGTACGCCCAGGACATCGCCAACGACATCCGCGCGACGATGCAGAAGCACGCTGGCGTGTTCCGTACGTCGGACCTGCTCAAGGAAGGCGTGGACGAGATCAAGCAAGTGGCCGAGCGCGTGTCGCACGTCCACCTGAAGGACAAGTCGAAGGTGTTCAACACGGCGCGTATGGAAGCGCTGGAAGTCGACAACCTGATCGAAGTGGCCAAGGCCACCATGATCGCAGCCGAAGCCCGCAAGGAAAGCCGCGGCGCACACGCGCACAGCGATTATCCGGAGCGCGACGACGCCAACTGGATGCGCCACTCGCTGTTCTTCAGCGAAGGCAACCGTCTGGATTACAAGCCGGTGCAGATGAAGCCGCTGACCGTCGACTCGGTTCCGCCCAAGGCGCGGACGTTCTAAGGGATTCGCAAGATCATGAAACGCATTTTTGAAGTCTACCGCTACGATCCGGACAAGGACGCCGCACCGTACATGCAGACCTACGAGGTCGAACTCGACGGTCATGAGCGCATGCTGCTCGACGCCCTCGTCAAGCTCAAGAAGATCGACGAAGGCATCGCTTTCCGCCGCTCGTGCCGCGAAGGCGTGTGCGGTTCGGACGCGATGAACATCAACGGCAAGAACGGTCTGGCCTGCCTGACCAACATGAACGATCTGCCGAACAAGATCGTGCTCAAGCCGCTGCCGGGTCTGCCCGTCATTCGCGATCTGATCGTCGACATGACGCACTTCTTCAACCAGTACCACTCGATCAAGCCGTACCTGATCAACCCCGAGCCGGCACCGGAGAAGGAGCGTCTTCAGTCGCCCGAGCAACGTGATGAGCTCGATGGTCTGTACGAGTGTATTCTGTGCGCATCGTGCTCGACGTCGTGCCCGAGCTTCTGGTGGAACCCGGACAAGTTCGTCGGCCCGGCCGGTCTGCTCCAGGCTTACCGCTTCATCGCGGACAGCCGCGACACGGCGACCAGCGAGCGTCTGGATAACCTGGAAGATCCGTACCGCCTGTTCCGCTGCCACACGATCATGAACTGCGTGGATGTGTGCCCGAAGGGTCTGAACCCGACGAAGGCGATCGGCAAGATCAAGGAGCTGATGGTGCGTCGCGCCGTCTGATGCATTGATCATGCCGGATACCAATCACCAGTCCGATCCGGTAAAACGTGCCCGCCTGCGCTGGCGGGCACGCCGCGGTTTGCTGGAAAACGACCTCATTCTCGAACGATTCTTCGCCAGGTACGAAGCGTCGATGACCGACGAGGATGTGGGCGCCCTCACGAAATTGCTCGACTTGAGCGATAACGATTTGATGGATCTGCTGCTAGCGCGTAAAGAGCCCGAGGCGGATCTGGACGGGCCGGACGTGCGGCGCCTGCTGGCGCTTCTGCGTGCCGTGTAGGGGTTTTGGAATTTTTTTGAGGAAGCGATATGACTCCGTCTGATGTTAAAGCCACCCTATCTTTCTCTGACGATTCGCCCAGCGTAGAGCTGCCGATTTATCAGGGTACGATGGGCCCGGATGTGATTGACATCCGCAAGCTGTACGGCCAGACCGGCAAATTCACGTATGACCCCGGCTTTATGTCGACGGCGTCGTGCAATTCGGCCATCACCTACATCGATGGCGACAAGGGTGAGTTGCTGTACCGCGGCTACCCGATCGAGCAGTTGGCCACCCACTGCGACTTCCTCGAAACCTCGTATCTGCTGCTCAAGGGCGAGCTGCCGAACGCGGAGCAGAAGAAGGACTTCGTCGACACCGTGACCCGTCACACGATGGTTCACGAGCAGATGAACTTCTTCTTCCGTGGCTTCCGTCGCGACGCCCACCCGATGGCCGTGCTGACCGGTTCGGTCGGTGCCCTGTCGGCGTTCTACCACGACTCGCTGGACATCAATAACCCGAATCACCGCGAAGTGTCGGCGATTCGTCTGATCGCCAAGCTGCCGACGCTCGTCGCCATGGCGTACAAGTACAGCATCGGTCAGCCGTTCGTGTACCCGAGCAACGACCTGTCGTACAGCGCGAACTTCATGCGCATGATGTTCGCCAACCCGTGCGAAGAGTACAAGGTGAACGACGTGCTGGTGCGCGCGCTCGACCGTATCCTGATCCTGCACGCCGATCACGAACAGAACGCTTCGACGTCGACCGTCCGTCTGGCCGGCTCGTCGGGTGCGAACCCGTTCGCCTGTATCGCTGCCGGTATTGCATGTCTGTGGGGCCCGGCGCACGGTGGTGCGAACGAAGCCGCGCTGAACATGCTCGAGCAGATCGGTTCGCCGGACAAGATTCCTGAATTCATCAAGCAGGTGAAGGACAAGAACTCGGGCGTGAAGCTCATGGGCTTCGGTCACCGCGTGTACAAGAACTACGACCCGCGTGCCAAGCTGATGCGCGAGACGTGCTACGAAGTGCTCAACGAACTGGGCCTGCACGACGACCCGCTGTTCAAGCTGGCCATGCAGCTTGAGAAGATTGCACTGGAAGACGAATACTTCGTGTCGCGCAAGCTGTACCCGAACGTCGACTTCTACTCGGGTATCGTCCAGCGCGCACTGGGTATCCCGACCTCGATGTTCACTTGCATCTTCGCACTGGCCCGTACCGTGGGCTGGATCGCGCAGTGGAACGAAATGATCGGCGAACCGGATCAGAAGATCGGCCGTCCGCGTCAGCTGTTCATCGGCCACACGCCGCGCGAAGTCGCGACCATCGACAAGCGCTAAGCGTTGTCGAGGCGTCCGGCACGGCCCCCGCTTGCCGTGCCGGCACCGTAACCTTGCCGAAACGGCAAGGCGGTGCGCCCCGCAACGAGCCCTCGTTGCGCTATATTCGAATCCACGGCACAAGCTGCCGTGATTCGCACAAATCCCCGGTTCATCGTGCGTTTACCGCCCGGTTTTCCGGGGATTTCGTATTCCGCCGGCGCGAAAGCGCTATGGCATAATCAAAAGTTCACAGAACGATAGTTTCCGTTCCCAGAACGATATTCCGCCCCCGCGTTTTTTATCATGGCCAAGACGCTGTATGACAAGTTGTGGGATGCACACGTCGTGCATACCGAGGACGATGGCACGACCGTGCTTTACATCGACCGTCACCTGTTGCACGAGGTGACCAGTCCGCAGGCGTTTGAGGGTCTAAAACTCGCGCAGCGGCCGGTCTGGCGCCTGTCCGCCAACCTCGCCGTGTCGGACCACAATGTGCCGACCACGGACCGTACGCAAGGCATTGCCGATCCGGTGTCGCGCCTGCAAGTCGATACGCTCGACTCGAACTGCGACAGCTTTGGCATTACCCAATTCAAGATGAACGACGTCCGTCAGGGCATCGTGCACGTGATCGGCCCGGAGCAGGGCGCCACGTTGCCGGGCATGACGGTGGTGTGCGGTGACTCGCACACGTCGACGCACGGCGCCTTTGGGGCGCTGGCGTTCGGTATCGGTACGTCGGAAGTCGAGCACACGCTCGCGACGCAGACCTTGCTCATGAAGAAGAGCAAGAACATGCTCGTGAAGGTCGAAGGCACGCTGCCGCGTGGATGCTCCGCGAAGGACATCGTGCTGGCCGTCATCGGCCGCATCGGCACCGCAGGCGGTACCGGTTACACGATCGAGTTTGCCGGCTCGGCCATTCGTTCGCTGACGATGGAGGGTCGCATGACCGTGTGCAACATGGCGATCGAAGCCGGTGCGCGTGCCGGTCTGGTCGCCGTCGACGACACGACGATCAACTACGTCAAGGGCCGTCCGTTTGCCCCGTCCGGCGTGGAATTCCAGCAGGCTGAAGCCTACTGGCGCACGTTCCACACCGACGCCGGTGCGGTGTTCGATCACGTGGTCGAAATCGACGCGAACACGCTGCGCCCGCAGGTGAGCTGGGGCACGTCGCCGGAAATGGTGGTGAGCATCGAAGATCGCGTGCCGGACCCCGAGAAGGAAAAGGATCCGGTCAAGCGCAGCGCCATGGAGCGCGCGCTGGAGTATATGGCGCTCACGCCGGACACCCCGATGGCGAGCATCAACGTCGACAAGGTGTTCATCGGTTCGTGCACCAACTCGCGCATCGAAGACATTCGCGCGGCAGCCTATGTCGTGAAGAAGCTCGGTCGACGTGTCGCGTCGAACGTGCGTCTGGCGATGGTCGTGCCGGGTTCGGGGCTGGTGAAGCAGCAGGCCGAGCAGGAGGGTCTGGACGAGGTCTTCAAGGCCGCCGGCTTCGAATGGCGTGAACCGGGCTGCTCGATGTGTCTGGCGATGAATGCCGACCGTCTGGAGTCGGGCGAGCGTTGTGCCTCGACCTCGAACCGCAACTTCGAAGGCCGTCAGGGCGCAGGCGGGCGTACCCACCTGGTGAGCCCGGCGATGGCGGCAGCGGCTGCCATCGAAGGTCATTTCGTGGACGTGCGACGTCTCGTCTGACGCGCCCGCATCGATTTATCCGTCGTTTGACAATTTCTTTGACAGAGACAAGACCATGAAGAAACTGTGGATGCTGATCGGTGCGGTGCTGCTGTTGGGCGTAGCAGGTTGCAACACGATGGCGGGCCTCGGCAAGGATACGCAAGCCGCTGGCTCGGCCCTCGAGAACGCCGCGAAGAAGTGATGCGACGGTGCGCGTTGCACGGGCGGGATGCCCGGCGCGCGCACCTTTGAGATTCCCGGTTTTGACGGCCATGCCCCGAAGCGGCAGGCCGTAACCGAACTGTTTTGATCAGGTGGTTCGTGATGGAAAAATTTACCGTCCATACGGGGTTGGTGGCACCGCTGGATCGCGAAAACGTCGATACCGACGCGATCATCCCCAAGCAATTCCTGAAGTCGATCAAGCGAACGGGCTTCGGCCCGAACCTGTTCGACGAGTGGCGTTATCTCGACGTGGGGCAACCGGGGCAGGATTGCAGCACGCGTCCGCTCAACCCGAATTTCGTGCTGAACCAGCCGCGCTATCAGGGTGCGACCGTGCTGCTCGCGCGCAAGAACTTCGGCTGCGGCAGCTCGCGTGAGCACGCACCGTGGGCGCTGCAGCAATACGGCTTCCGTGCCGTGATTGCGCCGAGTTTTGCCGACATCTTCTTCAATAACTGCTACAAGAACGGGCTGCTGCCGATCGCGCTGTCCGAGATGCAGGTTGATCACCTGTTCAACGACACGTTTGCGTTCAACGGCTATCAGCTGACCATCGATCTGGACAAGCAGGCGGTGATCACGTCGGACGGCCGCGCGTATGAGTTCGACATCGCCCCGTTCCGCAAGTATTGCCTGACGAACGGTTTCGACGATATCGGCCTTACGCTGCGTCACGCCGACAAGATTCGCGCCTATGAAGCCGAGCGGATCGCCAAGCAACCGTGGCTCGCAACGCGCTTGCCGGGCTGATTCCATGTGCTGGGCGCACCGGGTGACCGAGTGCGCCGCGTGTACTGAAGGTGCTTGCGCGTTCGTGGAGAGGGCGTCAGGTACATCCAAGGAGATTGCATGAAAATCGCTGTGTTGCCGGGTGACGGCATTGGTCCGGAAATCGTGACGGAAGCCGTCAATGTGCTTAACGCACTCGGCGAGAAGTTCGAGCTGGAAGAGGCGCCGGTGGGTGGCGCTGGCTACGAGGCTGCGGGTCATCCGCTGCCGGACGCCACGCTCAAGCTGGCCAAGGAAGCGGACGCCATTCTGTTCGGCGCCGTGGGTGACTGGAAGTACGATTCGCTCGAGCGCGCGCTGCGTCCCGAGCAGGCGATTCTGGGGCTGCGCAAGCATCTGCAACTGTTCGCCAACTTCCGTCCGGCCATTCTGTACAAGGAACTGGCAGATGCGTCGAGCCTGAAGCCGGAAATCGTGGCAGGGCTGGATATCCTGATCATTCGCGAGCTGAACGGCGATATTTATTTCGGTCAGCCGAAGGGCTTCCGTCAATCGCCGGACGGGGCTTTCGAAGGTGCGCGCGAAGGTTTTGATACCATGCGCTATAGCGTGCCCGAAGTGGAGCGTATCGCACACGTGGCATTTCAGGCGGCGGCCAAGCGCGACAAGCGTCTTTGCTCGGTCGACAAGGCCAACGTGCTGGAGACGTCGCAGCTGTGGCGCGACACGATGATCGAGGTCGCGAAGCAGTATCCGGACGTCGAACTCTCGCACATGTACGTCGATAATGCCGCGATGCAGCTGGTCAAGGCACCGAAGAACTTCGATGTGGTGGTGACGGGTAACATGTTCGGCGATATCCTGTCGGACGAGGCCGCGATGCTCACGGGTTCGATCGGCATGCTGCCGTCGGCATCGCTCGATGCCAACAACAAGGGGTTGTACGAGCCGTCGCACGGTTCGGCGCCCGATATTGCCGGTAAGGGCGTGGCCAATCCGTTGGCGACGATCCTGTCGGCTGCCATGATGCTGCGTTACACGCTGGGCCGTGCCGAGCAGGCCGACCGCGTGGAGAATGCAGTGAAGAAGGTGCTGGCGCAGGGGTTGCGCACGCCCGATATCTGGCAGGAAGGCGCGACCAAGGTCGGTACGCGCGAAATGGGTGCGGCAGTGGTGGCCGCACTATAACGTTGACGGGGCGTCGTGAGACGCCCCTCGGCGCAATTGCAACGATAAGAGAGTGGATAAATGAAAACCGTAGGTCTGGTAGGTTGGCGGGGCATGGTCGGTTCGGTTCTGATGCAGCGTATGCAGCAGGAGAACGACTTTGCCTTGATCGAGCCGGTGTTTTTCAGCACCAGCAACGCGGGCGGCAAAGCCCCGTCGATGGCGAAGAACGAGACTTCGCTGAAAGACGCCAATGATGTCAACGAGCTGAAAAAATGCGACATCATCATTACCTGCCAGGGCGGTGACTACACGACAGAGATCTTCCCGAAGCTGCGCGCTGCGGGTTGGAACGGTTACTGGGTCGACGCAGCATCGACGCTGCGCATGAAGGATGACGCGATCATCGTTCTGGATCCGGTCAACCTCGACGTCATCAAGAACGCGCTCACCAAGGGCACGAAGAACTTCGTCGGCGGCAACTGCACGGTGAGCTGCATGCTGATGGGTCTGGGCGGTCTGTTCCAGCATGGTCTGGTGGACTGGCTGACGTCGATGACGTATCAGGCAGCGTCGGGTGGCGGCGCGCAGCATATGCGCGAGCTGCTCACGCAGTTCGGCACGATCAACGCGGAAGTCAAGGCGCTGCTCGACGATCCACACTCGGCCATTCTAGAGATCGACCGTAAGGTGCTCGCCAAGCAGCACTCGCTGACGGCCGACGAAACCAGGCAATTCGGCGTGCCGCTGGGCGGCAACCTGATTCCCTGGATCGACAAGGACCTGGGCAACGGTCAGTCGAAGGAAGAGTGGAAGGGCGGTGCCGAGACCAATAAGATTCTGGGTCTGGGCGATGGTTTCCCGGGCACGCGCGCCATTCCGGTCGACGGTCTGTGCGTGCGTATCGGCGCGATGCGTTGCCACAGCCAGGCGCTGACCATCAAGCTTACGAAAGATGTGCCGTTAGACGAACTGACCGACATCATCGGCCAGGCGAACGACTGGGTGAAGGTGGTGCCGAACACGCGCGAAGCGTCGATGACTGATTTGACGCCTGCGGCCGTGACCGGCACGATGACGATCCCGGTGGGTCGCTTGCGCAAGATGTCGATGGGTCCTGAGTACCTGTCGGCATTTACGGTGGGCGATCAACTGTTGTGGGGCGCGGCAGAACCGCTGCGCCGCATGCTGCGGATCCTGCTCGACGCTTGAGCGTTGCAGCGTATCGGTAGTGCGTGAAGAACGGCGGCCCGCGAGGCCGCCGTCCGCGCTTTGGGAGGCCCTCCAATTCGTTGGGGCGCCAGTGACAAACGACTGACAGGCTAGACAAGACACAGTGCGGAAATACTCGACCGGCAAGCGCGCAAATTCGTCCCGTAGTTCGTTTCGCTTGAGTGCGGCAGCGGCTGTCTTGTGGAGCCTCGGGCTTCTCAACGCCGGGGCCGCCGAGTTCGGTCCGCAACAGGTGCGCTCGGGTCCGGGCCAGCCGTTGCGTGCCGTGATCGTGCTGGGCAACGTGTCGCAGGCCGAAGCCGACGGACTGTCGGTGAAGCTCGCGCCGCGTGAGGCGTTCAAACAGGCGGGGCTGCGCTACGACCCGACGCTCGAGAAGCTCTCCGTGTCGGTCACGCCGACGGGTGGGCGCGAAGCCGGGTACAGCGGCACGTATCTCGTGCACGTCGATTCGGCCGAGCCGGTCAGCACGTCCTTCCTCGATTTGTTGCTGGTGCTCGAATGGCGCACGGGCCGTCAGTCCAACGCCGTGACGTTGTCGGCGATCCCCGAAGCCAGCGCGGCACAGCCGCAGGCCGTGGTGCCTGCCGCGGCGACCCAGTCGTCGGCATCATCCCCGACCCCGGCTTCCGCACCGGCGCCTGCGCCGGCCCCCGCAACGGCTGCTCAATCGGGCAGTGCGTCGGCTGGCGGCGCGGCGGCGTCGGGTGATGACACGCACAAGGTCGGTCGGGGCGATTCGCTGTCGTCGATCGCCCGGGAGTACACGGGTGGAGAGGGCGGCACGACGCTGGCGCAGATGATGACCGCGTTGTTCGAGGCGAACCGCTCGGCATTCATTGGCAACGATCCCAATCGGCTGCGTCTTGGGGCGACGTTGAATCGTCCCGCCGATGCGCAGGTGCAGAATATTCCTCCCGCGCAGGCACGCAAGTTCGTGTCGGCGGCGCGGGAACAGTTTGATGCGTATCGCGCGCGGCTGGCCGAATCGACGGCGCAGCAGGCAGCACCGGCCGGTGGCCGCAGTGCACAGGGCGCGATCGAAGCGGGCAAGGCACCGGAAGCTGCCGCTCCCGCCACGCGCGATGAATTGAAGCTGTCTCGACCCGGCAAGGGTGGGGCGGCCGGTTCGGCCGGTCGTTCCAGTGGCAGCGAAGAAGAGCAAATCGCCCAGGGCAAGGCACAGACCGAGGCTCAGGGCAGGGTGAATGAGTTGCAGAAGAACGTAGCAGATCTCCAGAAGCTGTTGGCGATGAAGAATCAGGCCGTCGCTAATCTGGAGCAGCAGGCCGCCACCGCTTCCGGGGCGACTGCGCAAGAGAAGACGGCGAAACCCGCCGATAGCAAGACGACCGCGCCGGCAGGCGCCGTAGCGAACAAGCCGGCGACGGCCGATGCCAAACCGGCCGAAGCTGCCGATGTTGCTGCGAGCGGTGCTGCGGCGGCTGTCGCGTCCGGTGCCGCTGCGGCTGATGCGGCTTCGGCGGCGTCGGCTGACGCGAATGCTTCCGCCGCGACCGCGGCTGCGTCGGCCAGCGAGGCCACAGCAGCCGCCGCGTCTGCGGCAACGGCGGCAAGTGCTCCGGCGGCCGATACGAAGGCCGATACGAAGCCGGCGCCGAATGCCGCGATGAACTGGCGCGCGGTGACGCAGAATCCTTACGTGCTGCCGGGCGCAGGCGCGCTGGTGGTGTTGCTCGGCCTGTGGTGGCTGATGCGACGTCGTCGTGCCGAGCCGTCGGCCGGGCAGCCGGGGCCGTATGACGATGGTCGTGATGGGCACGATGGCCACGACGGCAGCGACCGTCCCGTCCCACCGCAGGCGGCCGCGCAAGCGGATGCTCCGGTATCGTCCGGCGTGGCGGCTGCCGCAGGCGTTGCAGCGGCTGGCGCAGCAGGGGCTGCGGCCATGTACGCGGCCAATCAGGCGGAAGCCGACGAACACCTGCACCCGGAAGCCGAGACGACCTGGCCCACGCCGGAGGGCGAAGTCCCCGCCGCGGCCGACGCCACGACGAACGAACTCGATGCATGGGATGCCGCGCAAGATGACGTGACCGATGAGTTGGCTGCCAGCGCGCAAGCCGACGCGTCGCCGATCGCCTCAGAAGCCTTCGATGTGCCCGCTGAGCCGCTGATGGATGAGGCGTCGCACGCAGCGCAGGATGTGCCTGCCGAGGCCGCCAGCGAGCCGGAAATCGATTGGGATGCCGCGTTCGCGGAGCAAGCGGGCGAGGTCGCGGCTGCGCCGCAGGACGATTCGGCGCAAGCCACGCTCTCGTCGCTCGAAGCGCTGGGTGCTGCGGCTGCCATCGGTGGCGTGGCCGTAGCAGCGCCGTCGCCATCCGAACCGGAAGCGGCGCAAGCGTCCGCATCGGAGGCCGACCAGGACACGACGCCGGATGGTGGTGTGGCAGGCATGCTTGGCGACCTCGATCTGGGCATTCCGGGCCAGCCGGCGAACGTCGGCACGATTTCGAGCGACGCGCTGCCGTCGTTGAGCAAAGGCATCGGTTCGGTGCAGTTCACGATGGCGCCTCCGGGCGATCCGCGTCTCGAACAGGCGCGCGGTGCGGATTCCGGCGATATGGCCGATGACATGTCCGATCTGGCCGACGATCTCGATGGCGAGTTGAGCGACGCTGATTTCGACGCCGCGATGAAACAGGCTGAGCAGGCCACCAGCGCGCCGGAAGCGCCGCGCAGCTACACGGATTCGGCGCATGAAGCGCCGTCGCTGCGTCCGATGTCGTTCGACCTGTCGGATTTCAGTCTGGATCTGAAGGGGGACGACGCTGCGGCAGCCCCGGCTGCAGCGGCATTCGTCACCGCGCCGACGTTGCCCGAAGCGGTCGGCGAGCAAGCGCTGGTCGAGCACGAAGCACTGGCAGCCCCCGTGCCGCAGACGCCTTACGCCGAGGCGCCGGCAACGCCGCAGGAACCGCAGGTCGTGGCGCCCGACGCCGTTGCCCTGGAGCCGGTAGCGTCCGCGCCGACATCGAACGCTCAGCCGATCGAGCCGCGCGCCGCAGAGCCGGGCGTGCCGGACGAGTTCCACACGAAGCTCGAACTCGCCACGGCGTACCAGACCATCGGCGACGACGAGGGCGCGCGTGAGTTGCTCGAAGAGGTGATCGCCGGTGGCGATGCGTCGCAGCAATCCGTCGCGCGGGCACGACTGGCCGAACTTGGGAAGTAACGCGGAGCGGCACTGGTGTTCGCGGCGTGATATCGCGCCGTGCGATGCGGTGTCCCGCGCAGTCGCCGGATCGGACTCAGCTCGGATGGGCGCACCGGCTGCGCACGAATCGAGTCGGGTTCACCCGTTACGGCCTGTACAGAACTGATTGACCGTAGTTTGGGGCGCTCGTTGGTTGAGCGCCCATTTTTCTTTTTCATATGCGAATCGCACTGGGCATCCATTACGACGGCACGGCGTTCTCCGGCTGGCAATCGCAGCCGCATGGCAACACCGTGCAGCAGGCGCTCGAAACCGCATTGCGCGAATTCGGCGGCGTCGCGCTGCCTACGACCGTAGCGGGCCGCACCGATACCGGCGTGCATGGCATCGGTCAGGTGGTGCATTTCGATACCGACCTGGACCGGGCGATGTTCTCGTGGGTGCGAGGCGTCAACGCGTTCCTGCCCAAGACGGTCGCCGTGCAATGGGCGCAAGCCATGCCGGACGACTTTCACGCGCGCTTCGCTGCCTTCGAGCGCACGTACTTCTACGTGCTGTACGCCAATCCGGTGCGCTCGCCGCTGCTGCACGGCCGCACGGGATGGCTCCACACGCCGCTCGATCTGGAAGCCATGCGCACCGCCAGTCAGGTGCTCGTGGGCGAGCATGACTTTTCGGCGTTCCGTTCGTCCGAATGTCAGGCCAGGACGCCCGTGAAACACCTCTATGCCATCGACATCGAGCAGCAGGGCGATTTCTTCCTCTTCCGCTTCCGCGCAAGTGCCTTCTTGCATCACATGGTGCGCAACATCATGGGATGTCTGGTGTCGATCGGGCGGGGACGCCAGCCGGCGAGCTGGATGACGCACGTGCTCGCCAGTGGTGACCGCCGTCAGGCCGCCCCGACGTTCATGCCCGACGGCCTCTATCTCGCTCGCGTGGGGTATCCTGAGTCATTCCAGGTGCCGGAGCCCAACTGGGCTGCCTGGCCGTTCCCGATGCCGTGGGCAAGTTCATGAAATCTCGTACGCGTATCAAGATTTGCGGCCTTTCGCAGCCCGCCGACATCGATCATGCGGTGGCGCTCGGTGTCGACGCCATCGGTCTCGTCTTCTACCCGCCGAGCCCGCGCTACGTCGACCTGACGCGTGCGGCGGAACTGGCCCGCCGGGTACCGCCGTACGTCAGCGTCGTCGGCCTGTTCGTCAACGCCAGCGCCGATGACATCGCGCGCGCCGTCGACGCCGTGCCGCTCACCACACTCCAGTTTCATGGGGACGAAACCCCCGAGCAGTGCGCCGCGTTGTCGGCCGCAGCAGGGAACCGTCCGTATATGCGCGCTATGCGTATCGGCCCGGAGACGAAAGACAGCGGCGATTTGCTACAATTCGCCAATGCATACACCGCCGCGCAAGGGATCTTGCTCGACGCTCTGGTCGAGGGCTATGGCGGTGGAGGAAAGGTTTTCGATTGGTCACTTATTCCAAAAGACATCGCGCGTCGGGCCGTTTTGAGTGGTGGCTTGAACGCACACAACGTTGCTGATGCCATCCGTCGGGTGACGCCTTATGCCGTCGATGTATCGAGCGGTGTCGAGGCGTCGCGGGGCGTGAAGGATCACGCCCGCATGACGGCGTTCGTGCAAGCGGTTCTGGCAGCCGACGCCGAAAGCTAATGCAACCCGCCGGGGCGGCCGCAAGGGCCGCGCACCCGGTAACGCGAAGAGTGACGACCATGTACGATTTACCTGACGCCCGCGGCCATTTCGGCCAGTACGGCGGTGTCTTTGTGGCCGAGACGCTGATTCACGCGCTCGATGAACTGCGTGAGGCTTATGCCAAGTATCAGCAGGATCCGGCCTTTCTCGAAGAATTCCATTACGAACTGAAGCACTACGTCGGCCGTCCGTCGCCGATCTATCACGCCAAGCGCTGGAGCCAGGAGCTGGGCGGCGCGCAGGTGTACCTCAAGCGCGAAGACCTGAATCACACGGGCGCGCACAAGGTGAACAACGTGATCGGTCAGGCGCTGCTCGCGCGTCGCATGGGCAAGCGCCGTGTGATCGCCGAGACCGGCGCCGGTCAGCACGGCGTGGCCACCGCAACCATCGCTGCGCGTTTCGGCATGGAGTGCGTGGTGTACATGGGCTCGGAAGACGTCAAGCGTCAGGCCGCCAATGTGTACCGCATGCAACTGCTCGGCGCGACCGTCGTGCCGGTGGAGTCCGGCTCCAAGACGCTCAAGGATGCGCTCAACGAAGCCATGCGCGACTGGGTGACGAACGTCGAAAGCACGTTCTACATCATCGGCACCGTGGCCGGCCCGCATCCGTATCCGATGCTCGTGCGCGACTTCCAGAGCGTGATCGGGGAAGAGTGCAAGGTGCAGATGCCGGAACTGGCCGGCCGTCAGCCGGATTACGTGCTGGCCTGCGTGGGCGGCGGTTCGAACGCGATGGGCGTTTTCTATCCGTACATCGATGTGCCGGACGTGAAGCTCATCGGCGTGGAAGCGGCGGGCGATGGCATCGAGTCGGGCCGTCATGCGGCATCGATCATCGGTGGCACGCCCGGCGTGCTGCACGGCAACCGCACGTATTTGCTTCAGGACGCCAACGGGCAGATCACGGAGACGCATTCGATCTCGGCAGGCCTGGACTACCCGGGTGTCGGACCTGAGCATGCGTGGTTGCATGACATCAAGCGCGCCGAGTACGTGGGCATTACCGACAAGGAAGCCCTGCGTGCGTTCCACGACTGCTGCCGGATCGAGGGCATCATCCCGGCACTGGAGTCGAGCCATGCGCTCGCTTATGCGTGCAAGCTGGCGCCGACGCTGCCGAAGGATCAGATCGTTCTGGTCAATCTTTCGGGGCGCGGCGACAAGGACATGCACACCGTGATGGCGCTGGCGAAGCCGGCACCGGAAGGCGCATAAGTCGCATTCGTCGACGACCACCGATCCCAAGCACCCGACCAAGCACCTGAGCGGTGAAGGACAACAGAACCAGCATGACCGATCTGACTGATCGCAAGGCGCGCCGCGACGTCCCCGGGACCGAGCGTCCCGTGGATGCGACCGAAGCCGCCGCCGCGCGTCTCGAGGCCCTGGAAGCGGCCGGCGAGTTGCGCGCGCGATGGGCGCCGGGCGACATCACGTTGCGTCATGCGGACTTTCTGCAACATCTGCACGAACTGGAAGACGGTAGCGTCGACCTGATCCTTGCCGACCCGCCCTATGGGCTCGGCAAGGATTACGGCAACGACTCCGACAAGCGTTCCGGCGAGGATTTTCTCGGCTGGACGTACGGGTGGCTCGAAGCGGCGATTCCGAAGCTCGCGCCGCGCGGCTCGCTCTACCTGTTCTGCACGTGGCAGTACGCCCCGGAACTGTTCGTCTTTCTGAAGCAGCGCATGCTGATGATCAACGAGATCATCTGGGATCGCCGCGTGCCCAGCATGGGCGGCAGTACGCGGCGGTTCTCGTCCGTGCACGACAACATCGGCTTTTTCGCGGTTTCGAAGGACTATTACTTCGACCTCGATGCCGTGCGCGTGCCGTACGACGCCGCCACGAAGAAGGCGCGCTCGCGCCGTATCTTCGAGGGCAGTAAATGGCTGGAGCTGGGGTACAACCCCAAGGATCTGTGGTCGATTTCGCGATTGCACCGGCAAGACCCCGAACGGGTCGACCATCCGACGCAAAAACCGCTGCATATCATTGAGCGCATGGTGCTGGCCAGTTGCCCGCCCGGCGGTCTCGTGCTCGACCCTTTCATGGGCAGCGGCACGACTGCCGTGGCTTGCGCGCTGCACGGCCGGCGTTTCGTCGGCTATGAGCTGAACGCGCACTACCACGCGCTCGCCAACCAACGACTTCAGAGACTTTCCGATCATGTCCCGCATTCAAGCGACGTTCCAAGCCTTGCAAGCGCAGGGTAAAAAAGGCCTCATTCCGTTTATCACTGCCGGCGATCCCGAGCCGGGCTGGACGGTAAAGCTCATGCACGCGCTGGCCGACAACGGCGCCGACGTCATCGAACTCGGCGTGCCGTTCTCCGACCCGATGGCCGACGGGCCTGTCATTCAGCGTGCCTCCGAGCGCGCGCTCGCCCGGGGCGTGAGCCTCGCCGAAGTGCTCGGCTACGTGGCCGCGTTCCGTCAGACCAATGACCGTACGCCGGTCGTGTTGATGGGCTACGCGAACCCGATCGAAGCGATGGGGCTCGACGCCTTCGCCGAGCGCGCCGCCAAAGCCGGCGTGGACGGCGTGCTCGTCGTCGATTACCCGCCCGAAGAGGCCGAAGCCTTTGCCGGCGCCGTACGCGCGCATGCCATCGATCCGATCTTCCTGCTCGCGCCCACGTCGACCGACGCCCGGATTGCGGCGGTGGCGCGTCAGGCGAGCGGCTATCTGTATTACGTCTCCCTGAAGGGGGTGACGGGCGCTACCAGTCTGGATACGGCCAGCGTGGCCGCGAAGATCCCCCAGATCAAGGCCGAGGCGGACCTGCCGGTCGGCGTGGGCTTCGGTATTCGCGACGCCGAAACGGCCCGCGCGGTGGCGAATGTGGCCGATGCCGTGGTGATCGGCAGCGCCATCGTCCAGTTGCTGGAAAACACGCCGCGTGATCTGGAGGGCCAGAACGCGGTAAAATCGCTGGCTGAATTTATCGGCGGTATCCGTCAGGCGCTCGACTCGGGCGCCAAAACGGCGTAAATTCGCGGCAGAAATTTGCCGGGAGGCGGGAAGGCGGCGACGGGGTGTCGGTGCCGCCCGCAGTGGGATCCGCTGGATTGTCCGCTTTACCGCCCGATAAAACGCTGAATTGAAACGATCGTATTACACGGTCGCCGTGAACCCCCGAAAGCGCCTGCTGCCACAACGTAGCGGGCGTTTCGCAAGGAGTAACTATGAGCTGGCTCGATAAGCTGCTGCCCCCCAAGATCAAGCAAACCGATCCGACGCAGCGCAACAAGAGCATCCCGGAAGGGCTGTGGATCAAGTGCCCGTCGTGCGAGGCCGTGCTGTATCGCGCCGACGTGGAGGCGAATCTGCACGTCTGCCCGAAGTGTGACCATCACATGCGCATCGGTGCGCGCGCGCGTCTGGACTCGCTGCTCGACTCGGAAGGCCGTTATGAACTCGGTCAGGAAATCGTCCCCGTCGACGCGCTGAAGTTCAAGGACAGCCGCAAGTACCCGGATCGCATCAAGGAAGCGATGGACGACACCGGCGAAACCGACGCGATGGTGGTGATGGGCGGTGCGATCCACACGCTGCCGGTCGTGGTGGCCTGCTTCGAGTTCTCGTTCATGGGCGGCTCGATGGGTTCGGTGGTCGGCGAGCGTTTCGTGCGCGGCGCGCAGAATGCGCTGGAGCAGGGCGTGCCGTTCATCTGTGTGACCGCTTCGGGCGGTGCGCGTATGCAGGAAAGCCTGCTCTCGCTCATGCAGATGGCAAAGACCACGGCCATGCTCACCAAGCTGGCTAACGCCAAGCTGCCGTTCATCTCCGTGCTGACCGACCCGACGATGGGCGGTGTATCGGCCAGCTTCGCTTTCCTCGGCGACGTAGTGATTGCGGAACCGAAGGCGCTGATCGGCTTCGCCGGCCCGCGCGTGATCGAGCAGACCGTGCGTGAGAAGCTGCCGGAAGGCTTCCAGCGTTCGGAGTTCCTGTTGCAGAAGGGCGCGATCGACATGATCGTCGACCGTCGCAAGCTGCGTGAAGAAATCGCCCGCCTGATCGCCCTGATGCAGTGTCAGCCGGCAGACGCCGTCGCGTAAGTCGAGCGGATCCAACGCATCGAACGCAATAGAAAGCGCGGACGTTAGAGACGTCCGCGTTTTTGTTTTTCTGCCCGCATACCATGCCGACATACTCCACCCTCGACGCCTGGCTCGCCCATCTGGAAACCGCTCACCCTGTGGGCATCGATATGGGGCTCGCGCGCATTGGCCGCGTGAAAGACGCCCTCGGTCTGACATTCCCGTGCCCCGTCTTCACGGTCGGCGGCACGAACGGCAAGGGCTCGACCTGCGCCATCATCGAAGCGATTCTGCTGTCCGCCGGTTACCGCGTGGGCTGCCACACGTCGCCGCATCTGATCTCGTTCAACGAACGCGCACGCCTCAACGGCGAAATCGTCGACGATGCCACGCTGCTGCCGCATTTCGAAGCGGTCGAGAAGGCACGCACGAGCTTTGACGAACCGGTCTCGCTCACGTATTTCGAATTCACCACGCTCGCGATCATGCATATGTTCGCCACGGCCGGGCTCGACGCCGTGATTCTCGAGGTGGGGCTGGGCGGGCGCCTGGACGCCGTGAACATCGTCGATGCGGATTGCGCCGTCATCACGAGCATCGACATCGATCATCAGCAGTATCTCGGCGATACGCGCGAGGCGATCGCCACCGAGAAGGCGGGCATCTTCCGTCCGGGCAAGCCTGCGGTCTGTGGCGATCCGATGCCGCCGGCCACGTTGATCTCGGAGGCCGAGCGTATCGGCGCCGACCTGTGGCTGTTCGGGCGTGACTTCAACTATCAGGGCGACAAGCAGCAGTGGAGCTATGGCGGGCGCCAGATGCGTCGTCCGGCGCTCGCGTACCCGGCGCTGCGTGGCGCCAACCAGTTGCTCAACGCCTCGGCGGCGCTCGCCGCGCTCGAATCGATGCGCGACGTGCTGCCGGTGTCGGCGCAGGATATCCGTCTGGGATTGGCGTCCGTCGAGTTGCCGGGGCGTTTTCAGGTGCTGCCGGGGCGTCCCGCCGTGGTGCTCGACGTGGCGCACAATCCGCACGCCGCAGCAGCGCTCGGCCACAATCTCGACGGGATGGGCTTCTTCCCGTACACGTACGCCGTGTTCGGCGCGATGGCCGACAAGGACATCGAAGGCGTGCTGCGTCATCTCGTCGACAAGGTCGATCACTGGCGCCTGTGCGCGCTGCCGACCGAGCGTGCCGCGAGTCCGGCGCTGCTCGAAGAGAAGCTGCGTGCCGTCGGATTCGTCGAAGATGCCGATCATTCGATCGAAACCTTCGAATCGCCTGAGAAAGCTTACGCTGCCGCGCTCGAGCAGTGCGGCGAGAATGATAGAATTGTGGTTTTTGGATCGTTCTTTACGGTGGCGGGCGTGATGTCGCACCGCAAGTTGCAGCGCCACTGAGGTGTGTCGACGCGTATGTCGTGACATTTGCTTACGAGAAATGTCATGCGCAGCACGCACAAGATGCGCGATGATCAATCCAACGACGCAAGTTTCGACCTGAGCCAAGGGCCTATGGGATTGTTTTCCTTCCGCAAGAAAGACGCCGAAGCCGTTCCCCCGAAGCGCGGTAGCCGCAGGAGCGGCCGCACCGGCACCCGTACGGCGGGAGGAGGGGGCGAGTACAGCGAGCACGAGCAACTCGACCCGCTGCTGCCCGAAAAGCAACGCGCGCGCCGCCGCCTGGTCGGCGCGCTTGCGCTGGTGCTTGCGGCCGTGATCATTTTGCCGATGGTGCTGGCGCCCGAGCCCAAACCGACGGCTGACGACATCGCCATCCAGATCCCCGGTAAGGATGCCAACTCGCCGCCTGTGCGCGTGAAGCCTCAGACTGCGGCGACTGCACCATCGGATGCGTCGCTCGACAAGGGCGAGGAAGCCGTCGACAGCAGCACGCTCGCGGCGTCGTCCAAGCCCGCGCCGGCACCGACGGCCGTGCCGCCGTCGGCCAGCGTCGCCCCGACGCCGTCCCCCGCGCCGAGCGCCGTGCCTGAGCCGCAAATCGCGCAAGCGAAGCCCGAGGTGAAGCCGGAAGCCAAGCCGGAAGCCAAGCCCGAGGTCAAGAAGCCGGAGCAGCACGCCGACGCCAAGCCGGCAGCCAAACCGGAGTCGCACGACGCGGCCAAGGCACCGGCCAAGCCGCAGCAGCCGAACAACAACGTGGCGGATCCGATCGCGCAGTTCGCGCAGAACAATGCCACGGCCAAACCGGCCGCCAAGCCGGACACGCACGATTCCGCGCAGAAGCCAGCCTCGAATGGCAAGTATCTGGTCCGCATCGGGGCCTTCTCGACGCAGGACCGGGCACAGGCCTGGCTCGTCAAGTTGAAGCTGGTGAACGTGCCGAGCTACATGGTCAAGAGCACCGTTGACGGCCGCGAGTTGTACCTGTTGCGGGCAGGCCCGTTCCCGGATCGCACGGCGGCGGAAGCGGCCGGCAAGAAGATTCGCGACGCCGGACTGACGGCGCAGGTCGCCGAGGCGGGCTGATTTGGGCGATACGGTGCATAGCGGTCTGTTGACCGTGGTGGATTACGCGGCCATCGCCATTCTGCTCGGTTCGATGTTGCTGGGCATGTTGCGCGGCCTGGTTCGCGAGTTGTTCAATCTGGTGGGCTGGGTCGTGGCGTTCTTCGTGGCGCGCGCCTTTGGCCCGACCGTGGCGCACTGGCTGCCTGCCGACCTTCCCGGCGGCGAACTGACGCAAGGTGCGCTGGGCTTCCTGCTGGTGCTGGTGGCGGTGGTGTTTGGCGCCGGAATCGTCAGTGCGCTGGTGGGACGCATGACCGATATGATCGGCCTGCGTCCGGCCGATCGCGGTTTGGGCATGTTATTCGGCATCGTTCGCGGCATTCTGCTCTTGATGTTGTTGATGGTCGCCGCCAAGTTAACGGCATTGCCGCAACAACCGGTCTGGCAACAGTCGCTGACGCGGCCATGGGTCGAGGCGGGGCTGGATCGACTGATGCCGTACCTGCCGGAGGCGGTGCAGCATTACTTGCGCAAACCCGAGGCGGTCGTGCCGAGCGTCAATCCGATGGGAACGACGATTCCCTTGCCACAATTGGAACCCTATCGCGGCGGCCAGAATGGTCAGGGCGGGCAGGGCGGTCAGGGCGGTCAGTCGGGCGACGGTGCACAGCGTCCTTCCGGCGGCCAGAGCGGTGCGGCAAGCGGTATCGTCAACGACGTTGCGAACGACGTGACGAACGAAGTGAAGAACGGCGCGGCGAAAGCCGTTTCGACGCGGTTGTCGAACCTCATGGGTGGCGCGCTTCGCGACACCAGCGGTACGGCGCTGTCCGGTGCGGGGCTGAATGCCCAGGGGACGGGGGATGCGGCCAACGCCCAGCAGCAGGGCTGGGGCATGCGCAGCGGTGGCGTAGGGGGATCGGGCGGCTCGGCAGCCCCCGGCGGAACGCCCACGCCGTCGACCGGCCTGCACAAGGTTTCCGAATGACGGATAATACTGTCCGTTTGACGCAGATTTCGATGTTTTTTGAAGGATTCATGCCATGTGTGGCATCGTCGGTGTAGTCTCCAAATCCCCGGTCAACCAGTTCATTTACGATAGCTTGCTGCTGCTGCAGCACCGCGGCCAGGACGCCGCCGGTATCGCAACGACGGATGGCCAGTCCTTCTACATGCACAAGGGCAACGGCATGGTGCGCGACGTGTTCCGCACGCGCAACATGCGCGATTTGCCGGGCACGGTCGGTATCGGCCAGGTGCGCTACCCGACGGCAGGTTCGTCGAGCGCGGCGCAGGCCCAACCGTTCTACGTGAACGCGCCGTACGGCATCGTGCTTGCCCACAACGGCAACCTGACGAACTGGGAACAGCTCAAGGACGAGATGTTCCGCGTCGACCGTCGTCACATCAACACCACCTCCGACTCGGAAGTCCTGCTCAACGTGCTCGCGCACGAGTTGCAGGAAAGCTCGCGCGACGGCTTGTCCGTCGAGTCGCTGTTCCAGGCCGTGAGCAAGGTGCACAACCGTCTGCGCGGCTCGTACGCCATCGTCTCCATCATCTCCGGCTTCGGCCTGCTCGCGTTCCGCGATCCGAACGGTATCCGCCCGCTGTGTATCGGCCGCTCCGATGGCCCGAACGGCACGGAGTGGATGGTGGCGTCGGAGTCGGTGGCACTCGAAGGCATGGGCTTCGCGTTCGAGCGCGACGTCAAGCCGGGTGAGGCGATCTTTATCAGCAACGACGGCGAACTGACGTCGAAGCAGTGCTCGGCATCGTCGTCGATGCATCCGTGCATTTTCGAGCTGGTGTATCTGGCGCGTCCGGACTCGGTGCTCGATGGCGTGCCGGTCTACGACGCCCGTCTGCGCATGGGCGATTACCTCGCCGAGAAGATTCGTCGCGAAATCGACTACAAGGACATCGACGTCGTCATGCCGATTCCGGACTCCAGCCGTCCGGCCGCCATGCAGGTCGCCAAGCGTCTCGGTCTGAACTATCGCGAAGGCTTCTTCAAGAACCGCTACGTCGGTCGCACCTTCATCATGCCCGGTCAGGCGATGCGCAAGAAGTCGGTGCGCCAGAAACTCAACGCCATGCGCGTGGAGTTCAAGGACAAGAACGTGCTGATCGTCGACGACTCGATCGTGCGCGGCACGACCAGCCAGGAAATCGTGCAGATGGCGCGTGACGCCGGCGCCCGCAAGGTGATCTTCGCCTCGGCGGCGCCGCCCGTGAAATTCCCGAACGTATACGGTATCGACATGCCCACGCGCAGCGAACTGGTCGCGCACGATCGCAGCGATGAGGAAGTGGCGCGCATCATCGGCGCCGACGAACTGATCTATCAGGACGTCGAAGACATGAAGGCTGCCGTGCGCGACATCAACCCGGCGCTCTCCGACTTCGATGCTTCGTGCTTCGACGGTAACTACATCACGGGTGATGTCACGCCGGAGTACCTCAATCGTCTGGAGCAGCAACGCAAGGCGCCGAAGGCGCCGGTCGTGGAGTCCAGCGAAGGCGATGAAAACGAACCGCGCGGCGCGCAACTGGGCCTCTGAGCCTGGTGCAGCCGGTGCAATGATGACCGGAAGCCCCCACGGATCGGGGCTGCCGGGCGGGGTGGCGGAGTTTTTCCGTCCTCGCCCGCAACGTGCTACACTGCTTCTCACGTCGATTTGATTTCAGCTTGCGGACGTGGGGGAATATCCCCGAAACAGCTAAAGCGAGGCCTAGACAGATGGATTTCGAGCCCGTTTTGCTGACAAGCGAAACGGGCTTTTCTTTTTTTGGCCGGCGAGCGCGCCGACCCAATGACGAGACACACGATGGATTCCTTCGACTTCGATACCCTGGCGGTGCGCGCGGGCACGCAACGCTCCGAGTTTGGTGAACACTCCGAGGCGCTGTACCTGACCTCGAGCTTCGTTTTCAAGAGCGCGGCCGAGGCTGCCGAGCGCTTCGCGCATTCGGAAGAGGGCTTCACGTACTCGCGCTTCACCAACCCGACCGTATCGATGTTCCAGGACCGTCTGGCCGCGCTCGAAGGCGGTGAGGCGTGCATGGCGACGGCCTCGGGCATGAGCGCCATCGTGTCCGTGGTGATGACCGCGCTCTCGGCGGGCGATCACCTCGTCAGTTCGCAAAGCATTTTCGGCTCGACGCTGAACGTCTTCTCGACGATCTTCAGCCGCTTCGGTGTCGAGACGACGTTCGTCGATCCGACCGATCTCAACGCATGGCGTGCCGCGATCCGTCCGAACACGAAGATGTTCTTCCTGGAAACCCCGTCCAACCCGCTCACCGACATTGCCGACATCGAAGCGATCGGCAAGATCGCGAAGGAAGCGGGCGCACTGTTCGTCGTTGACAACTGTTTCTGTACGCCGGTGTTGCAGCGTCCGATCGAATACGGTGCGGACGTGGTGGTGCACTCGGCCACGAAGTACCTTGACGGTCAGGGTCGTGTGCTGGGCGGCGCCATCGTCGGCAAGAAAGACTTCATCATGGGCAAGATCTTCACGTTCGTGCGCAGCGCCGGCCCGACGCTCTCGGCGTTCAACGCCTGGGTGTTGCTCAAGGGGCTGGAGACGTTGTCGTTGCGCGTGGAGAAGCAATCGGCCAATGCGCTCGAACTGGCACAGTGGCTTGAGCAGCAGCCGCAGGTCGGTCGCGTGTTTTATCCGGGCCTGCCGTCGCACCCGCAGTACGAACTGGCGAAGCGTCAGCAAAAGTCGGGCGGCGCTATCGTCGCCTTCGAACTCAAGGGCGCGACGCCTGCCGAGCAACGCGAGAACGCCTGGCGCGTGATCGACAGCACGCGTGTGTGCTCGATCACGGGCAACCTCGGCGATACGCGCACGACCATCACGCATCCGGCGAGCACCACGCACGGCCGTATCACGCCGGAAGCGCGCGCTGCGGCGGGTATTACCGAAGGGTTGATCCGTCTGGCGGTCGGTCTGGAATCGCCGGCTGACATTCAGGCCGATCTGGCACGCGGTTTCAAGTCATGAGCCAATTCTGGAGCGCCGGCGTCGCCGATCTGACGCCCTATGTCCCGGGTGAGCAGCCGCAGATGCAGCGCCTCATCAAGCTCAACACCAACGAGAACCCGTACGGTCCGTCGCCACGCGTCGTCGCTGCCATTCGCGAGGCGCTCGGTGCCGATGCCGATGCGCTCAAGCTGTACCCCGATCCCGACGCACGCCGTTTCAAGCAGGCGATTGCCACGCGCTTTGGCCTCGACGTCGCCAACGTGCACGTGGGCAACGGTTCGGACGAAGTGCTGGCGAACGTGTTCCAGGGCTTGCTGAAACACGACAAGCCGATTCTGTACCCGGACATCACCTACAGCTTCTATCCCGTGTATTGCGGGCTGTATGGCGTGGCGTTCGAAACCGTGCCGCTCACCGACACGTTCGAGATTGCCGTCGACGATTACCTCAAGCCGAACGGCGGCATCATCTTCCCGAATCCGAATGCCCCGACGGGACGCGTGCTGGCGTCGGGCGAGATCGAACGTCTGCTCGCAGGCAATCCGGGCTCGGTGGTCGTCATCGACGAGGCGTATATCGACTTCGGTGGCGAGACGGCGGCCGGTCTGATCGCGAAGTACCCGAACCTGCTGGTCGTGCAGACCCTGTCGAAGTCACGTTCGTTGGCGGGGCTGCGTCTGGGTTTCGCCATCGGGCACAAGGATCTGATCGAAGCGCTGGAGCGTGTGAAGAACAGCTTCAACTCGTACCCGCTCGATCGTCTTGCACAGGCGGCGGGCGTGGCGGCCATCGAAGACGAAGCGTATTTCGACGAGACGCGTCGTGCGGTCATCGAAAGCC
The DNA here is from genome assembly GCF_022696215.1 of Pandoraea sp. LA3. NCBI lineage: Bacteria > Pseudomonadati > Pseudomonadota > Betaproteobacteria > Burkholderiales > Burkholderiaceae > Pandoraea > Pandoraea sp. LA3. Next base: position 181,713 of record NZ_PTPY01000025.1, on the reverse strand, counting down.
GTGAAGCCTTGACGTCGCGACTGACGGCGCTCGGTTTCGAGGTGCTGCCGTCGAAGGCGAACTTCGTGTTCGTGCGTCACCCGGCACACGATGCGGCGCAACTGGCCGCAGCGCTGCGTGAGCGCTCGATCATCGTGCGTCACTTCAAGCATGTGCGCATCGCGCAGTTCCTGCGGGTTACGGTCGGAACGGAAGCGGAATGCGTGGCACTCTCCGATGCGCTGAGCGCATTGCTTGGGGCGATCTGACTCGCATCGCGCAGCACAAGGCCTCAGTGCTTCCTCTGCGCGGAGTGACGTGGATTCGCCACTCCGCGCAGCACGCGATCGTCGGTCGTTGATCATCTTCATCGAGGGGGTCATCCGCGTAGTCTCGTGCCGGCAGAGTTCGGCAACGACGGTCTACCCTGTCAGTTGGCAAGGGAAAGTCTTGCCGCTCAGGGCAGGTATCGACTCAGTCGTGTGAGTGCTGGTTCGACACCGAACGACCGGGCGGTCGTCAGCAGCTTTCCATCGGGTTGAATCGCGAGGCTTCGCATCATGACCAACAGGTTGCCGGCGGGCGGTGGTTCGACGATGATGCCGTCGTTCCCGAATGTCGTATCGCGACTGCCGCTCGGATTCAACCGCTCGAGCACTGCCCCGGACGTGCCGTAGAGCGCACCTGCCGCAACGATTTTTCCGTCTGCCTGCATGGCGAGCGAGAACGGGGCGTAACTACTGCTATCGCCTAAACGTGAAATGACCGGCACGCCACCGTTGAAGGTGCTGTCGAGGCTGCCGTTGGCTAACAGGCGAAAAAACCACGCGACTGCGCTCTTGCCGGGCTCCGCCTGGGTGTCGCCGACGGTGCCCGCGAGTACGAGTTTCCCGTCGGCCTGAACGACAATCTGGCTGACGTTCCAATGCCGCAGTGCCGGATAGTCACTCGAAAAATCGAGTGGCACATGGCCGCCTGTGCCGAAAGAGGGATCCAGATTCGCGGCGGCATCGAAGCAGGAGATGCCCGATCTGTCGCCGGTGTACATCCGGCCGTCGGGCAGGGCTGCGAAAGCGGATGCCACGCCGGACGCGGCAGGAAACGGCACGAGGCCGTTGCTTCCGAAGCTGCTGTCCGGGAGGCCGTTGGCCGTGAGTCGCGCAAACGTTGTTGCCGGAGGGGCCGTGGTGGATTGGGACGAATTACCGAGGATGATGATCTTGCCGTTGCCCAGCAAGTGCATGCCGACGAACGAGTCATCGAGGCCGGGTGGGATATGGATGACGTATTTGCCCTCCAGGCCAAATGTCGTGTCCAGCGTCCCGTTCTGATCGATGCGGCAGACTTGCAACAAACGGAAGCCTGCGAACGGGCGAGCGACGATCAGGTTGGCGAGGACGATCTTGCCGTCGTCGGTGAGGGCCGCGGTCTCGGGATAGAAAGTTTCTCCAGTGGTGTCACCGAACGTGATGTAAAGGCGCCCGTTGGTACCGAAGGTGCCGTCGATCTCACCGTTCGGAAGATGGCGATACGCAAACACGCCGTTGCGATGCCGCTCCTCGGTGCCGAAGCTGATGATCTTGCCGTCGGGCAGCAACTGCGAGACGCCGCTGGCCATGGGAATGTCGACGTGCCCTTGCGTGCCGAATCCGGCGTCGGGCTGCCCGTTGCGATGTGATGACGTCATGATTGCGTTCCTTGTGGACGGCCCTTCCGACGATGTTGCCTCGTAGGCCATGCGGGCAGGATCGCGAAACGTGTGACGCGCGACAACTGTCAACCTTGTCAGTTGTCGCCCGTAAATCCCGCTGCAAAAATCCCCCCTGTGAGGTGGAGTTTGCCTCCCTTTTCAGCGAAACCGCACGAAATGGGGGATCTCATCATGATGCGTTTTCTGGTGAACACATGTAGCGTCGTGTTGTTTGTGTGCTTGCTGAGCGCCTGCATGTCTGTGCCTACGCGAACGGCAGGCGGTCAATCGCCGGGCATATCTGCACAACGCGATATCAAGAGCCTGCACACGCGCGGGCTGGAGACGATCGTCGAGCTTTACGTCTATTACAACTCGACCGTGATGGATTGCGGTGGTCCTCAGCTTCCGGCCGTGTTATGCAGCGGCGTGCCGATTCGCGCCACGCAGAACGTGCCCGATGGCACGCCGTGGGAGCCGAGCGCGTCGTCGATCGAGAGCGGGGGTACGTCGTTCTCCTGGCTGCGTCAGGACGCGAACTTCTCGCTGATTCCGATTAGTCGCACCAACGGCTTCATCTTCTATCCCAGGATGCGCACGCCGACGGACAAGATCGGCAACATCGAAGTGCTCTGCGGGTTTTCGATGGATGGGCTGACGTCTTACCGGGATGAGCAGGGATGCGGCGAGTCGGTGGTGTATCCGGTGGAGAGTCGTCCATGCGACATCGTGGGGGTGACGACCGCGGCGCAATGGTTTGCGAAGTGGGATGCCGCGTTCGACAAGATGTCGCAGGTGTGCGGCTTCAATCTTCGGGAAAGTGCCAGAGATCAGGCAGACCGGTTCGTGCAGGTGATCCTGGCGAAACACATGATTCCGGATCGGTTTTGGGTGCAGTGGAACGAACTGCGTCTCGCCACGTGGGCGCAGGGCGTTGGCAAGGACCTGCCGATCATCGCGTTCTTCTATGGCGATGGCAATGCGGATGGGCTCGCCGGTGCCCGCGCGGATCAGCAGAAGTACTTCGACCTTTATGCGCAGGCCATCCCGATCGTTCGCATTGCATTGCCGGCGGAGAAGGGAGGTCGCACCCAGTTTTCCTACAGCGATGACGATCAGGCCGTACACGAGAAGGTGGCGCGCAGGTAATGGGAAAAAAGCAAAGCGCCGGAGGAAGGGGCGCGCGAGCAGGACAGCAGGACGATAGGGGGTGGGGGTGCGCTGCCGACGGGCGGCGCGGGGCCGGGACCGGTGCGTAACATTGATTGCACCGGTCCCTGTTGCCCTCGTCGGTGCATGTGCCTCGCTACGAGAGCGCGACCCGGCATGTCGCGTGACACCCCGCGGTGTGGCGATCAGCGCCCGTGTGCCATGTCGAGTGACGTCAACGTTGTCGAACGTGAGCGGGCGATGATCGCCAGTTGCAGTGCGAAACCTGCCGTCATTGCGAACAGGCACGCCTTCACGCCGAACGCGGCCGCGATCCACGCGCCGACGAAGGCGCCGAGCGGGCGCGCCCCGAACGTGGCTGTCATCGTGACGGCCGACACGCGCGCGATCAACTCGCCGGGCGTGACGATCTGGCGTAGCGATGTCGTGGAGATCGTCCAGACGATCGGGCCGAAACCGAACAGGAAGAAGGCGGCGAACACAACGGCATATAACGCGAAGCTTGCCGTGCTGGTCCGCGCAAATGCGGTCGTCGATGCCATTAGCACTGCCGCGAGCGCGGCGCAGGCCGGGCCGAGCAGGATCTGCCGACCGAAGCGCAAGCGCTGCGCGATGCGAGCGTAACCCACCGCACCGCACACCATGCCAAAGCCGTACACCCCGAGCGCGGCACCCACGCCACGTGCGGAAAAGGCGAGGGTGTCGATCGCGTAAAACGCGAAGACCGACAGCAGCAGATACCACGACGTGTTGAACACGAAAGCCGTCGTCACGATCGAGCGCAGATGGATATTGCGCACGATGAAGCGAATGCCTTCGCCGAGTTCGTGGACGAAATGACGGCGCGACGCCGCCCGTGGCGCCTCCATCGGCAGGCGTGACAACCAGAACGCGCTGCCCAGCGACAACGCGAAAGCGGCAGCAAACGCGACCCTGCCCGACGCCACACCGGCGAGTACGCCGCCAATCGCCGGGCCTGCGGTGAACGCGATGCTGCGAGCGGTTTCCAGACGCCGGTTAGCAGCGAGCAGATGCGAGGGGCCGACCAGCGTCGCGACGAGCGACGGCGCGGCGGCACCGAAGACGACCGTCCCGGTCGCCATGGCGAAGCCCATTGCGCCCAGCGCCGTCAGCGTCAACCAATTCGCCTGTAGCAAGGCAAAGAGCATCAGCAACGCCATGGCACGCAGCAACTCCGTGGCGATCATGAGCGGTTTGCGCCGATAGCGGTCCGCGAGCACCCCTGCGGGAAGCGACAGAAGGAGAAACGGTAACGTCGTGGCGGCTTGCAGCGATGCGGTCTGTTCTGCCGAGGCGTTCAGCGCGATGACGGCAATGATCGGAATGACGGCCAGCGTCATCTGTTCGCTGAACTGTGCCGCGAGGTTGGCTCGCGAGAGCGAAGCGATGACGGATGCGACCGATGACGCTGACGATGCCGCGTTCACGGTCGCGTCGGCATCGACGTCTGTGGCGAGATTGGCCACAGCTGGAGCGGGCGAGGCGGGTTGTTGTGCTTCAGACATGGGACACCCTTCGAGAGCATTATCTCGACGGGAGTCTATGGACGGCGGGGAAAGTTGACACCCCGTTTCTTGCTATTGAATTCGAGACTCGCGAGGTTGCAATCCCCCCGAGTCCCGCCGCGAATGTCTCAGCCCTCGGGCAACGATACTGCCGCCAATGCCGACGGGATATAGGGTCGGCCATTAATACGTCGCGGTACCGGAACGAACGCCTCGCTCAGCAGGTCTTGCGACGCGTCGTAGTACGGCGTTTCGATATCGAGCAATCCGAGCATCGTGTGTTCCAGACGGTCGGTCTGATACGGACGCGCTTCCCATGCGGCGCGCGTCTGCGCACGGGGCGTATCGCGCTGCCACACCAGCATCGGGATCTCGTAGCCGGACGCGTCGGAGACCGATTGCCCGGCATGATTGCGGGTGTGACCGACTTCCTGCGCATGGTCCGAACTGAACAGCAGGCTGGCGTCGGATTGCGGCGATGTCGCCATGGTCTTGCGAATCAGATTGGAGACCACGTAATCGTTGTACGCGATGGCATTGTCGTAGTCGTTGCGTGCATGACGCACCCAGAGCGAGCGCCCCTGCGCTTCGAGGTTCGCCATCACGCTATCGTCGGTATTGTCGAAGCGGGCAAATTCGTCGGGGTACCGCATGTCGTAGGTCGGATGCGCGCCGAGCAGATGCACGATGATCAGCTTGCGTTGCGCATCGCCTGCCAGCGCAGCCTCGAAGTCCGGCAGCAGGTTGCCGTCCAGATTGTTCTCGCCGCGACCAGCCCCCTTGTTGATGAATACCCGCTCGTCGGCCCGGTTGGCCACCAGGCCCAGCCAGCCGTCGTTGGGCACCTGATTCGAGATCCAGTACGTGCGATACCCCGCAGCCTTGGCCAGCATGACGAGGTCGGGCTGACGTGTCCAGGCATCGGGATCGTCCAGGCTTGCGGGGGTGAGCATCTTCATGAGCGAGGCCATCGTCGCCGGCTCGGACGACACCACGTCGTGAAATACCGTCAGATCGTCGCGCAACGAGCCGAGCATCGGCGTGGTGTTGCGCGGGTAACCGTAGATCGACATGTTGTTGCGGTTCAGGCTCTCGCCGATGACCCAGACGACCGTCTTGCGCGCCGGCCCGCGGTACTGCACTTGCCATTCGTCCGGCTTCGCCATGCTGTGCTCAAGCGTGCGCTGCAATTCGTCGGCATGCGCGAGTTGTCCCTTGTAATCGAAGTAGCGAATCGGCCAGTAAAGCAGCGGGTTTTCCTTGGCCATCGTCGGATTCAGATGCAACGCGAGAAAACCGGTGAAGAGCGTGGCCACGGCGACCTTGCTGCGGCGGCGCAGCGGTGCAGACGGCTGCGTCGCTTCTCTGCGTGTGAGTCGGCGCTCAAGCGCCACGACACCCGCCATGAGAACGACAAATACCGCACTGGCCTCGGCCACGTCGCGCCAGTTGTGGCGGAAGAATTCGCCGGTCTCCGACGCATTCGTGTTGAACACCGCCTGCAACACCAGCAGGTGGTTGGGACGCAGGCCGAAGTAGTCGCGAAGGAAACCTTTGGTGGCCGCGTCAAGGAAGAAGACGGCGATCACGCCGAGCGTCGTCGCGCTCAGCCAGGCGGGACGCGCGCCGAGCAACAGACACAACCCGACGAGGCCGGGCAGCGCGGTCGCCATGATCGCCGCGCTCTTGCCGTACTCGCTCGCGCTGATCATGCCCAGCGCCCAGAACGCGGCAAGGCCGCCCAGCCCTAGGCACAGGCGGTAAAGAAGTGATTTCAAGATGGAGATCCCCCAATGCTGCTGGCACGTCGAGGCATGCCTGTCGATAGTCGCTGTCGGGCGATGGCTATCACACATCGCTCGAACGATGCGATTCGACCAGAGATTGGGTGAATGGTGTCGCGACTGCCTAAATTTTGGGACGAACGGCAGTCGGTATTCAGTGATTTCTTAGGAACCCGTGGCGTCGGCTGTCAATGCAGCCGCGCGCCATTGGGCACTGTGCGCTCCACGCCGGCCAGCACGATGGCCCCGGAGGCATCCGCGAACCCCGTCACCAGGACTTCCGAGACGACGCCTGCAATGCGCTTCGGCGCGAAGTTGCACACGCACAGCACTTGTCGGCCGACGAGGCTCTCCGGTGTGTAGTGCACCGTGATCTGCGCGCTCGACGTTTTCACCCCCAGTTCCCCGAGATCCACTTCCAGCACATAAGCGGGCTTCCTTGCCTTTTCGTTGATGCGAGCCGCGACGACGGTGCCCACGCGCAACTCGATCTTCTCGAAGTCTTGCCATTCGATAGGGGTTGCCGCGTCTGTCTTGTCGCTGAAATCCGTCATGTCTTGCTCCCTTGCCTTGCCGATCAATGATTTAGCGGCGAGCGTAATCCGCGACTGGTCCGGCAGGCTTGTGAAATACGGCAGGCGGCAGACGGGAGTTGGCAGATGAGGAAGGGCTGGCGGCAATGGCGCAGCAGTGTCAGTCGCCCATGCCCTGCGCGGTTCGCACCCGGCGCCACGCCGCAGGCGTCAGTCCGTAATGCTGGCGAAACGCGTGGGTGAGGGCGCTCTGGTCGTTGAAGCCGACGTCGAGCGCGATGTCGGCAAGCGGGGTGTCGACTGTCAGCAGCATCGAGGCAGCGCGGGCGAGCCGCAAACGCATCAGGTGCCGATGAGGGGTTTCGCCGGTCATCGCGACGAAGCAGTCGTGAAAGTGCCGCACGCTCATGCCGGCTTCCCGGGCGAGCGTTGCCGTATCCAGCGGGGTGGCCAGATCGGCTTGCAGTCTCGCGTCGACCTGCGTCAGATCCAGTCGAAGCGTTCGCGACGCATGGCGCACAGGGGTCAGCCGCGCGGCCAGCGCTTCCAGCCATTCGCGTACCACAGGATCGTCGGCGTCGAGCGCGCGCCCGGTTTTGACGCTGTCGCTCACCCGGTTGGCCAGCGCGAGCAGCGGCGCATCGAGCGCAAAGAACGCCTCATGGGCGAACGCGCGCGCCGTGCCCGTCTCCCGGGCGATGTTCGCGGGCACGTCGAGCACGACCTGCCGGTTCGGCCCGTCGCCCCGGTAGTCGTGACGCACGCCTGCCGGAATCACCACGCCGTTACGCGCGCCGACACGCCCATAGGTCGTGGCATCGCCGTCGAGTGAGAGCGACATGCGTCCTGATAGCCCGATCACGACCTGATGAAAGTCGTGTGTGTCGGTGCTATCGGTCGGGCGGTACTCGCGCAGTTCGAGGCGCGTGGCGGCGGTGGACATGACAGATGAAAACGCTGCGTGGCGGACTGTGCTCACCTTCATCACCGTTTCGGTGCTTCAGGAGCATAAGGCCGCCAAGGTGCATGACTTCAGGTTATGAAAAAACGCGCAAAGCTATCCCGGATTGATTGGTTCGGCCGCGCAGAACGGGTCGCTACACTGGGTCTCCAGTGGCCGGAGTGTTCCCGGCCGGCACCGCGAAGGTGGGGGGCCGTGAGGCCCGGCGACTACGCGATGCGCTTCGATTCCACAGGGCCAGCGGCCCGTCTTAGGCAGGGAAGTATGACATACGCCGTTACGATCTCGGGCAGCCCGTCGGCCGCCTCGCGCAGCGCCCGGTTGCTGCGTTTCGTCGAATCCGAACTGACTGCGTCCGGCATCGAAGTCCGCCGCATCGACATTCGGGCATTGTCGCCGGCTGCGCTGCTCGCCGCCGACACGTCGCACGACGACCTGCGCCACGCGCTTGCCCAAGTGGCCGGCGCACAAGCGGTGGTGGTTGCGACGCCCGTGTACAAGGCGGCTTACAGCGGCCTGCTGAAGGCCTTTCTCGACGTGCTGCCGCAAGACGGCCTGGCCGACAAGCTCATTGCGCCGTTCGCCACCGGCGGCAGTCCGGCGCACCTGCTCGCACTCGACTACGCGCTCAAGCCAGTGCTTTCCGCGTTGGGTGCGCAGCACATTCTGCGCGGCGTGTTCGCCGTCGACCAGCAGGTGCCGAAGGAAGAGGGCGCCACGCTGGATGCCGCGATTGCCGAGCGTCTGGAGGCGAGCGTCGATCAGCTCTCGCAGTGGCTGCACGAGCGCGAAGTGATTCGTCAGTGGCCGGCCAGGGTTGCGCAGGGCCATCGTGCCGTGCGCGCCACGCTCGCTGCCTGATCGCCGGAGTCCGTTCGTATGCAAGTGTTCTGGTTCATTCCGACGCATGGCGACACCCGTTATCTCGGCACGTCCGACGGCGGGCGCGTGTTCGATTTCGATTACGCGCGGCAGATCGCGAGTGCGGTCGATTCGCTCGGTTACGAAGGCGTGTTGCTGCCCACGGGACGTTCGTGCGAAGACGCCTGGGTGACGGCGTCGAGCCTGATCGGCGCGACGCGCAACCTGAAGTTTCTCGTCGCGATTCGCCCCGGGATTGCTTCGCCTGCACTGACGGCGCGCATGGCGTCGACGTTCGATCGTCTGTCGGGGGGCAGGCTGTTGATAAACGTCGTGACAGGGGGCGACGCGGGCGAACTCGAAGGTGACGGCTTCTTTGCCGATCATGCCGAACGCTACGCGGTGACCGACGAGTTCCTGCGCATCTGGCGCGGCATCTTCGAGAAGTCGCACACCGGGGAAAGTGTCGATTTCGAAGGCGAACATCTCAAGGCGAAGGGCGCCAAACTGTTCTTCCCGCCGGTGCAGGCGCCGCATCCGCCGCTGTATTTCGGCGGCTCGTCGGAAGCGGCGCGCCAGATTGCCGCCGAGCAGCTCGACGTCTATCTGACGTGGGGCGAACCGCTGGCCGATGTGGCAGAAAAGATCGCCGACGTACGCGCACGTGCCGCGAAGCTCGGCCGGACGTTGCGCTTCGGTTTGCGTTTGCATGTGATCGTTCGCGAGACCGAGGACGAAGCATGGCGAGCCGCCGATTCGCTCATCAGCAAGCTCGACGACGAGACCATCGCCCGTGTGCAGACGCAGTTCGCGAAGATGGATTCGGAAGGGCAGCGGCGCATGGCGGCGCTGCATGGCGGACGTCGCGACAAGCTCGTGATCGCACCGAACCTGTGGGCCGGCGTGGGGCTGGTGCGCGGCGGTGCGGGCACGGCGCTCGTGGGCGATGGCCCGACCGTGGCCGAGCGGCTGCGCGAGTATGCCGATCTGGGCATCGATACCTTCATTCTGTCGGGTTATCCGCATCTCGAAGAGGCCTATCGCTTCGCCGAACTGGTGTTCCCGCATCTGCCTGACCGGGTGCGCGCGAAGCTCGGCAATGTGGCGCTGTCAGGCCCCATCGGCGAAGTCATGGCCAACAACATCGTGCCGCAGGCATCGCAGAGCTGAGGGATCTGAATGCTCGTGCTCAGCCTCAAGCCGGTTCCGCGCCGATCTCATGTTCGATCTTATGTCCGATGTCGATGACCGCCTCGGATGCCCCGGCATCGCAACGCATTGACTTCACTTTGAATGGAACGCAAACGGGGCCGTAGCGCCCCGGGGGAAATTCGCATGACCCAACCTACGACAACGACCCTGACCGATGTGGCTTCGGTTGCCACTCGCCCGCCCGGCGCGTTGCCGCGTTACTGGCGCACGCTGGCCCGCCGTCTCGCGCCGTGGGCCGTGCCCATCGTGCTCGTCGCGCTCTGGCAACTGGCCGCCGAACAAGGCTGGCTGTCCACGCGTGTGCTGCCCGCGCCGTCCGCGGTCGTCGAAGCGGCCTGGCAACTCGCCGTCACCGGTCAGATCTGGCGCGACATCGGGGTGTCGACCGGACGCGCCGTGATCGGCTTCATCATCGGTGGCGGGCTCGGATTGCTGCTCGGCATGCTCACCGGCCTGTCGCGTGTGGCCGAAACTGCGCTCGATTCGTCGTTTCAGATGCTGCGCAACATTCCGCATCTGGCGCTGATCCCGCTCGTGATCCTGTGGTTCGGCATCGACGAGAAAGCCAAGCTGTTCCTCGTCTCCATCGGGGTGTTCTTCCCGATGTATCTCAATACGTATGCCGGCATTCGCGCCGTCGATCCGGCGCTGGTCGAAATGGCGCGCAGCTACGGCTTGCGCGGCTGGTCACTGTACCGCGATGTGATTCTGCCCGGCGCGTTGCCGTCGATTCTCGTCGGCGTGCGCTTCTCGCTGGGGCTGATGTGGGTGACGCTGATCGTCGCGGAAACCATTTCGGCGCAATCGGGCATCGGCTATCTGACGATGAACGCACGCGAGTTCCTGCAAACCGACATCGTGCTCGTGGGGATCTTGCTCTACGCGCTGCTGGGCAAGCTGGCCGACGTGCTGGCCAAGGAACTGGAATTTCGCTGGTTGCGCTGGCATCCGGCCTTTCAACGAGGAGCCGCCGCATGAGCGCACAACAACTGGCCCCGGTCGCGGGCGCCGACATCGAAGCCGAATGGACCGCCGAGCAGCGCGCCACGGCAAGCCCCGGCAAGCTGGCGCTCGATCCGCAGGCCGATCCGTTCGGCACGCAACTGCCTGTGGGGATCCCTGCCGGCGCGCCGCGTACGGCAGCGGGGACGAATCTTAAAGTGGTGCGCCCGGCGAGTGACGCGAGTGGTGCAGGTGCTGCAAGTTCCGCAACGGCGTCGGACGGCCTGCGTATCGAGTCGGTCGGCAAGCGTTATGGCGAGCGTTCGGTGCTGTCGGACTTTTCGCTGGCGATTCCACGCGGTGGCTTTGCCGCCATCGTGGGACGCAGCGGTTGCGGCAAGTCGACGCTGCTTCGCCTGATCGCCGGCCTGGAGTCGCCGGATGCGGGACGCATCGCGCTCGACGGCCATGCGCTCGCCGGCGCATCGGGCAAGGCCGTGGCGCCCATCACGACGCGCATCATGTTCCAGGACGCACGTCTGCTGCCGTGGCGCACGGTCATCGAAAACGTGGCCATCGGCTTGCCGAAGTCGTCGCACGCCAAAGCGCTGGAAGTGCTGCGCGAAGTGGGCCTCGCCGAGCGCGCCAACGATTGGCCGAGCCGTCTGTCGGGCGGCCAGCGTCAACGGGTGGCATTGGCACGTGCGCTGGTGCACCAGCCGGATCTGTTGCTGCTCGACGAACCGCTCGGCGCGCTCGATGCGCTCACGCGCATCGAAATGCACGCGCTGATCGAACGCCTTTGGCGCGCGCATGGGTTCACGGCGTTGCTCGTCACGCACGATGTGCAGGAGGCTGTCGCGCTGGCCGATCGCGTGGTGCTCATCGAGCAGGGGCAACTGGGGTTGGATCAGGCGGTGTCGCTGTCGCGTCCGCGTGCACGCGGCAGTGTCGAATTCGCCGGCCTCGAAGCGCAGGTGCTCGCTCGTGTGCTGCAAACCGAGGTGGCGCCGTCCTCGCATACGACTCCTGCCGAGCCGTTGTGGCCGGCGGCGACCGTACGCTGGGCCATCTGATCCTCATCTGGCCCGAGGGGGCGCGTCACCGGCTTTTCCAAACGTTTTCCATTGCTATTCAGCGCCATTGCGCATTTTCGAACCGATCTTACGAACACAGGAGTTCACCATGGGTATCACTGCTATCAACGTCCGCAACCAGTTCAAGGGCCGTATTCGCGAAATCCTGCGCGGTCCCGTGCTCTCCGAAGTCGATGTCGAGACGCCGAGCGGCATCGTGACGTCGGTCATCACCACGCGCTCGATCGACGAGCTGCGTCTCGATGTCGGCTCCGAAGTCGTGGCCCTGGTCAAGGCCACCGAAGTCTCGCTTGCCAAGCTCTAAGCCCGCCGTCTGTCACGTCGCTGGCCCTGTGTCAGCGCCCCATTTTCCTGAGCTGGACGCCTGCATCGGACGCGCGCGGGGGCGACCGTCCGATGCAGGTAGCAGGAAATTCCGAGTCCCGGCTAGGACTGTGCCGCGAATGCACGCACTCGGCTGATATAATGACGGCTTCCGAATGTTGGCGACCCGCCTGCGCGAGACCCTCTGCTGCGGGCGTTTTTGTTTGTCGCCGACGCGATGCACCGAAGCCAAACCATGACCACTGTCCGCACCCGCTTTGCGCCTAGCCCGACCGGTTTCATCCATCTGGGCAACATCCGTTCCGCTCTCTATCCGTGGGCCTTCGCGCGTCACAACCACGGCGCGTTCGTTCTGCGCATCGAGGACACCGATCTCGAACGTTCGTCGCAGGAAGCCGTGGATGTCATTCTGGAAGGCATGGAATGGCTCGGTCTCGACTACGACGAAGGCCCGTTCTATCAGATGCAGCGCATGGATCGCTATCGCGAGGTGCTCGAGCAACTGAAGGCAGGCGGTCACGTCTATCCGTGCTACGTGAGCGTGGAAGAACTCGATGCCCTGCGCGAGCAGCAGCGCGAGCGTGGCGAGAAGCCGCGCTACGATGGCCGCTGGCGTCCGGAGCCGGGCAAGGTGCTGCCCGAGCCGCCGGCCGGTGTGCAACCGGTACTGCGCTTCAAGAACCCGCTCACGGGCAGTGTGGTGTGGGAAGACGCGGTGAAGGGCCGTATCGAGATTTCGAACGAAGAGCTCGACGATCTCGTGATCGCACGCCCGGATGGCACGCCGACGTATAACTTCTGCGTGGTCGTCGACGACATCGACATGGACATCACGCATGTGATTCGCGGCGACGATCACGTGAACAACACGCCGCGTCAGATCAACATCTTCGAAGCGCTCGGCAAGCAGCCGCCGGTGTACGCGCACTTGCCCACGGTGCTCAATGACCAGGGCGAGAAGATGTCCAAGCGTAACGGCGCGATGAGCGTGGTGCAGTATCGCGAAGAAGGGTATCTGCCGGAAGCCGTGGTGAACTATCTGGCGCGTCTGGGCTGGGCCCACGGCGACGCGGAAGTGTTCTCGCGCGAGCAGTTCGTGACGTGGTTCGATCTGGAGCATCTGGGCAAGTCGCCGGCACAGCACAATCCGGAAAAACTGCTGTGGTTGAACAACCAGTATCTGAAGCAGGCCGACAATGATCGTCTGGCCGGGCTGACCGAGCCGTTCCTGCAAAAGGCTGGCGTCTCGATCGATGGCGGCCCGTCGCTCGCGGGTGTCGTCGGTCTGTTCAAGGATCGTGCGAACACGATCAAGGACATCGCCGCGAGCGCCGAGATGTTCTATCGTCAGCCGACGCCGTCGGCCGAAGATGTGGCACAACATCTGACCGATGCGGCCCGTGCGGCGGTGAAGGATCTGGCCGCCGCCCTTGCGGCGCTGCCCGAGTGGAAGAAGGAAGCCATCTCGCCCGCGTTCAAGGCCACGCTCGCGCAGCACGGCATGAAGATGCCGCAACTCGCGATGCCGGTGCGCCTGCTCGTGGTCGGCACGACCCACACCCCGGCGATCGACGCCGTGCTCGAACTGCTGGGCCGCGATACGGTGCTGGCACGTCTGGGCGCCTGATCGCGTCCGCCGGAACCGCTGGAATTTCCGGCGCTGCCAACGGTGGCGCCGGGAACGAAAAACCCCGGGATGCTTGCGCATCGCCGGGGTTTTTTCGCATGGGGCGCAGCAGGCGCGGCCCCCCGTGTGTTCGCTTACGCTTGCGGATCGGCTTCGGCGTTCAGCGAGAGGGTCTTGCCGGATTTGGCCGACGGCGTCGGACGCTTGGTGAGCGAATAGGCGTCGAGCAGTTTGACCATAGACGCGTAGATCTTCGGGTTGCCCGCGAGGATTTCGCCTTCGAACAGGAAGTTCGATTCGCCCGTGTAGTTACCGACCAGACCGCCGGCTTCGGTGATCAGCAGGCTGCCTGCGGCCATGTCCCACGGATTCAGGCCTTGCTCGAAGAAGCCGTCCATGCGGCCGGCGGCCACGTTCGCCAGATCCAGTGCTGCGGCGCCCGGGCGACGAATGCCGGCGCAGTGTTCCGTCATCGTGCCGAACATCTTCAGATAGTTGTCCACGCCTTGCAGATCGCGGAACGGGAAGCCCGTGCCAATCAGGCCGTCTGCCAGACGATCGCGACGCGAGACACGGATACGCTTGCCGTCGAGGAACGCACCACGGCCACGCGAGGCGGTGAAGAGTTCGTTGCGGGTCGGGTCGTAGACCACGGCTTGCGAGACGATGCCCTTGTGCGCGAGGGCGATCGACGTGCAGTAGTAGGGCAGGCCGTGAATGAAGTTGGTGGTGCCGTCCAGCGGATCGATGATCCACTGGTATTCCGAGCCGGAATTGCCATGCTCTTCGCCCGATTCTTCGGCGAGGATGGCGTGGTCGGGATAGGCCAACAAGAGGACTTCGATGATCGCTTGCTCAGCCGCTTTGTCCACTTCCGTCACGAAGTCGTTGTGCTGCTTCTTGCTGACCTTGACGGTATCGATATCGAGGGAGGCCCGGCTGATGATGCTGCCGGCGCGGCGCGCGGCCTTCACCGCGATATTGAGCATGGGATGCTGCATGACAGATTCCTGTTAAGGCCATCGCCGACGATACGTACGGCCCCCATTGGGTCGGTCGTCGAGCAAGGCAGACAAAGCGAACGAATTGAGCAAGAGCGATGCCCGGCAAGCGCCGCGCACGGAGGGTGGCGGCTCGATTGCAGGGCGAAAACGTATATTTTAGCAAAAACACAGGCGGCGCGCTCTGGAAACTGTACGTTCTGACCCCTTTTATGTTGCTTAAGGCAGTATCAAGGCAGTTTCGATACGTTTCGATGAGCCGCGTTATCATCTCGCTTTCCACGCTAGGCTTTTCACCATCCGTCGTCTCATGTCCCAGTCTGCTGCTGCTTCCCCGTCGTCCGTGTTCGATCAAGTGCGTTTCGTGCTCAACGAGACGAGCCATCCCGGTAACGTCGGCTCGGCGGCGCGGGCGATCAAGACGATGGGCTTCGGACGACTGGTGCTCGCCGCGCCGCGTGCCGGCGCCGAAGTCCTGCGTGACCCTGAAGCGGTGGCGCTGGCGAGCGGGGCAGACGACGTGCTCGCGAACGCACTCGTCGTGCCGGATCTCGCTGCCGCATTGCGGGGCGTGAGCTGGGCGGTGGCGCTTTCCGCGCGCTCGCGCGAGTACGGTCCGCCCAATGCCGAGCCGCGTGAGAGTGCGGCCATCGCCGTGCAACACGCCGGGCAGGGCGACGCCGTCGCGTTCGTCTTTGGCAGCGAGCGCACCGGTCTGTCTAACGCCGATGTGGAGCGCTGCAATGCACTCGTGCATATTCCGGCGAATCCCGTCTACAGCTCGCTTAATCTCTCGCAAGCGGTGCAACTCATCGCGTGGGAGATGCGCATGGGTTGCCTGGCCCATGAGCGCGGCGACGTCGTGAGCGTCGCCGTGGCAGTGACACCATCGCCTTCGGCCGCGACCGCCGAAGCGCTCGCCACGCGTGACGACGTCGAAGGCATGCTCACGCATCTGGAGCGCGCGCTGGTCGATCTCGATTTCCTCGATCCGGACAATCCCAAGAAGCTCATGACGCGCCTGCGCCGTCTCTTCGCCAAGAGTCATCTGGAGCGCGAGGAGGTCAATATTCTGCGGGGCATCGCGAAGCACATTCTGGAGCGCAAGGTTCGCCGTTGATGGCGAAAAAGCGAGGAGAAAGCGGGCTGAGGAAAAATCCCATACAATCTTCAGTCACAAGCTTATGAGCCTCTCGCGGATATGACCCGTTTGCGCCAGCGTTGCGCGGCCTCCCTGCCTTATCACGTTCACTGTTGTTGGCCCTGCGCCAACTGATGTGACGCGTCGCCTTTCTGCGCGCGCCATCCCCCTGCACCTCGCTGCACATTCTGCGCCGTTCGCCGCCGGTCACGACCGGCCCGCGTTGCGCTTTCGTGCCACTGCAAACTCGCGTCGATCCGCCCCAAGACGGCCGGACGTCGCACGACAGGACCGTCATCAGGCTTATGTTCACTCGTCTTCGCGAAGATATCGCCGCCATCCGTCAGAAGGATCCCGCCGCCCGTAGCAACTGGGAGGTCTTCACCTGCTATCCCGGGCTGCATGCCGTGATGTTGCATCGCGTCGCCCATCAGTGCTGGACGTCCGGCTTCAAATGGCTCGGGCGCTACGTCTCGCAGTACGCGCGCTTCCTGACTGGCATCGAAATCCACCCGGGTGCGACGCTCGGACGCCGCGTCTTCATCGATCACGGCATGGGGGTCGTGATCGGCGAGACGGCGGTGATCGGCGACGACTGCACGATCTATCAGGGTGTGACGCTCGGCGGTACATCGCTCGCGCGCGGCGCCAAGCGGCATCCGACGCTGGAGCCGGGGGTGATCGTCGGTGCGGGCGCGAAGGTGCTCGGCGGCTTCACGGTCGGCGAGGGGGCGAAGATCGGGTCGAACGCGGTCGTCGTGAAGCCCGTGCCGGCGGGAGGCACCGCCGTCGGCAATCCGGCGCGCATCGTGCGTGCAGAGACGCGGTCGGACACGCCGCGCCAGGGCGGCGATGCGCCGGCGGGCGGATCGAGTGGCACGGGCAGCCATGCACGCAAGACGGAATTCTCCGCCTATGGCATCACGCCGAACGCGGACGATCCGGTCTCGCTCGCCATCCATGGCCTCATCGAGAATGCGACCGATCAGTCGCACAAGATCGACGTGATGGTGGCGGCGCTGAACCAGCTTGGCGCACATCTCGAAGCGCTCGGCGCGAGCAAGATCGATACTGCGGAGCTGCGCAAGCTCGGTAAGGAAATTCAGGACATGTGACGCGTGACGATGGGCGTGATGGGTATTATCCCGCGCACGAATGTGAAGACGGCCCGCTTTCGAGCGGGCCGTTTCGTTGGCGGCGGCGCATGACGCCGATTGCCTCGGGCGTGAATCAGCCGGGGGCGACGGTCGACGGTGAGAGATCGATAGCGCGCAACCCGTGGGCGTCCCATTGCAGGTAACCGCCGCGCGGCGGATCGATGTCGAACTCCCAGTCGGGCAGTACCCAGCGCACGCGACGGCCATGCGCATGCCGTGCAGGGCGATGCGTGTGCCCGTGCACGAGTGTGCGCTCTCCTGCGGCGTCGAGCAGGGCGGCGATGGCGTTCGCGTTGGCATCGGCATACGCCATGCGATGCGCACCCTTGGCGGCGCTGCGCCGCCGGATACGATCCGCGATGCCCATGCGCAAGCGTAGCGGCAGCGTCAGGAAAAAGGCTTTGCCCAGCGGCGAATGCGCGATCCGGCGAAAGCGCTGATAGCCCACGTCGTCCGTGCACAACTGGTCGCCGTGGCTGAGCACGAGCGCCTGACCGAGAAACGAGAAGACGCACGGATCGTCGAGCATGACCGCACCGGCGGCCTGCGCAAAGCGACGGCCGAGCAGGAAGTCGCGATTGCCGCGCATGACCGCAATCGGCACGCCGCTGGCCGACAGTGCCGCCATGGCCGCTGTCATGCGACGTGCGAAGACGCCGAGCGGTTCTGCGGCGCCCTCGGCGCGGGCGTCGTGAGCCCGGTCGGCATCGAGCATGTCGTCGCCGATCCAGTATTCGAACAGATCGCCGAGGATGAAAAGGATGGACGCTTCACGCGCGGGGCCGCGCAGGAAGTCTTCGAAGACTTGCACCGTACGCGGCAGGGCCGGCGAGAGGTGAAGATCGGAAATGAAAAGCGCGGGCCCGTCGCCCCGTGGTGTCACGGGGCATTGCGGGCACCGCGCAGTCGATACTGGCATCGAGTGTCGCAGTTCGCAGAGCGTGCGCTTACGCGACGATCACGGCCTTTTCGATGACGACGTCGTCGACCGGCACGTCCTGATGGAAGCCCTTCGAGCCGGTCTTCACACCCTTGATCGCGTCGACCACTTCCTGGCCTTCGACGACCTTGCCGAACACGGCGTAGCCCCAGCCTTGCGGCGTCGGTGCGCTGTGGTTCAGGAAGTCGTTGTCGTTCACGTTGATGAAGAACTGGGCCGTGGCCGAGTGCGGATCGTTCGTGCGCGCCATGGCCAGCGTGTACTTGTCGTTCTTCAGGCCGTTGTTGGCTTCGTTCTCGATCGGCGTTTCGGTCGACTTCTGCTTCATGCCGGCTTCGAAACCGCCGCCCTGAACCATGAAGCCGTTGATGACGCGGTGGAACACCGTGCCGTCATAGAAACCGTTCTTGACGTAGTTCAGGAAGTTCGCGACCGTCTTGGGGGCCTTGGCTTCGTCGAGTTCGATACGAATGACGCCGTGATTGGTGTGCAGTTCAACCATGATGCTTTCCTTCTGATGAAATGGTCCTGATGGGCCGGAGGATTATCAGCGCTTGACGACGCTGGCCGATTCGATCACGACCGTGGTGGCGGGCACATCGGAGTACATGCCCTTGCGGGTCGTGGCCACACCCTTGATCTTCTCGACGGTGTCCATGCCGGACACCACCTTGCCGAATACCGTATAGCCGAAGCCGTCCGGGTTGGGGTAATCCAGTGACGCATTATCCTTCACATTGATGAAGAATTGCGCGGTCGCCGAGTTCGGGTCCGACGTGCGGGCCATCGCAATGGTGCCGATCGTATTTTTCAGACCATTCTTCGATTCGCTCGGAATCGCGGCGCGCGTGGGCTTCTGATCCATGTTTGCGGTAAAGCCGCCGCCCTGAATCATGAAGCCGTTGATGACGCGATGGAAGATCGTGCCGTTGTAGAAGCCGTCGCCAACGTATTGCAGGAAGTTCTCGACCGTCTTGGGCGCCGCCTTCGGGTTGACTTCGACCACGAAGTTGCCGAGCGACGTCTTGAACTGCACTTGCGGTTGCGCGTTCTGGGCGAAGGCGGGCAGGCTCGCGCCGCTCAGCGCGGCTGCGGCGATAACGCTGCCGACACCGCCGAGCACGGCGCGACGCAGACGATTCGGAAAGGACATGCGTGTCTCCATGACGTGAGGGGAATCGCTTCGAGTCAAAGCGCTGCGCTTAGTTGCCCGACTTGCCGACGTTTTTCAACGCGGCATCGTCGCTCGCTTTCGCGGGGGCAGGGGTTTGGCTCACAGGCGCGGCGCGTTGCGGCGTCAGCATGTTCGAGAGCAGCTTTTCGCGATTCGACACACGGGCCGTCGGCGCGAGCTTCAGGGATTTCTGATAAGCCTGTTGCGCGAGCTTGGCGTAGACGTCGCCGAGGTTCGCATAGGCCACCGCAAAGTTCGGGTTGTTGCGAATCGCGTTCTCGAGTGCGGCGCGGGCCTTGTCGTACTCGCCCGCCTGGGCATAGAGCGCGGCAAGATTGTTGAACGGCTCGGGCAGTTCGGGGAAGTCTTGCGTGAGCGCCGTGAAGGCGTCGATGGCTTCCGCATTTCGTCCCATTTCCATCAGCACGCGACCGCGCGTGAAGCGTACCTGCGCGTCGCGCGGGTATTGCTTCAGGTGCTCGTCGATCTTGGTCAGGGCTGCATTGAAATTGTCCGCGTCGACCAGCTTGTTGATGGCCGATTCGCTGGCTTGTTGCGGCGTTTGCAGCGGGGCGGGCGGGGGCGGATCGGTGATGGCCTGTGCCCCGGCAGGCAGCGCGAACAGCGCGCCGGCGAGGCCGAGGGTGGCGCCTGCGAGCATCAGGGCGCGGGCGCTGCGAGCGGCAGCAGCGACCGGGCGGATGCCGATGGCAAGGCGCGAAGGAATGCGCGTGGACGAGTGCAAAAGTGACCGGCTTCGTTGCGTCATAGTGGGTGCTTGGGATACCTGAGAGGTGCGCAAGAGATGCTATACTCGGCCGCATTCTAACAAAACACCTGCGCCCGGCCCGCGCCATTTCTCGATGTGGCGGCGGAGGCGGTTCGCAGGTTCGTTTTTTCTACCGCACGGCGCGCAGCCCGCCTCGCGATATTGCTCCGGTTTTACGTGAGGATATCGTCGCAGCGTCCGGCGCTGTTGCCGCCCGGTCAAGCGCATATCTATGGATTCACTCCGTGTCTACAACTCGCTCGCGCGAGATAAGCAGTCGTTCGTTCCCCTCGTCGCTGGCGAAGTCCGCATGTATGTCTGCGGGATGACGGTGTACGACTACTGTCACATCGGTCATGCGCGCGTGATGGTGGTGTTCGACATGGTGCAGCGCTGGTTGCGCACGCTCGGCTATCGTGTGACGTATGTGCGGAACATTACGGATATCGACGACAAGATCATCAAGCGCGCGGTCGAGAACGGCGAGACGATGCGCGAGCTGACGACGCGTTTCATTGCCGCCATGCACGAAGATGCCGACGCACTCGGCGTTCAGCGTCCCGATCACGAGCCGCGTGCGACCGACTTCATTCCGCAGATGGTCGGCATGATCGGCACGTTGCAACGTAACGGCTATGCCTATCAGGCCGACGATGGCGATGTGAACTACGCCGTGCGCAAATTTGCCAGCTACGGCCAGCTCTCGGGCAAGTCGATCGAAGACCTGCGCGCGGGTGAGCGTGTGGCGGCCAATGCGGCGAAGCAGGATCCGCTCGACTTCGTGCTGTGGAAGCGCGCGAAGGAGACCGAGCCGGACGAGTCGAAGTGGGCGTCGCCGTGGGGGGCAGGTCGTCCTGGCTGGCACATCGAGTGCTCGGCCATGAGCTGCCAGTTGCTCGGCAACCATTTCGACATTCACGGCGGTGGTGCGGATCTGCAATTCCCGCACCATGAGAACGAAATCGCGCAGAGCGAAGGCGCCACGGGCGAGACGTTCGTCAATTACTGGATGCACAACGGCTTCGTGCGCGTGGACAACGAGAAGATGTCCAAGTCGCTCGGCAACTTCTTCACCATCCGCGAAGTGTTGGCGAAGTTCGATGCGGAAGTCGTGCGCTTTTTCATTCTGCGCGCCCAGTATCGCAGTCCGCTCAACTACAGCGATGCCCATCTGGACGACGCACGAGGCGGTCTGACGCGTCTGTACACCGCGTTGAAGGACGCCGTGGGCGATGGCGCGCCGCTCGACTGGAACGAGCCGTTCGCGCAGCGTTTCGCTGCTGCCATGAACGACGATTTCAATACGCCGGTCGCCATCTCCGTGCTGTTCGAACTGGCCGGTGAAATCAACAAGCAGCGTGATCCCGTGCTGGTGCGTCAGTTGCAAGGGCTGGCCGGCACGCTCGGCTTGCTCGGGCGCGATCCGCAATCGTTCCTCCAGGGAGCGACGGGCGACGAAGGTGCCGGAGATGCCGATGCGCTGCGTGTGTCGGTCGAAGCGCGTATCGAAGCGCGTGCGCAGGCCAAGCGCGATCGTAATTTCGCCGAAGCTGACCGCATCCGTGCAGAATTGCTGGCCGAGGGCATCGTGCTCGAAGACCGTCCCGGAGGCGCCACCGAATGGCGTCGTGCCTGAGCGCGACGCATCGAGGCAAAAAACTCATGGTGACTCGTAAATCCGCAGCCGCAAAGGTTGCGACCAAGACCACGACGGCCAAGCGTGCGGCAGGAGCGGCGGGCGTGGCGAAGCCAGCCCGATCCGCAGCGACGGCTGGCGGCAGCGTGCGTCGCGCGCCGCGTAAGGCTGTCACGGCGGCCGGTGCGGCGTCGGCCAAACCTGCTGGCAAGACGTCGGCGGGCAGGGCGCCCGTGAAGACGTCCGGCACCGGCACGGCCCGCAAGGCCGCGAGCCGGAAGGTCGCGGACAAGACAGAAAAGATGGAAAAGGCTGCCAGGCCGCTGCCGAAGGCCGTCAAGCCCGCGGCATCGAAGACGGGGGCGAAAGCGCCGCGCAAGACGTCTTCCGGCACATCTGCCAAGGCGGATGCCTCCTCGGCGGCGAGCACGCGTCGTGTCATTGCCAAGCGTGACGGCGAGACGCGTATCGTCACGCCCGAGATCGAGCGTATTGAGAAAGATGTCGTCGAGCAGGCAGTCACGGGTGTCGTGCCGTTGCCGGTGGCGCCGGGGGCATCGCGTCCCGACTTCTGGGATCAGGCATGCGCCGACCTCATGAAGCGTGACCGCATTCTCAAGAAGCTGATCCCCCAGTTCGGTCCCGCGCATCTGACGGGACGCGGCGAGCCGTTCGTTACGCTGGCGCGCTCCATCGTCGGTCAGCAGATCTCCGTGAAGGCGGCGCAGGCCGTGTGGGATCGCGTGGTGGCGATTTGCCCGAAGCTTTCTCCTTCTCAGTTCATCAAGGTCGGACACGATGCGCTGGCCGGCTGCGGATTGTCGCGTCGCAAAGCCGAATACATTCTCGATCTGGCGACGCATTTCAAGTCGGGCGCCTTGCACGTCGATGCGTGGGCGAGCATGGACGACGAGGCCGTCATCGCCGAGCTGACCGGCATTCGGGGCATCGGCCGCTGGACGGCCGAGATGTTCCTCATGTTCAACCTGCTGCGCCCCGATGTCCTGCCGCTCGACGACGTCGGCCTGATCAACGCGATCAGCGTCAATTACTTCAGCGGAGAGCCCGTCACGCGCAGCGAAGCGCGGGAAGTTGCCGCCAACTGGGAGCCCTGGCGCTCCGTTGCCACGTGGTACATGTGGCGAAGCCTCGAACCGGTGCCGGTCGAGTATTGACCGACTGCCGGTCGGTGATCGGGCGCTTTTTGATCGTTTTACGGTTTCTTTAGACCCGAGGCCGTATAATCCGCGTCCATCCCGTCTCGTCCAGTCATTTTCGACGGCTATTGCGAGCCGAGAGGCGATGAAAGTTGCCTATCTCGATCGGGTAGACGTTACCGGCGGTACAATACGCTGCCGCATTTCCGGGGAAACCTGATGAAGAACACCTTTTTGGATTTTGAACAGCCGATCGCCGAACTCGAAGCGAAGATTGAAGAGTTGCGCTTCGTGCAGGACGATTCCGCCGTCGACATTTCCGAAGAGATCGAGCGCCTCTCCAAGAAGAGCCAGCAGCTCACCAAAGACATCTACACAAACCTGTCGCCGTGGCAGGTTTCGCAAATCTCGCGTCACCCGCAGCGTCCTTACACGCTCGACTATGTGCGCGACATCTTCACCGACTTCCACGAACTGCATGGCGATCGCGCTTTCTCGGACGATCACGCTATCGTGGGTGGCATGGCCCGTTTCAACGGTCAGGCCTGTATGGTCATCGGTCACCAGAAGGGCCGCGATACGAAGGAGCGCGCGATGCGTAACTTCGGTATGCCGCGCCCCGAGGGCTATCGCAAGGCGATGCGTCTGATGAAGATGGCCGAGAAGTTCGGTCTGCCGATCTTCACGTTCGTCGACACGCCGGGTGCCTATCCGGGCATCGATGCCGAAGAGCGCGGTCAGTCGGAAGCGATCGGTCACAACCTTTATGTGATGGCTGAACTCAAGACGCCGATCATCACCACGATCATCGGTGAGGGTGGTTCGGGCGGCGCGCTGGCCGTGGCGGTTGCCGATACGGTCATGATGTTGCAGTTCTCGACGTATTCGGTGATCTCGCCGGAAGGTTGCGCGTCGATTCTGTGGAAGAGCGCTGCCAAGGCGCCTGAAGCGGCCGAAGCGCTGGGTCTCACGGCGCACCGTCTGAAGGCATTGGGCCTGATCGACAAGATCGTCAACGAGCCGTTGGGCGGTGCACAGCGTGACCCGCTGGGCATGGCCGGCATGCTCAAGCGTGCGCTGGCCGACTCGCTGCGTCAGTTCCAGGGCATCAGCCATAAGGAACTACTGGAGCGTCGCTTCGAGCGTCTGATGAGCTATGGCAAGTTCAAGGAAGCCGGCGCGAAGTAAGGCGTCTGCCAATGCGTTGTCGTCCGTCGTGACGATGACGCCGAATCCGATGCCGCATCTCAATGCTTCTTCTGCCGCGTTCGCATCTGCCCGATGCGACGCGGCAGTTGCACATGTGGACGTCGCTTTGCGTGTGGCGCTGACGGCGCACGTCGTCGCGCATGCTCCCGAACATGTCCCTGCGAACTTCGTTTCGCAGCATGCTTCTCCGTCATCTTCCGAGCCGCGTCTCGCCCTTGCGCTGAGCGGCGGGCTCGACTCCATGGTGCTGCTCGACGCACTCGCGTATTGGGTGCACAAGCGCCGCGAAGCCGGCCATGCCGTCGCGCAACCCCTCGCCATTCACATCCATCACGGACTCTCCCCACATGCCGACGACTGGCTTGTCGTGTGCGAGCGTGAGGCGCGTTTGCGCGGATTTGCCTTCGATGCGATTCGGGTGAACGTGCCGAGCGATGCCCGGCAAGGGATCGAGGGCGCAGCGCGTGCGGCGCGCTACGCAGCGTTGGCGTCGAGCTGCCGGACGCACGACGTCGACTGGTTACTCAGCGCGCACCACGCGAACGATCAGGCCGAGACGGTGCTGTTGCAGATGCTGCGCGGTGCCGGGCTGCCAGGCGTGGCGGCGATGGCAGTCGAGGGGGAGATGCCGGGTGCTGGCGGGCAGGCTGGAGGGGGGCGATTGCTGCGGCCGTTGCTGGATGTTTCGCGGGAGACGATGCGTGCGTATGCGCAGGCGCGTTCGCTCACGTGGGTCGAAGATCCGTCCAACGGCGATCGGCATTACCTGCGAAATGCACTGCGTCACGACGTGATGCCTGCGATTGCGGCACACGTCCCGGCGTACCGCGAGACGCTGGCGCGATTTGCGCGGCACGCTGCGCAAGCGCAAACGCTGCTCGATCAACTCGCGCAACTCGACTTCGACGCAGCGCGAGTGGTCCGTGCGGACGCCGCCGAGTGCCTGCAACGCAGTCGTCTGCAAGCGCTGGATGCGGCGCGTCTCGCGAATCTGTTGCGCTACTGGGTGGTGCGTCGCGGATTGTCGACCCCACCGGAAGCGCGGCTCGACGAATGGGTGCGGCAGATTCGTGATGCGCAACCGGAGGCGTCGGTGGCGTTGCCGCACGGTACGGCCGTCTTGCGCCTTTATCGCGATGAACTGCAATGGACGGCGGTGTACGACGTCGCCGACCCGGATGATGTCGTCGACGAGGCGGTGCTGCGCTGGTCAGGCGAGCGCGAATGGGCCTTGCCGCAATGGAAAGGGACCATCGTCTTCACGCCGGTTGAAGATGAGGCATCCTCCGACGGCAGCGTTGACGAGCGCGTGTTGCGAGCCGCGCCGCTGGTCGCGAAGGCCCGGGCAGGCGGCGAGCGATGGCGCGAACGCGCCGACGGACACTCGCGGTCGCTGAAGCACTGGTATCAGAGTCGGGGCGTGGCCGCCTGGCTGCGCAATGTGCCAATCGTCTGGCAAGGAACGGAGATTGTTTTTGTTCCCCGCCTCGGCGTGGACGGCGGCATCCAACGCACGCAGGGCGGCGCGCGATGGCACTTGACCTGGCGTGATGAGGCTTGATGGCGCTTTTGCGTGATGCGCTTGCGTCGCGCGATTTTTTCTCTTCTGTCGTGCGCTCTCGCTCTTTGCTTCTGTGTTTCTGCGCCTCTAACCTCTGTGCTTCGAACCTCCCCATCCTTGGCAACCTTCCGGGCAGCGGGGATTGGAGGCACTCGACTAGGCTCCAACTTAAAGTCGCTATGTCTGAGTCCCCCCAATCCCCGCCCATCAAACGCCCGAATCCCTCCGACAGACGTCCGGAGCCACCCTCAAACGCCCACGTCTCTCCGTCACATCCCCGATGCCTCCGTCAAACGCCCGAATCCCTCCGATAGACGTCCGGAACGTCCCTCACACGTCCTCGCCCCTCCCTTTACTTCCTGCTGAATCGGATATGTCCGCATATTCCATGCGGCATGGTCGCGAAGCGAATCCGTCGCTGACGGCATAATCTGCTGCAACTCACGGTCAGGGCGGGGCGGAACAGCGCGTTGTGCGTCAAACCGAAGCCGTCGCGATACATTCGTGCGATAATCAAAAGTTCCGCGAATCGAAACGTCTCCGATACCCTTCCGAAGGTATCCGCGCAGGATTCATAAACGGTTTTAAATCAATGTGTTAGCAATGTTATGGCTCTGATCGTACACAAATACGGCGGCACGTCGATGGGCTCGGTGGAGCGCATCAAGAATGTCGCCAAGCGCGTGGCCAAATGGCATAAGGCCGGTCACAAGATGGTGGTGGTGCCGTCGGCAATGTCCGGCGAAACCAATCGTCTGCTGGGGCTGGCCAAGGAAATTTCGGCCAATCCGGATCCGCGCGAACTCGACGCGATTGCCGCCACGGGCGAGCAAGTGAGCGTCGGCCTGCTGGCAATGGCCCTCAAAGAGGCCGGCGTCGATGCCGTGAGCTACGCCGGCTGGCAAGTACCGATCAAGACCGACAGCGCTTTCACCAAGGCTCGCATTTCGGAAATCGACGACAAGCGCGTGATGGCCGATCTCGACGCCGGTCGCGTGGTGGTGATCACCGGCTTCCAGGGCATCGACCCGAACGGCAACGTGACCACGCTCGGTCGCGGTGGCTCGGATACGTCGGCAGTGGCCGTTGCCGCGGCACTCAAGGCCGACGAATGCCTGATCTACACCGACGTCGATGGCGTGTACACGACGGACCCGCGTGTGGTCGACGAAGCACGTCGTCTCGATAAGGTCACCTTCGAAGAGATGCTGGAAATGGCCAGCCTCGGCTCGAAGGTGCTGCAAATCCGTTCGGTGGAATTCGCCGGCAAGTACCAGGTCAAGACTCGCGTGCTGTCGAGCCTGACCGACCCGATGATCGCGCTCGACGAAGAAGCGCGCTCGGGCACGCTGATTACTTTTGAGGAAGACGAACAAATGGAAAAGGCCATCATCTCGGGTATCGCATTCCAGCGCGACGAGGCCAAGATCACCGTGCGCGGCGTGCCGGATCGTCCGGGCATCGCCTACCAGATCCTCGGCCCGATCGCCGACGCGAATATCGATGTCGACATGATCATCCAGAACCTGAGCGTCGATGGGAAGACCGACTTCACGTTCACCGTGCCGCGCGGCGACTATCAGCGCGCGATGACGCTGCTGCAAAACGATGTGCAGGGCCATATCGGTGCTGCTGAAGTGCTGGGCGATCCGAAGGTCTCGAAGGTGTCGATCGTCGGCGTGGGCATGCGCTCGCACGTGGGTATCGCCAGCAAGGCGTTTCGCACGCTGTCGGAAGAGGGCATCAACATCCAGTTGATCTCGACGTCGGAAATCAAGATCTCGGTGCTGATCGACGAGAAGTACATGGAACTCGCCGTGCGCGCATTGCACAAGGCTTTCGAACTCGATCAGGCGTAAGCCGTCGAAGCGGTTCGGAAGTTGTTGAACTGGCAGTAGAAATTTGCGGGAAAACGCGCCGCATGCGAGTGGGATGCATGCGGCG
Source organism: Pandoraea sp. LA3 (assembly GCF_022696215.1). Lineage (NCBI taxonomy): Bacteria > Pseudomonadati > Pseudomonadota > Betaproteobacteria > Burkholderiales > Burkholderiaceae > Pandoraea > Pandoraea sp. LA3. Next base: position 154,318 of record NZ_PTPY01000025.1, on the reverse strand, counting down.
CGTCGCGGAAAATTCGCGCGTAGATGCGGGAAATTTCCTCGGAACGTGTCGAGCGCATGACACGCACGCAAAAAAAGTTGGATTTCGATGCGGATAATGTTTGACGGCATCGAGAACAGTAGGTAGTATCACGGCTTCGTTGCATCACCTCCCTGGTGCAACGCAAGTTTGGGAGACGTGGCCGAGAGGTCGAAGGCACTCCCCTGCTAAGGGAGCATCTGGGCCAAAACCTGGATCGAGGGTTCGAATCCCTCCGTCTCCGCCAAAAGCGGTGACAAAGCCCCGTGAGTTCGAGGACTCGCGGGGCTTTTTCTTTTTCGGCTATCCCCACTGTTCTTGTGCGGCTTAGGTACGCAGCCGTGCGTGAATAAGGTAAAGTAGCACCCCCGTCATCTTTCCGTCGAATTTCGAGCGAGGACAATCATGTCGACTATCACTACCGATTCCGGCCTGCAATACGAAGACCTGCAAGTGGGCGATGGCGCAGAAGCTGTCGCAGGCAAGAGCGTCTCCGTTCACTACACGGGCTGGCTCACCGACGGCAAGAAATTCGATTCCAGCAAGGATCGTAATCAGCCGTTCGACTTCGTTCTCGGCGGCGGCATGGTCATTCGTGGCTGGGACGAAGGCGTTCAGGGCATGAAGGTCGGCGGCAAGCGCAAGCTCATTATTCCGGCCGAACTGGGCTACGGTGCACGCGGTGCAGGCGGCGTGATTCCGCCGAACGCCACCCTGGTCTTCGAGGTCGATCTGTTGGACGTCTGAAGCATCGAACGCCGCAAGTCACACACTTAGCGGCACGGTCGAAGCAACAGACACCCCCGGTGCCTCGCAGGCACCGGGGGTGTTGTCTTTTCGACGTTTCAAATTCATGTGTGCCGGCGTCACGAGCGCCGGTGATACAAAGGAGCCTTTACGAGGTGTCTCACTCAGTAACGTCTGTTTCCAGATTCTGGTTTCCCTTTTCGCTGGTGCTCTTCGAGTTCGCGGTCTATATCTCGAACGACATGATCATGCCCGGCATGCCGCTGGTGACGCGCGAGTTTGGCGCGAGCGCCGAAGCGACGACGCTGGCACTGACCGCCGCGATGCTCGGCAACGCGAGTCTGCAATGGCTGCTCGGCCCGCTCGCCGATCGCTTCGGTCGCCGTCGTGTGCTGCTCTCAGGCCTCGCGATGTTCATCGTCGCCTGTCTGGCCGTGCACTATGTGCAGTCGATGCCGCAGTTCATCCTCCTGCGCTTCCTGCAAGGGATGGGCTGCTGTTTTGTGCTGACGGTCGGCTATCCGACGGTGCATGAGGCCTTCGAGGAGAAGACGGCCGTGCGCGTCATGGCGCTTATGGCGAACGTCTCGCTGCTCTCGCCGCTGTTCGGGCCGCTCGCGGGGGCCGCTGTGGTGTCGTTCTGGCCGTGGCGCAGCATCTTCTGGCTTATCGCTCTCGTCGCCGTGTTCTCATTTGTCGGGCTCTACCGAACGATGCCGGAACTCTCACGGCACGACCGCAATGCGTTAAATGCCAGCCAGTTGTGGCAGGGCTACAAGCTCCCGCTCTCCAGTGGTCGCTTCTGGCGCGGTGCCGTGCTTACGGGCCTGGCCGTCACGCCGCTGCTCACGTGGATTGCGCTCGGGCCGGTGTTCCTGATCGAGCGCGCCGGGCTGTCGCAGATGCAGTACGCCATGTTGCAGGTGCCGGTTTTCGCGGCGCTGATTCTCGGCAACGTGCTGCTCGCGCGTCAGGTCGGACGCTGGTCGAATGGCCGGTTGCTGGCGACGGGCGTTGCCGCCATGCTGGTCGGTGCAGCTGTGTCGCTCGTCGGTACGGCGATTCTTGCCCCCGGCTACCCGGCGCTGCTCATCGGCACGACGCTGCACGCGTTCGGCATGGGCATGAGCTACGGTGTGGTGTATCGCCAGTCGCTCTTTGCCGTCGACAGTCCCAACCGGGCGACGGTGGCGGGCATGCTGAGCATGATCACCATCGTGGTCGCTGTCGCCGTGATCGAAGCAATGAAGTTCGCCTATCTGCATTTCGGCGACGCGGCGCTCGGTATCGGCGCGATGCTGGCCGCAGCGCTTGTCGCCGTACTCGCGGCGAACTTCGTGCCGCCGCCCGCACAGGATGCGCTATCGCAAACCGTTCGACGCGCATAAGTCGAACGCACGTCGAACGCAGGCCGGTCGATCTTGCCTGCAACATCGGCAAGGGAAGGCGGTGAAATGAAAAACGCCAGCGAACACGATTCGCTGGCGTTTTTTTATGCGCTACGGATCAGCCGTGGGCGCGCTCGTCGCCGACCGTTTCCGCTTGCGCGACAGGTGAGCTCGCTGCGGTGCCAGGATGCGATGCGCCGGGTGCGGCCGGTGCTGCCGATGTCGTTGATGCTGCCGCCGGTGCCGACGGTTCGGGGCTCGCGTAGTAATCGCGTTCCCATTTTTCGTGATTGGCTTTGGCTTGCTGCAATTCCGGCGTGAGCGGCGCAAACGCCAGCAGCAGCTTGTTGAGCCACGTGACGGGCGCTTTGCACGGGCGCTCGAAGTCGACGAACAGCACCACGCGCGTCTCGTCCGTATCGTTGTGCACCTGATGTTCGTAAGCGTCGTCGAAGATCACCACGCGATTGGCTTGCCAGACATAACGCTGACCATCGACCTCGATCCAGCATTTTTCGCGCTCGCGCGGCACCTTCAACGCAAGATGCAGGCGTAATACCCCGTTATACGGGCCGCGATGCAGTGGAATCTTCTTACCCGGAGAGAGGATGGAGAAAAACGCCGTGCGCAGACCGGGGATGTCGTCGAGTGCTTTGGCCGTGGCCGGGCAGCGCGCGAGATTGCGCTGTGCACGCATGCCATAGCCGAGGAAGACGAACGTCTGCCACTGGTGGTCCTGCGTGATGGTCGCGACGTCGGGCGAGATCTCGTGGAATGCCGGCAGGCGTCCCGGGGTTGCCAGCACCGCTTCGAGTTCTTTCGCGATGGCTGGCGCCTGTGCCTCGATGGCTTCGACCCAGGGGAACTGGGCGTTATCGAAGATGGGCTTGTCTCCGACCAGTGAGTGGCGCGCGATGCTGCGTTGCGCCGCTTCCACACACCGAAAGAAAAATCTGGCGAGCCAGCGGGGCAGGGTACGGTTAGGGTTCTGCGCGGGCGATCGTGTAGCACTCAACGTCGGCCTCCAGGGCGGGATGGGGGAACCGGGCCGGCGGGGATGTGTCTTTCAGTGCGGTGAACGCCGGGCTTTTGGGTACAATTGTCGCGCGGTCCGGCCGCGCCGCCAAGTCTCATGCGGGAAATGTGCGTGAGCGATGGGTTACGAGATGTTTCGTCCGGATCGAAGGGGTGGGGCTGGATGCGTCCGGACCCCGAGCAGGCTGGCGCTCGCCGACCAATACAGGAGACGCATGAACGCGCGCACATCACGGCATCCACACACGGCCAGAGGCACTATTCGCACCTTTGTGACCTCGCTGGCGTCATCGGCCATCCCGGCACCGCGCGCCGATCTCGCCGTCTCCTCCGTTCGCGCGGTTCGCTTCGGCTTTCGTCGCATTTCCCGAGTGCTGACGCTCGCGAGCATGGCGCCCGTCGCCACGCTGCTGGCGGCCGGCATGCTCCCGGCGCCGGCGGCGCACGCCAAGTACGCCATCGCCCAGTACGGCGAGCCGAAATATCCCCAGGGGTTCACGCACTTCGACTACGTCAATCCCGATGCGCCTCGCGGCGGCACGTTGACGCTCGCGAACCCCGACCGTCGCACCAGCTTCGACAAATTCAATCCGTTCACCTTGCGGGGCACCTCGGCGCCGGGGGTATCGGGGCTGATGTTCGAGACGCTCGGCATCGGCAGTGCCGATGAACCGGCCACTGTCTACGGCTTGCTGGCGGACGACATCGCCGTCGCGCCCGACGGGGCCTCGGTCACGTTCCACATCAACCCCGCGGCACGCTTCAACAACGGCGATCCGGTCACGGCGCAAGACGTCAAATATTCGTTCGACACGCTCATGAGCCCGCAGTCGGCACCCGGCTTCAAGGTGATGCTGGCTGACGTGAAGAGCGTTACGGTGATCGACAAGTCACGCGTGCGCTTCGATTTCCGGCGGGTGAGCCCCGATCTGCCGCTACTCGTGTCGTCGGTGCCTGTGTTCTCGCCCAAGTGGGCCGTGGGGGCAGACGGCAAGCGCAAGGCGTTCGATGCGCTGACATTCGAGCCGCCCGTGGCGAGCGGCCCCTATCGGATCGAGTCCTACGACGGCGGGCGTCGCATCACTTTCCAGCGTGACCCGAAGTACTGGGGCAACGACCTGCCGGTGCGACGCGGCACGTACAACTTCGAGCGCATCGTCTACAAGCTGTACTCCGACGACATCGTGCGCCTGGAAGGCTTCAAGGCTGGCGAGTTCGATGCCATCACCGAATACCGCGCGCGCAGTTGGGTGCGCAGCTACGTCGGTAAGCGATTCAAGGACGGCGAACTGATCAAGCGCGAATTTGCGCATCACAACGCGGCAGGCATGCAGGGCTTCATCCTGAATACGCGCCGCGATCTGTTCCGCGACGTTCGCGTGCGCAAAGCACTGGATCTCGCGCTCGATTATCAGTGGCTCAATCGCCAACTGTTCTACAACCAGTACCAGCGTATCTACAGTTACTTCACCAACAGCGATCTGGCCGCGCGCGGCATGCCCAGCGACGCGGAGCTCAAGCTGCTGGAGCCGTTGCGAAAGAAGCTGGATCCGGCGGTGTTCGGCCCGATGGTAGTGCAGCCGACGACGACACCGCCCGCCAGCCTGCGCGACAACCTGCGCGAAGCGCGTGAACTGCTGGAGCAGGCGGGCTGGACTTATCGCGATGGGGCATTGCGTAACGCGAAGGGCGAACCGTTCGTCTTCGAGTTTCTGGATGACGGCGGGTCGATGGGGCCGGTGGCGTCCGCGTACGCACGAAATCTGGCGAAGCTCGGCATCACGCTGAATTTCCGTACGAGCGATTTCGCGCTGTATCAGAAGCGTATCGAGACGTTCGACTTCGACATGATTTCGCTGCGCTATCCCGATTCGCAGATTCCCGGCACCGAACTGCTCGACCGTTTCGGTAGCCAGTCGGCCGGCGTTGAAGGCTCGGACAACGTGATCGGTCTGAAGGACCCGGCCGTTGACTCGCTGCTCGGTAACCTGGTGCGTGCCCATACCTATGAGGATCTGGTGGCCGCGGCCCGCGCGCTGGATCGGGTGCTGATGCACGGCTATTACATCGTGCCGCACTGGTTCTCGTCGACGCATCGCATGGCGTATAAACAGAATTTGCGTTACCCCGAAAAGTTGCCGCTGTACTTCACCGCAGAAGGCTGGCTGGTCTCGATGTGGTGGGATTCACGCTCGGACCGCACGGGCAATGCGCCGTCGCCTGTGGCAGCCCCGACTGGAGTCGATCGTTAATCATGTGGGCCTACATTCTCAAACGATTGCTGATCATGATCCCGACGCTGCTCGGCGTGATCACGCTGACCTTTGCGGTCATCCAGTTCGTGCCCGGCGGGCCGGTCGAGCAGGTGATGCTCGAACTCAAGGGGCGCGGTGGCGGCGGTGAGGCCAGCGGCGGCGGGGGCGGCAGCGACTATCGCGGACGTCGCGGCATCGACGCGCAACAACTCGCCCAGATCAAGGCGCTCTACGGCTTCGACAAGACCCCGATGGAGCGCTACTGGCTGATGCTCAAACGCTTCGCACGCTTCGATCTCGGGCAGAGCTATTTCCATCACCAGAGTGTCTGGTCGCTGATCGTCTCGAAGTTGCCGGTGTCGATCTCGCTGGGGCTATGGACGTTCTTCCTCACCTACCTGATATCGGTGCCGCTGGGGATCGCCAAGGCGGTGCGCAACGGCTCGCGTTTCGACACGCTCACGAGTCTGGTCGTGCTCGTGGGATATGCCATTCCGGGGTTCGTGCTCGGCGTGTTGCTGCTGGTGCTGTTCGGCGGCGGCACGTTCTGGCAGTTGTTCCCGCTGCGCGAGCTCGTGTCGGATAACTGGAGCGATCTGTCGTGGCCGGCCAAAATTACCGACTATCTGTGGCACATCACGTTGCCGGTGACGGCGTCGGTGGTCGGCAGTTTTGCCGTCATCACCATGCTGACGAAGAACGCGTTTCTCGACGAGATTCGCCGACAGTACGTGCTGACGGCGCGCGCGAAGGGGCTGTCTGAGCGTAAGGTGCTGTTCAAGCATGTCTTTCGCAATGCGCTGATCCCGCTCATTACCGGTTTTCCCGCCGCTTTTATCGGTGCGTTCTTCGCGGGCAGTCTGCTGATCGAGACGCTGTTCTCGCTCGACGGTCTGGGGCGGTTGTCGTACGAATCGGTACAGCGCCGCGATTATCCGGTCGTGCTTGGCTCGCTGTATCTGTTCACGCTCATCGGCCTCGTGACCAAACTCATCTCCGACCTCTGCTACGTGCTGGTCGACCCGCGTATTCAATTCGATCGAGTGGAGCACTGACGTGACCCGATCCGCCACGCCATCGCCACGCCCGTCCTCACCGTCGTCTTATTTCGCATCGCCGGCGCGCTCGCCGCGCTGGCGCGTCTGGCGGCGCTTTCGCAGTCATCGGCTGGGCTACTGGAGCCTGATCGCGTTCGTGGTGCTGTTCGGCGTCAGCCTCTTTGCCGAGGTCATCGCCAACGACAAGCCGTGGGTCGTGCGCTACGAGGGTCAGTGGTATTTCCCGCTCGTGAAGACCTACCCGGAATCGACCTTCGGCGGCGACTTCCCGACACCCACGGATTACCTCGACCCGTTCATCGAAGACCGTATCCGCTCGGGCGACAATTTCGCGATCTATCCGCCGGTGCGTTACAGCTACGCCACCATCAACTACTTCGCGAAGGTGCCGAATCCGGCGCCGCCGTCGTCGGAGAACTGGCTCGGGACGGACGATCGCGGCCGCGATGTCTTCGCGCGATTGCTCTACGGCTTTCGGCTATCGGTCATCTTTGCGCTGGCGCTCACGGTCTCCGGCACCTTGCTCGGTGTGCTCGCCGGGGCGGTGCAGGGCTTCTACGGCGGACGGATCGACCTGACGTTGCAACGCCTCATCGAAATCTGGGGATCGTTGCCGGAGCTGTATCTGCTGATCATCTTCGCGTCGATCTTCGAGCCGCATCTGTGGCTGCTCTTCGTGCTGCTGTCGTTATTCGGCTGGATCGGCTTGTCCGACTATGTGCGTGCCGAGTTTCTGCGCAACCGGCAACTGGATTACGTGCGCGCGGCGCGGGCGATGGGGCTGTCGAACTGGCAGATCATTCGTCGGCATGTCTTGCCCAACAGCATGACGCCGGTCATCACGTTCCTGCCGTTTCGCATGAGCGGGGCGATTCTGGCGCTCACGAGTCTCGACTTCCTCGGGCTCGGTGTGCCGCCGCCGACGCCGAGCCTCGGCGAGCTTCTCAATCAGGGCAAGGCGAATCTCGACGCGTGGTGGATCTCGCTCGCGACCTTCGTCGTGCTCGTGCTCACGCTGTTGTTGCTGACGTTCATGGGAGACGCCTTGCGTAATGCGCTCGACACGCGTGTCGCGGACAAACAGGCTGCGGCCGGGGGGGCGATGTGAACGCACCGGCTTCTCCTTTGCTCAGTATCGAGAATCTTTCGGTGCGCTTCGGCGACACCGAAGCCGTGAAGAACGTGAGCCTCGCCATCGAGCGTGGCGAGCGGGTCGCACTGGTCGGTGAGTCGGGCTCGGGCAAGAGTGTGACGGCGCTCGCGATTCTGCGCCTGTTGCAGGACGCTGAGATTCAGGGGCGTATTCTGCTCGACGGCAAGGATCTGGCATCGGCCAGCGAGCGCGAGATGCGCGGGCTGCGCGGTAACGATATCGCGATGATCTTCCAGGAGCCGATGACAGCGCTCAATCCGCTGTATCCGATCGGCGAGCAGATCGCCGAGGCGCTGGAGTTGCACGAGGGGCTGTCGAAGAAGGACGCCAAGGCACGTGCCATCGAATTGCTGCGTCGCACTGGCATTCCCGAGCCTGAGCGCCGTGTCTCGCACTTCCCGCACGAACTGTCGGGCGGTCAGCGTCAGCGCGCCATGATCGCCATGGCGCTGGCCTGCCGTCCCAAGTTGCTGCTCGCGGATGAGCCCACGACCGCGCTCGACGTGACCATTCGCGCGCAGATTATCGAACTGCTCCTCGAATTGCAGCGCGACGCCGCCGAAAAGCGCGGCATGGCGGTACTGCTCATCACCCACGATCTGAATCTCGTGCGACGGTTTGCGCAACGGGTGGCGGTGATGGAAAAGGGCGTGCTCGTGGAGTGCGCCGAGACCGAGGCGCTGTTCACGAATCCGCAGCATCCGTACACACGAAAGCTGATCGACAGCCGCCCGCAGCGCGAGATTCATCCGGTGCTGCCCATCGCGCCCGTGTTGCTCGAAGGGCGTGGCGTGACGGTGGACTATGCGACCGCGCAGCCCGGCGTTCGCGGCTGGTTCCAGCGCGGGCGCTTTCGCGCGGTGCATCCGGTCGATTTGTCGCTGCGTCAGGGCGAGACGCTTGGGGTAGTGGGCGAATCGGGTTCCGGCAAGACGACGCTCGCCATGGCGATGCTCGGCCTTCAACGCGCCAGCGCTGGTCAGATTGAGTTTCAGGGCGAGCCGCTCACGTCGTATCGCGGTGCGGCACAGCGCACCCTGCGCTCGCGTATGCAGATCGTGTTTCAGGATCCGTTCGGCTCGCTATCCCCTCGCATGACCATCGAGGAAATCGTGGGCGAGGGGCTGGCGCTGCATCGTCCGCAGATGAGCGAGGACGACCGTCGCGCACGCGTGGCCGAAGTGCTGCGCGAGGTCGGGATCGACGCGCGCGCCATGTCCCGATATCCGCATGAATTCTCCGGCGGCCAACGGCAACGGATTGCGATTGCCCGCGCGCTGATCGTCGATCCGCAGATCCTCGTGCTCGACGAGCCGACCAGTGCGCTTGACGTCTCGATCCAGCAGCAGGTACTCCATCTGCTCGCGCAATTGCAGATCAAGTACAACCTGAGTTACCTCTTCATCAGCCACGATCTGGCGGTCATGCGGGCCATGGCGCACAGGGTGCTGGTGTTCAAGGACGGCCATCTGGTGGAGCAGGGCGATACGGAATCAGTATTTTTTGATCCGCAAAACGATTACACCCGCGAGCTGGTGGCCGCAGCCATGCTGTAGGTTTGTGACATGGGGGTGAAACGTCACATAACGTCGCGGAACGTCGCCTAAATCGCAAAGGCTTGATTGTTAATGAAAATTTTCCGATTGCACTGATTGTTTTTTTCTATTACCTTTTGACATCATGTGACGTTCACATTACTATCGCGTACCAATTAAGTTGATTATTCAACGAGTTAACCGATCAGATAACGGAACAGTTCCGAAGTCAGTTCAGAAACAAGTTCGGCGGTGGGTCTGCCGGGCGTGACTCGAAGGATTCAACACGGCAGCATCCTGTTGCACCCTGACGAGCTACTCATCGGCCATCCGACTCAACCAACCCGGCGACCAATGCAGACGAAACCTAAGCGCACCCGCAAGACTCTCCTTCTCGCGTTCACTGCCGCTGGCCTCGTCACCGCTTCGTTGACGGCGAAGGCTGACGACTACAACAACGGCCCGACGGCCGCCGCACGCGCTGCCGCTGCGGCCATCCAGGCGAGCAACGCTTCCCAGAATACCCAAAGCGCCGCTGGCATCGCCGCGGTGAGCGCCGATGCCCAGCCGGTCGTCGAAGAGTCGCGTGTGCAACGTGCACAGAAGCTGCTCTCGAACGTGACCGACAAGGCGTCGGACGTCGTACTTGGCGCGCTGAACTACATTGGCGTTCGCTACAAGTACGGTGGCAATACGCCGGACAGCGGTCTGGATTGCAGCGGCTTCGTGCGCTATGTGTTCCAGGACACACTCAACTTCATGCTCCCGCGCCGCTCGGAAGAAATGAGCCAGGTGGGTGAGCGCATCGCCAAGACCGATCTGAAGCCGGGCGATCTGGTGTTCTTCAACACCATGCGCCGCAGCTTCTCGCACGTCGGTATCTATATTGGCGGCGACAAGTTCGTGCATGCCCCGGCCACGGGCGGCAAGATCCGCGTGGAAGACCTGCGCGAATCGTACTGGTCGGCGCGTTACAACGGCGCTCGCCGTGTCGAGACGCTCAAGGCCAGCGCAGAACTCACGCGCGTCGAACAGCTCTTCAAGAACGATCACCCGATGTAAGCTGCCGAAGCTCGCGAAGGTTGCGAGCTTCTGTGCCAATGAAAATGCCGCCCACCGGGCGGCATTTTGTTTGTGCGACGGGATCGCTGTGCGGGCATGGGGGCGCTCGATGAGCGACATTGGCCCACGGGCCCGGCGAGCGTCCCTACGAGGCCGGTGGCAATACATTAGGCATCGTCGCGCCCCGGCCCGGGTTTGTGGCTCAAGCGGCTCAGCGCGCTGCCTGTGGCATGCCGCGCGTAGCTTCCGACTGCGCCTCCGCGAGTTTGCGCTGAATCTCCGGCCACATCTTGGCGACGGCTTCCTCGCCGGCCAGAATCGCACGGTTACGTCCCTGGAAGTCTGAGGCGCCCATCTTGGCGAGCGACGGACGAACGACGACATCGGCGTTTTTCTCCAACTCGTATTGCTTGATCGATTGCCCCATGATCGTGAACGTCTGCATGAGGATGTCGAACTGGCCTTGTGTCGCCTGCGCGGTCGGGTTGGCGGAGATGTCGACCGCAATCACGAAGTCCGCGCCCATCTGACGGGCATATTCCGCTGGCACAGGGGCGACGAGCCCGCCGTCGACATAATCGCGATTGCCGATGTGGACCGGCTCGAACACGCCCGGCACGCTGCTCGATGCACGCACGGCCTGTCCGGTATTGCCGCGACGGAACAGGATCGGGGCGCCGCTTTGCAGATCCGTGGCGACGATGCCCAACTGGCGTGGCATCTGCTCGATCGTGCGGTCCTTGAGGATCTTGTTGACGTACGACTGAAGCGCTTCGCCGCGCAACATGCCGCGCGAGCGGAACGGCATCGTCCAGTCGCTGATCGACGCTTCGTCCATCGTCGACGCCAGGCGATTGAGCTGGAAGCCGTTCAGGCCGGACGCATACATCGCGCCGACGACGCTGCCTGCACTCGTGCCGACGACGATATTCGCGTGGATGCCACGGGCTTCCAGCGCCTTGATCACGCCCACATGGGCGAAGCCGCGCGCGGCGCCGCCACCGAGGGCGAGACCGATCTTCAGCGGACGGACGACCTTGGGCGGCACAAGGGGCGTAAGCGGCGTAAGGGGTGTCGCCGGCGTGACGGGCGTTTGTGCGACGGGTGGCTGCGCCGTGGTCGACGTGGCGGGCTGACTCGTCAGCGGGGCGCTCGCACAACCTGCGAGCACGGCGGCCATGCCAAGCGCGGCAAACGCCGTGCGCGACGAGGTGAGTCTGCGTGTCGCGCTGCCGCGCGTCGAGGCAGCGGACGAGGAGGTGGCGGACACAATGGGGGCATCGGCGGCCGTCAGGGCGACAGCGCGACGCAGGATTCGATTCAACGACAACAAGGGAAAACTCCGGCAGGGCAGGACAAACGCTCGCGGCACCATAGATCGTTGGAATGGGGAGGCCGGCGAGCGTCGACGCGCAATTTTACGGCGATTGGAGCGGCGAAGGCACAAATCAGTTCACTTTTCGAGGGTGTCATCAGTGTGTGGCGACCTGACACGGAACCTTTCCGGAGGCGGAGCGTCTCACCTGCCGCAACGCACGCAATGTGCGAAGTCTGCTTGTGTGACCTGCCAATCCGCTGCCCGGCGCCTGTCCGAGGCATCCCACCGTTGGGGCGCAGTCGGTCGTCTCCTCCATCTCCCCGCGCCACTCCCTGTTCTCGATAATGAATATCTGAATCAATGAGAATGGGAATCGTTTGTGTTGATTGAAATTTTTCATTATCCTGTTCCTCTCTGTGAAACCACAACGGCAAGGGGAATGGCTAATGAAGGCGAAGACGATCGGCAAGCTGGCGCGACTGACGGCGCTCGGCACGACAATCGCGGCGGCATTTGCCGCGCAGGCGGACAACGGTGTGCTGAATCTGTACTCGGCGCGTCACTATCAGACCGACGAGCAGCTTTACGGCACCTTCACCAAGCAGACGGGTATCAAGATCAACCGCATCGAAGCCGATGACGCTGCATTGCTGGAGCGTCTGAAGAGCGAAGGGGCGAAGAGCCCGGCCGACGTCATCCTGATGGTCGATGCGGCACGTCTGGCCAAGGGCGATGAAGCGGGGCTATTCCAACCGACGAAGTCAGCTACGCTCGATGCGCGTATTCCGGCCAAGCTGCACGCCGCAAACACGAAGGCGGGCACAGATTGGTATGGCTTCTCGACGCGCGCTCGCGTGATCGTCTACAACAAGGACAAGGTCGACCCGAAGACCGTGCAGACGTACGCCTCACTCGCCGATCCGTCGCACAAGGGGCAGGTCTGTACGCGCTCGGGGTCGCATCCGTACATGTTGTCGCTGGTCGGGGCGCTCATTGCACGTGATGGTGCCCAGGCGACGCAGAAATGGGCCGAGGGCATGGTGACGAACTTCGCGCGTGCGCCGCGCGGTGGCGATACCGACCAGATCAAGGCCGTGGCGACGGGCGAGTGCGGCGTGGCGCTGGCGAACTCGTACTATTACGTGCGCATGGCGCGTTCGGACAAGCCGGAAGACAAGGCGCTGATGTCGAAAGTCGGCTTCATTTGGCCCGATCAGGCGGGCAAGGGCACGCACGTGAACGTTGCGGGCGCCGGTATCGCCAAACACGCGCCGAACCACGCCAATGCCGTGAAATTCCTGGAGTACCTGGCAAGTGACGAAGCGCAACAGTACTTCGCCAACGGCAACAACGAATGGCCGGCCGTGACGACGACCAAGGTCGATAACCCGGCGCTGGCTTCGCTCGGCGAATTCAAGGCAGAGGACGTCTCCATCGGTACCGTCGCCAAAAATCTGCCGGAAGCGCAGCGCATTCTCGACCGCGCTGGCTACAAATAAGCCCACAGGACATCGCGGGTCATGCCCGCGATGGCAGTATTGCCCGCACCAAGCGCAAAGGGCGCCGGATTGGATCCGGCGCCCTTTGGCGCTTTGGCGTTAACTTCGGCGCTGGTAGTCACAGGCAAGCCGCGTGAGCGACCTGAAGCCTGGCGGGGGCGGCGCGCTCAGTCGTCCAGCGACTCGTCTTCCTCGCCCTGCTGATACATGTGGTAATCGCCGGTAGCGTAGACGCCTTTGTACGCCGTGGCCGACGCGTCTTCGTTATCGATCAGGTGCGTCTCGGCGATGCGAAGCGATTCGCGTACCTGCGGCGGCTCGCATTCGGCAATCAGTCGCAGGGCTTCGGCTTCATCTTCGGCCACGACGTCGTACGTGGTCACGAACTCCGGTGCGGGGCCATCCGGATCTTCATCTTCCAGCGGCTCGTACCATTGGCCTTCCACGATCAGATGCATGGCGCGGGCGGTTTCCGATTGCTCGTCGCGCGCGGCGCGCAGCGCCCACAGGGCGGCGTCGCTCCACTTGTACGACTGTACGGCGTTGAGGGCGATTGCCAAAGCCTTGGCGTTGTCGCCCGATTGCTTGTAGGCCAGGGAGAGTTCGGCGAGCACATCCGCCATCGATACGTTGCTGCCTTCCTCGTCGTGTTCCTGCTTGGCCAGGGCCTCGTACGTGGCGATGGCGGCCTTCGGCTCCCCCTGAGCGACGAACAGGTGCATGCGTAGCGCGATGGCATTCTCGATGAAGGCGCGTCCGGCTTGTGCGAGGTGCGGGCTTTCGAGCGTACGGTCGAGGCGGGCCTGGGCGAGCGCGAGATCGCCTTGACGGGCGAGGGCGTTGGCGTGGTTGAAGTCGACGATCACGAGGTCTTCGTCCGGCGCGCAATTGCCGGCGGCCTCGTAGGCTTCGATGGCGGCGTCGAAGCGTCCGAGATCGGAGCGGTAGTTGCCGAGCAATTGCCAGAGCAGCCAGACGCGCGGGGCATGCGCCACACCGGCTTCGAGCACGGCGACGGCCTGCGCCGTGTCGTCCATGTCGGCGTAGGCCATGGCTTGCACCTCATAGGCGCCCGAGTACTGCAGCGACTCAAGCCGTTTGCCGATTTCCAGGGCCGTTTCGGGATCGCCGGCTTCCAGGTGGGCGAACGCTTCCGCCATCAATTCGTCTTTCTCGGACATTGCAATTTCTCCTTCGGGAACAGCTTGGGGGGAAGGCGTACCGGCGGCTCGCGCGCAGTATCGTCCCATCATATAACAGGCATCGTGACAGCCAGCATCGTCGCGGTGCGATCCAAGATGCTAACTGGCGGGATGATGACGAACAGGGGGAGGGGCACGTCTGACGACGCGCAATGAAAAAGCCGCGACAGGGTGTCGCGGCTTTTTCTCGTGACGCGGGGCGAGGCTGTCGAGATCAGCCGCCGCGGCGCATCAAGTCGAAGAACTCGGCGTTGTTCTTCGTCTGCTTGATCTTGCCAAGCAGGAATTCCATGGCTTCGGCCTCGTCCATATCGTAGATGAGCTTGCGCAGCACCCAGATCTTCTGGAGGATTTCCGGCTTGATGAGCAGCTCTTCACGACGCGTGCCCGACTTGTTCAGGTTGATCGACGGATAGACGCGCTTTTCCGCCAGACGACGCTCGAGGTGCACTTCCATGTTGCCGGTGCCCTTGAATTCTTCGTAGATCACGTCGTCCATGCGGCTGCCGGTTTCGATCAGTGCCGTGGCGATGATCGTGAGCGAGCCGCCTTCTTCGACGTTACGTGCAGCACCGAAGAAGCGTTTCGGACGTTGCAGGGCGTTGGCATCCACACCGCCGGTCAGCACCTTGCCCGATGCCGGGATCACGGTGTTGTAGGCGCGGGCCAGACGCGTGATCGAGTCGAGCAGAATCACCACGTCTTCTTTCATTTCGATCAGGCGCTTGGCCTTCTCGATGACCATTTCTGCGACCTGGACGTGACGCGTGGCCGGTTCGTCGAACGTCGACGCGATCACTTCGCCGCGCACCGAGCGCTGCATTTCGGTCACTTCTTCCGGGCGCTCGTCGATGAGCAGCACGAAAAGCTTGGCTTCCGGATGGTTGGCCGTGATGGCGTGTGCGATGTGTTGCAGCATCACGGTCTTGCCGGACTTCGGCGAGGCGACCAGCAGGCCGCGCTGGCCCTTGCCGATCGGGGCGATCATGTCGATGATGCGGCCCGTCACGTTCTCTTCACCGCGAATGTCGCGCTCGAGCAGCAGCGGCTTGTTCGGGTGCAGCGGCGTGAGGTTCTCGAACATGATCTTATGTTTCGAGGCCTCGGGCGGGTGGCCGTTGACTTTGTCGACCTTCACCAGCGCGAAATAACGCTCGCCGTCCTTCGGCGTACGCACTTCCCCTTCGATCGTATCGCCGGTATGCAGGTTGAAGCGACGGATCTGCGACGGGCTGATGTAGATATCGTCCGTGCTGGCCAGATACGACGTTTCAGGCGAGCGCAGGAAACCGAAGCCGTCCGGCAGCACTTCGAGCGTACCGTCGCCAAAGATGGTTTCGCCGGACTTTGCGCGCTTCTTCAGAATGGCGAACATCAGCTCCTGCTTGCGTAGGCGGTTGGCGTTCTCGATTTCGAGACCGTTCGCCATTTCTAGCAGCTCGGAGACGTGCTGGGACTTTAGTTCGGATAAATGCATACGGAGGTGCCGTCCACTGGACGACAAGTGAAGGATCAGGGAAAAGTGAGCGAACGCTCGAAGAACTTTGGGGTGCTTTTGGGCGGATTATATAGCAAGCAGCGTCATGCGCAAGCACTGCGCCGTTTGCCCGGCGCCGGGGTGTCGCACTGTGGCGACAAAGGCCCCGGCACTTACCGTCGACGATCGATTACAGATTGCCGTCGAGGAACGAGGTCAGTTGCGACTTCGACAGGGCGCCGACCTTCTGTGCGGCGACAGCGCCGTTCTTGAACAGAATCAGGGTCGGGATGCCGCGAATGCCGAACTTGGCCGGCACGCCCTGGTTTTCGTCCACGTTGATCTTGGCGATCTGCACCTTGTCGCCGTATTCCTTCGACACTTCGTCGAGGATCGGGGCGATCATCTTGCAGGGGCCGCACCATTCCGCCCAGAAGTCGAGCAGCACCGGCTTGTCGGATTTCAGAACGTCCGCGTCGAAGCTGGCGTCGGAGATGTACTTGATTTCGCTCATGAGTATTGTTGCCTCGTATAACTATTCGGAAACGTCCGATGAAAGTGGCGATAAGCGCCGTTCGCTTTCACCGACGCTGGAGATGTCACCCAGCATTTCCCGGGCGTGCATTCTCCATATGGAGGCTGCAATCGCGGCTTCAATAGGGCCCGCCAATGCAGTTTGCGATCATCTTAGCGGAAATTTCCAAGGCTTGCGCGCGCTGCCGACACAGGCCGAGAGGTGCCCGGCGGCGTATCGCGTCCCATAATCTCGCGCTTTGGGCTTCTGTTGACGCGTCGACTCTGGTAGAATCTTTTCCTGACGGGCCTCCTCGCATGGTGGCGCGGCCAATCTGGTCAGGTCGGGAACGAAGCAGCCACAGCCGTTTTCTACCAGTGCCGAGGGTCAGGCTCGTCACCTAATTCCTTGTTTTGCCGATGTTCTCGCGCGTTCTGCGCAAATATCTCCACCGCTTGAAGCCTGCACGAATCGTCCCTATTGTCGATGGGCGGCGACGCGTTCACCGTCGTTTGCGCCTTCGTTTTCGTGAGGAAAGCGATTACGTGGCTCCGCGCCTCGCGTGGGGCGGACGGGCTTGGTAGAATCGCCCAACATTTTTTTCTATTGCACTGATAGCGTGCCGATTCCGGCATGAAAAGCGACGCCGTTCGACGTTCGATCGGGCGTTGACATCGGTGCGGAAGCCCAACGCCGAACTGTTACAATTTGGCATGACCTATCAAGTACTCGCGCGCAAATGGCGCCCCAAAGGCTTCTCGACCCTGGTGGGCCAGGAGCATGTCGTGCGTGCGTTGACGCACGCGCTCGAGCAACAGCGCCTGCATCACGCCTATCTGTTCACCGGTACGCGCGGCGTCGGCAAGACCACGCTTTCGCGCATTCTGGCCAAGGCGCTCAATTGCGAGACGGGGATCACGGCCGAGCCGTGCGGCGTTTGCAAGGCCTGTAAGGCCATCGACGAGGGGCGCTTTGTCGACTACGTCGAAATGGATGCCGCGTCGAACCGTGGCGTCGACGAAATGACGTCGTTGCTCGAAAAGGCGGTCTACGCGCCGGCGGATGCGCGCTTCAAGGTCTACATGATCGACGAAGTGCACATGCTCACGGGGCACGCGTTCAATGCGATGCTCAAAACCCTCGAAGAGCCGCCCGCGCACGTCAAATTCATTCTCGCGACGACCGATCCGCAAAAGATTCCGGTCACCGTGCTCTCGCGCTGCCTGCAATTCAATCTGAAGCAGATGCCGGCTGGGCACATCGTGTCGCACCTCACGAATATTCTCGGCGAAGAAGGGATCGAGAACGAGCCGCAAGCGCTGCGTCTGCTCGCCAAGGCGGCGGGCGGCAGTATGCGTGATGCGCTGTCGCTCACCGATCAGGCCATCGCCTATGCGGCCGGCCCGCTCACTGAGACGGCCGTGCGCGGCATGCTCGGTGCCATCGACCAGAGCGTGCTGGTGCGCTTGCTCGACGCGTTGAAGGACGAGTCGCGCACCGATTTGCTCGCGATTGCCGACGAAATGGCAGAGCGCAGCTTCTCGTTTGCCGCAGGTTTGCAGGATCTGGGCAGCTTGCTGCACAAGATCGCGCTGGCGCAATACGCGCCGCAAGCCGTGTCCGATGACTGGCCCGAAGCCGCCGACGTGCGACGACTGGCCGAAGCGCTGTCGCCGGAGGCGGTTCAGCTCTATTACCAGATCGCCACGCGAGCGCGCGGCGAGCTTGGTCTCGCGCCCGACGAATACACCGGTTTCTCGATGGCGCTGCTGCGCATGGCGGCATTCACGCCGCTGCTCGCCGGTGGCACGCTCGCCGAGCCGCCCACGCCGCAAGCTGCGCAATCTGCGCGTGCAGTCGCCGCGAGCGGCCCGGCGCGTGCGCCGATGGCGGAGCCGGTGCCACGTGCCTCTGCGCCGTCGTCACCCGCATCTGCCCCTGCGGCGCAACCAGAAGCGCGTCGCGCACCGGCAGCCCGCAGCAGCGCGCCGGGCGCCCCGGCCGACGGTGCCCCGATGTCGCCCGCCCGAGCCGCGCTCGCCGCGCTCAATGCCGGGCGCAAGGGGACGGCCGGTCGCGCCGGGATTGCTGCCGGCGCCAATCGCGCCAGCGCACCCCGCGCATCGGACGAAGCGCCTGCCGGCGCTGACCCCGAACCTGAGCCTGCCAGTACTGCGGCGGCTCCCGCTGCCGCGCCTGTCCAGCCGCCGCGCGCTTGCGTTTATCGTGAAGTCGACGGCGTGCCGCCGGTATTCACCGGCGAATGGCCGGCCCTGGCGGAAGCGCTGCCGGCGCGCGGTCTGGCGCAGCAACTGGCGTTTCAGAGCGAGTTGACGGAAGTGGCGGGACGCGCCTTGCATTTGCGCGTGCCGCTTCGCCAACTGGCCGACGCCGCCACCGCCGACAAATTGCGTCAGGCACTCGTCGAGCATTTCGGCGGCGACGTGCAACTGCACGTCGAACTGGGGCAGGTCGGTACGACGGCCGCTTCGCTCGCCGCAGAAGCGGCGGCGGCGCGCCAGCGCGCGGCCGAACAGGCCATCGCCGACGATCCGGTCATGCGCGAATTGATCGACGAATTCGACGCGCAGATCCTTCCGGGAAGCATTCGACCGGTACAATAAGCAAGTTCGCTTTCGTAAAAGGTTCCGGGTTTTCGAATCCGGCACCCAAACGCGTGTTTGGCGCGTTCGGCGCGTGCAGCGAGTATGGCGAATACGCCGGCACGCTGCGCGGCCCGCAGCCTACACGACACCTCAGACGACACCCCACACGATTTATTCAGGAGCCAACATGCTGAAAGGAAACATCGCAGGTCTGATGAAACAGGCCCAGCAAATGCAGGAAAACATGAAGAAGGCGCAGGAGCAGCTCGCGCAGATCGAAGTCGAAGGGCAGTCGGGCGCGGGCCTCGTGAAGGTCGTGATGACCTGCAAGAACGACGTGCGTCGCGTGACCATCGACCCGAGCCTGCTGGCTGACGACAAGGACATGCTCGAAGACCTCGTCGCGGCGGCATTCAACGACGCCGTGCGCAAGGCCGAAGCGACCGCGCAGGAAAAGATGGGCGGCCTGACCGCCGGTCTGCCGCTGCCGCCGGGCTTCAAGATGCCGTTCTGAGCGTTTTCCGCCAGCTTCGATAGAAAGACGACGCATGCCTCAGCCCCAGCTCTCGAGCCTGCAGGAACTCGTCGATGCCCTGCGCGCATTGCCGGGTGTCGGACCGAAGTCCGCCCAACGCATCGCTTACCATCTGCTGCAACGCGACCGTAAGGGCGCGGTGCGGCTGGGCGAAGCGCTGATGCATGCGTCCGAGCAGATTCGCCATTGCGCGCGCTGCAACACGTTCACCGAAGTCGAAATCTGCGAGACGTGCCTCGATCCCGAGCGCGACACGAGCCTGCTGTGCGTGGTGGAAACGCCCGCCGATCAGAACATGCTTGAGCAGACGATGACCTTCAAAGGGTTGTACTTCGTGCTCATGGGCCATCTCTCGCCGCTCGACGGCGTGGGGCCGGGCGAGATCCATTTCGAGCAATTGATCCGTCGCGCTACCGACGGCGTGGTCAAGGAAGTGGTGCTCGCCACGAACTTCACCAACGAAGGTGAAGCCACGGCACACTACATCGGACAGACGCTCAAGGCGCGCGGTCTGCGCGTGAGCCGGCTCGCGCGAGGCGTGCCGGTCGGGGGCGAACTGGAGTACGTCGATGCCGGCACGATCGCCCGTGCCGTGCTCGACAGGCATACGCTCTGAGCATGACGCGGACGTGACGTCGTTCGCCTTTGCGCGTAGGTACTCGTACTCTCATCCAATCGGATTAGCTGTTATTCGCTATATCTGCGCATATCCCTGTCTTCTAGACTAAACCTGCCGACTTGGGGACCCAACTACACGGGGAACACCATAACTCCCGGGCGGCGTGGGGCCGTATAACCTGTCGCGCAGATCCCGGTCCAAGACCAAAAAACTGCGTGCAGGCACTGCTTAGGCAGGGAGTTAAGGTATGGCTAACGATACCGGGCGCACCCTGATTTACGCCTCCCGAAAGCACAGCGACGGATTGCTGTCGTTCCTGGGAGAGCAAGGCTGGCAGGTTGTGCCGGCCAAGAGCGCCAGCGACGTCGGTCGCATTCTCAATCCGGGGGTCACCAGCGCAGCACTCATCGACCTGGCGAGCGGTTATAGCGACCGCGAGATGGGCGCATTCGAGTCCTGCATGCAACCGGCAACGGTTGGCTGGGTTGCCGCGACAAATCCCGAACAACTCACGACGACGTCGATCCGACGGCTCATTCGTGACTATTGCTTCGACTACGTCAATGTCCCGTGTACGAACGATCAGCTCGCGCATTCGATCGGGCACGCATGGGGCATGGCGTCGCTATCGGAAGTGCCCATCATCACGCCGCAAGTCGGTGGCGATCAGGAGATGGTCGGCACGTGCGAAGCGATGCAGCAGCTCTTCCGCACCATTCGCAAAGTGGCCAATACCGACGCCCCGGTGTTCATTTCAGGGGAGTCAGGAACCGGCAAGGAACTGAGTGCGGTGGCGATTCATGAGCGCTCCTTGCGTGCCAAGGGGCCGTTCGTGGCGATCAACTGCGGCGCCATTCCGCCGCATCTGATGCAGTCCGAACTATTCGGCTACGAGCGCGGCGCCTTTACAGGGGCGAACGCACGCAAGGTCGGTCGCGTCGAGTCAGCCAACGGCGGCACGCTGTTCCTCGATGAAATCGGCGACCTGCCCATCGAGAGTCAGGCGAGTCTGCTGCGTTTCCTGCAGCAGGGGGCGATCGAGCGCCTTGGCGGCCACGAAGTGATTCCGGTCAATGTCCGAATCATCTCTGCGACGCACGTGGATCTCGAAACCGCCGTGAAAGAGGGACGTTTCCGCATGGATCTGTTCCACCGCCTGTGCGTGCTTCGGGTGGACGAACCGCCGCTGCGCGCACGTGGCCAGGACATCGAGATCCTTGCGCATCATGTGCTGCAACGCTTCAAAGGCGACAACCATCGCAAGATCCGTGGCTTCACGCAATGCGCGGTTCAGGCGATGTATGAATATCACTGGCCGGGTAACGTGCGCGAGTTGATCAACCGTGTGCGCCGCGCCATCGTGATGGCCGATAGCCGCATGATCTCGGCCAAGGATCTTGACCTCCTGCCATGGGTGCCGACACTGGTGCGCACGCTCGAGGAAATTCGCGCGGAGGCCGAACGAACGGCCATCGAGCAGGCGTTGCTGCGCCACTGTCACCGGTTGACGGATGTGGCCGCAGAGTTGGGAATTTCGCGCATTACGCTGTACCGCCTCATGTGCCGGTACGGATTGCGCGGTGACGAATCGGGCGTGCCGGCCTGATATCTTCTGGCGAAGAGAGGGCGACCGTCCTGTGATGAGCAGGGCGGTCGTTTCTTTTTGGGGTCCTGAAGATTGCGCAGTTGATGTGTCTCCGAAGCGCTTCCCATCTGTGTGTGCAACGCGCATTTCTCCCTTCGATTTTCTCCCTGTCCTCGCGTTTCGCGACCCCTGCCATCGTCAATAACGACGGGCGATTCCGGCATTTTCCCTGCCGGTCGACGCCGCCGTCGCGTCGTACGCAATGCGTGGCCTCCCTCGTTGGAAGTGTTTCGAAAAGGCCCGCTGCCTTCGACGTCGATTCGTGAAAATCACGGGCAAGGGTTGTCCCGCACGCACATCAAAGATGAAACATCCGGGGCCTGTAGCGCCGTCGCGATCTCTTCGCCCGAATGTGACGGCGCCATGTCGTTTTCGTCGATCGCTCTCGATCCGCCGCAAAAGTGTCACGCGAAACCCTTGCAAACAGGGCGTCTGCGGCATGCGTCGCTACTGACGCCGATATCGTTCGCAGTTCGGAATGTTTGCGAAGTGCGTCGATGACGTGACAGCCGGGGATGGACCGGGCTTACGTATCAATGCTGAAACGTTTTCAGCGACCCGGCCGGGCACACGTGTGGGTCGAAAAAATTTCCGTCAATGTTTTCAATTACTTAAGCCGGGTGGCACGGAAGTCGCTTTATTGGTCCGGGCAAGGAGGACAAAGCGATGCGAATTCTCACCACCGAAATGCAGTACCGCGTACGACAAGGCGCAAGCGCTCTGAGCGCAGCCATCGTCGTGACGCTCGGACTGTGCGCCGCACCGGCACAGGCGCAGGACGTCTCGCGTGCCGCCTTCATGCAAGTGGCGATGCTCACCGGATCGATGGTGCCGGCCTCGTTCTCGACGCCGACGCTGCCGGCAGCGCAGGTCTCCGACGCCGATGTCGGTCTCGTGATGCCGACGGCCTCGGTCGCGCCGATTAGCGACAGCGCGGCGGCACCGGCAACGGAACAAACCCCGGTGGTCGCCGGTAACGACGACAGCCAGAGCGTTGGCGCTTCGGGAATGCCGCTTGCCGCAGCCCGAATCGACGACGAACAACTCGGAAGCCAGCGCGGCCGCAATTTGCAGGGCGCTGCGATGGTCAAGTCGCCTGGGATGGCGCTCGCCAACGGCGTGACGTTGTGGGACGAACTGCCGGGTGGTATTGCCCCGACGCCGCGTCCGCAACAACTGTCGAACGGCGTGGGCAACGTCCAGGTGACGCGTGTGACCTACACCACGCGGTGATCGACATGACCCAATTCTCTCTCTCGCCTGCGGTCCTCGCCACGATGCTCGTGGCGCTGACCCCGGCCATGATCCCCGGTCAGGCGAAGGCCGAACCGGCGACGCCGGGCGATCTGGTGATCGAACGCAACATCGGCCCGCAGATCGCCTACCGCGGCCTGCCCCGTGAACAGAATCCGATCGGCATCGCCGTCCCGGCTTTCCCGACGGGGCCGTTCAATACGGCAATGGGCGCCGTCAGTCAGGTGACGGATGGTGAGCTCACGGGCCGCGCCAATGCCGGCCTCGTCACGAGTTCCGTGCAGTCGGGCATCAATCCGGTGATGGGCGTGCTGGTCGGTAACGCTCGCGGCGGCAACGGCCTGAACACCACTAACGGCGTCGGCGGCGGCTTTGGCGCAGGCGCCGGTGGCGGAGGCGGTATCGGCAGCATCGGCACGCTCGTCCCGTCGGTCATCAACTCGGCGCTGGCGCCGCTCACGACGCTGGGTGCAGCAGGAGCCGCCAAATGAGCGCAAATCGCAAAGTAATGCGCGCCATCGCGCTGGCTGCGGCAGTGGTTGCCGTCGCCGGAACATGTCAGGCGCAAGACCTGTGGCTCGTGAGCGGTGAGCTCGCCGGCACGCACGCCACCGTCGAAAGCGGCGTGGCCGTGGGGGTATCGGGCGCACTGGGCGTGAATCAGGCCGCCGGTGTGAACAACGCTCAGGCCAACAGCGCGCTCATTGCCAATGGCGGCAGTGTGACGACCGGCATGTCGAGCACGAATCAACAGGCACTCGTCACGACGACGACGGGCGCCGCGAGCGCCGCAATTCAGGGCAACGCATTTTCAGGCACCTCGGGGCTGACGCAAGTCAACCAGGCGAGCGGTGCCGGCAATCTTCAACGCAACGCGACCGTCATTGTGACTGGCGATGCGTCTGGAGTGGCGAGCGTATCGGATACGGCACTATCCGCTGCGATCTCCAAGGGTGGCCCGGCTGGCCACCACAACCTCAACGATCAGTTCCGCACGGCGTCGATTTCCAGTGACGCCTTCCGTGGAGCCAGTGGAGTGTTGCAGGTGAACCAGTCGGCTGGGATAGGCAATGTAACCGCAAATGTTTTTGTGCTCCGTCCCCCGGCGGGCACATCTTTTTAACTGGGTAACTCTCTCGTCAAGGAGATGGTCATGAAAACGAAAGCAATTGCAGCGGCTGCACTGCTGGTAGCAACGGGTACCGCCATGGCGTCGCCCCATCACCAGCAATATAGCTTCTCGTTCATCGGCAACGAGACCAACGTTCTGAACCTGGTCGGTATTTTCGGTCTGATCGGGATTCGCGGCTGCGTCACGGTGGATAACACCGGCAACGCCGTCGTGCAGAACAACCAGAAGGTCGACGTGCATCACGTGAACCTGACGGGCCCGCTGCTCGGCTCCTATGTCACGGGGCATGTGACGACGGGCGTCAATTCGAAGACCACCACGGTCTCGAACACGGGCGGTGCATATCTGATCGGCGGCGCAACCACCACGTCGTATAACAACACGACGTCGTGGGTGAATGCCGAGGCCAACGGCCACCTGAACACCAGCCAGTCGTTCCAGGCCGGTGCCGGGTATGTCGCAGGCCAGTCGAGCTCCGGCTCGGGCGGCTTCGTGGCAGGCGGCGGATATCAGTATTCGAACATCGCAGCAGGCGGCGGCATCATTGGTGGCGGCATCATTCCGCTGCCGGGCGGCCTCGCCCTGTATGGCGGATACATCGTCGGCAACGCTGGCGCCGGTCAGGCTTCGGCATGGGGTGGCTACGCCTACGGGCAACAGTCGCAACAAGCTGCGGGCTTCCTCGCTGCGGGCTTCCTGAACACGCAGAAGAGCTTCGATGCCGCATTCCATGGTCTGTTCAACGCAGGTCAGGCTTCGGTCTCGAGCGAGTCGATCGCGGCGGGCGCACTGTGGGGCTTCTCGAACACCTACACGAAGGCCACCACGTGGCAGAAGGGCGCGCTCACGCTCCACGTCAATACGGCAACGTATCAGACGATGGGCGCAACGCTCGGCAACGGCGCGCTGGCTAACGCCAACGGCAACGTCGGTGTGAACGTGGCAGCAGGTGCCGATAACGCTCAGGCCAACAACGTCGCCATCGCCTCGCTCAACGCGCAGCCGGTGTATGCGTCGGCCCAGGTGTTCTCGAACCAGTCGTCGCAAGGCTCGGCCAAGATCTCGCAGTTCATGGTCAACGCCAGCGTGGGTGACGGTGCACTGGCAGGGGCGACCGGCAACGTGGGCGTGAACGTGGCTTCGGGTGTCGGCAACGTGCAGGGCAACAACCTGTCGGCGGCTGTCTCGCAAGGCGCACATGGCTGGTACAAGGGCGGTGCTGCCAACTCGACGGCACAAACCGACCAGGTCGCAGGCATGAAGGCCTCGGGTGACTTCGTCGCCAATGCTTCCCTTGGCAACGGGGCCCTGCAATGGGCCAGCGGCAACGTGGGGGTGAACGTGGCAGCCGGTATCGGCAACGTTCAGGCCAACAGCCTCGCCATCTCGGCAATCAAGTGATGTACCTGACCGGTCCGGGGAATCCCGGACCGGTTTTTTCATGAGGTGTGTCATGAGCGATACGCGTCGTGCCGTCGTAAGGATCGCTACGGTTTGCGCTCTGGCGTGCGCAAGCGTGGCCGGGCACGCGCAGTATGCATCGGTGAACCTGGAGTCTTCGATCGGTGTACCGGCGGTCAAGAAGATGCGCTCGTTCAAGTCGATGCACTACGTGAATCTGGTCCAGCAGGAATACGACTTCAGTTGCGGGTCCGCAGCGCTCTCGACCCTGCTGCGATACGGCTACGGGATCAACATTCCCGAGACGGAAATGATTCAGCGAATGATGGCCTTCTCCAATCCGGACACGGTCATCAAGAACGGCTTCTCGATGCTCGACATGAAGAAATTCGTGGAGACGCTGGGACTCGAGGGGCGAGGTTTCAAAGTCGATGTCAGTGCGCTGTACGACCTGAAGATCCCGGTCATTGCGCTCATCGACGTCAATGGATATCAGCACTTCGTGGTCGTGAAGGCGGCGAAGGACGGTCGGGTGTTCGTCTCCGATCCGGCGCTGGGCAATCGCATCATCGAGCAGGCCGATTTTGCCAAGCAGTGGAATGGCTTGGTGCTGGCGGTCATCGGCAAGCCGTTTCTGGAGGATTCACCGCTGCTCAAAGGCAATGAATCCCTGGCAGCCAAGTTGCGCGATGGCGCGCTGGCGACCGGGACGTCACCGACCCCGATGGTGGACTTCGGCATCATCCGGGCGGATCTGTTTTGAGACCAGACCATCATGAATCGATATGTCCCGATGTTGGCCATCCCGCTGTTCGCAAGCGCCGTGCCGGCATTTGCGTCGAGTGTGGTGCCCGAGAGCTGGACGCCTGTAAGCGATGAAGTCCTCTCGCACGCGACCGGCAAATACGCACAACAGAACATGATCACGGGCTTTCAGCTCGTCATGCAATCGCAGTGGCAGATGCCGACCGGGGCGAGCCTGATGGCGACCGGTGTGCTCGGCGTGACTAACGGCCAGGTCCAGACCGGCAGCTCGACGGCGATCATCCCCGGTGTCGTGAATGCGACGGCGCCCACGACGCAATCGGTTGCCGGTGGCGCCAACGTGCTGATGAACGGCGTCGCACAGATCACGCAGGTTGCAGGCGACGCAAACAACGCCATGAACAAAGCCATCATCCAGTACGGCCCGGGCATATCGCTCGCGCTGCTGGTGCCTGTGAGCGGAAGCAGTTCCAGCAGCTCGAACACCACGGTGGGCAATCTGAGCGCCAGCGTGGCGATCTCGTCGGCCGGCATGCAACTCGCGCTCAACACGCCGAACGGGAATCTCGGGCAGAGCATCGCCGGTGGTGCGGGCGGCGCGATGAACCAGATCATGCAGGTCGTGCAAGTCGCAGGCAACGCGCAACAGGTGATGAACACGTTGCAACTGAACTTGCAGACGGGCGCGCTCACGTCGGCAGGGCTGCGTCAGCTCGGCGTGCAGAACGCGATGGCGAACATGATCGCGGTGCGCCATTGACGTTCAGGACATGCGAGGTCACGACCGTCGTTGCCGTGGCCTCGGTGAAAGCAGCGATCGCAGGGATCGAAGTGCAAGCGTAGTGACGTCGCCGGACTGTCGTGCATGAACGGTCCGGCTTCGGCCGCAACGTCCGACAGGACGCCATGACAACAAGAAGTGGGGCGCCGCCGCAGAGCACTCGCGGCGTACAAGAAGGTGATGTCGGCAGAGCCCGGTCCGGGTTTCGCACGCATCACCCCGCAGTCGAGCAGCAAGGACAACCGTGG
The DNA here is from genome assembly GCF_022696215.1 of Pandoraea sp. LA3. Classification (NCBI taxonomy): domain Bacteria; kingdom Pseudomonadati; phylum Pseudomonadota; class Betaproteobacteria; order Burkholderiales; family Burkholderiaceae; genus Pandoraea; species Pandoraea sp. LA3. The sequence goes on along the minus strand of NZ_PTPY01000025.1, from coordinate 127,071 downwards.
TTGGCAATACGTGTTTGTTGGATTGCGCGCGGACGCCCGTCCGCTTTTTCACCCGGGGGGGATCATGAACACTCACCGCTTTTTTCCCGTTGCCGCTATTCCGTTGGGGGTACTGCTTTTCACGCTATCGGCCCAGGCTCAGGAGCATACGAACCCATCGCCGGACAACCGTATCCAGATGTTGATGGACATGGTTGACCGGCAGCAGCGGGAAATTTCTTCTCTCAAGCAGCGCCTCACGGATATCGAGATGGCGCAACGCGGGCGCGGTCTGACCGCATGGGATACCGCGCAGATCGCGCAAGTCTCGCCGGGTGACGGCTCTGCCGCCGGCTCCGCAGGCACACCCGGCGGCGGCGCTGCCGGGGCTGCCGGGCCGACCTCGGCCACGCCGATCGGCGAGACGCAGCAAATGCAGAAGAGCGAGACCGAATCGCAGCGCACGCCGGCCGAAGAAGCCGTGGTGCAGGCGCAGCACGCTCCGCTGTTCGACCGCAAGCTCACCATCGACGCCGGTATCAGCTACAGCTACTACGATCGCCGTCAATTGGTGCTGAGCGGTTTTCTCGCGCTCGATGCCATCTTCCTCGGTCAGTTGAACCTCGGCCAGACCAAGGCCAACGTGTGGACGTTCGACGTCAATACGCGTTACGGGATCACCGACCGGTTGAGCGTGTCGTTCGATGTGCCGTACCTGTATCGCAACTCGGACTTCATTTCCGGGGGCGTAGGCGGTGCGGCGTCGTCGATCAGCGACATCAGCAAGAACTCCGCGAATATCGGCGACGTGAACGCGTCGATCTACTACCAGCTCGTCAAGGAGAATGCGAACTGGCCCGATATCGTGGCGTCGTTGCGCGTGACGGCACCGACCGGCACGTCGCCGTTCGGCATCAAGCTCGGCACGCCCGACCCGAGCAACAACAACCTGACCACGCCGTCGCGTCTGCCCACGGGGAACGGCATCTGGGCAATTACGGCGGGCCTGTCGTTCCTGCGGACTTACGATCCGATCGTGTTGTTCGCGAACGTGGCCTACACGTACAACGTGGCGCGCTCGTTCGACGACATTTCGACCATCGAAGGCACCACCTCCCCGGCGAAGGTCAAGCTCGGCGATATCGTGCAGGTCGGCGCGGGGATGGCGTTGGCGCTCAACGACAAGACGGCACTGTCGATCTCGTATTCGACTGCGATTTCGCGTGCGACCAAGACGGCGTCGCCGGGCGCGGGCTGGACGACGGTGGCGGGCAGTACGACCAACGCGGCGTCGCTCAACTTCGGCATCAACTACGCCATCAACAAGCACTGGACCGTGAACGGGTACGTCAACGCCGGCATGTCGCCGGATGCACCGAACTATGTGATCGGTGTTCGCTTCCCGTACACGTTCTGAACGTAGCGAAAGCTGTCAACGGCGCTCGCCTCTCATCCGTAGGGGCGGCGCCTTTCGGTTCCGTCAGCAGGAACGGACGCGCACGTGTTCTGCGTGCATCCGACATCGGTGCGCACAGGTTTTAGCGTTCTGAATGGGTAACGATGTGACCGAAGGGTCAGTGGGACTGCCGGGCGTTGGCGTTTGTCGCTGCGCTCGGTGGTGATTCGGTTAACGTGCGGGCCCGGCTTGCATGCGCGTGACGACAGCGCCGGCATTCGCCTTGAAGCTCGTCGCCATCATGGTCGATGGCGCCTGTTGCACTTGCGGCATCGGCTGTGACGCCGAGACGGCAACGATGGTGCGCGGCTGCGCTGAGGGCGGCAATGACGCTTGCGTCGGCTTAGGCGACGGGGCCGGCGGGATCACTTCGTCCCACAAGCGAACGTTGTTGGCGGTGCTGATCGTTGTTGAATGGGCCGGCGCGAGGGCCGCAGGCGCGGCATTGCCGATACTGGTGACGAGGCTGCGTTGCAGGTTGGCGGCGTGCGTGCTGGCAAGCAGTGCATCGCTGACGGCTACCGGAACGGCGCCGCCAATGCTGCCAAGGCCATTGACATCGGCTTGTGCAGTATTCGCGATGCACGCAGCGGCAACACAAAATATCGCCCTGCGCGTCGTGCTGACGGTGATCTTGAACATGGCGTGCCCCCCGGCCTCCGTGTGCTGTCCTCTCAGACTTTTTGTATTTTATTGCGCGATTCGAGAAAGGAAAGGGAAAAAAGTAATAGCGGAATCTCCGAAAATTGAGTAAATAATTTACGCAGATTGCGGTTTGTCGCGCTCAGGCAACAAGCGCAGGCATTCGTGACGGGCGGACTCGCCGTTGTGCGGGCTTCACGCATAAACTGCCTTGAAAGCAAGACGACGCCTTATGCGTAAAGTATGGCGAGAACTGGAGGGTTTCTTCGGTTTTTGTCCGGGTGAGATGCGATGTGCATGTCACCGGCATATCAATGAAGCCAAAGGCGCGGTGAGCATGACAAAAATGGGGCGGCGGCGCGGGGGTGCCGACCGGGATATCAGGGGAAATCATGCGTGTGCTGGTCGTAGGTGAGGCTGCCACCTGGCTGAGCGGCCTGCAAATCGCATTGCAAACCGATGCGAATGTGACACCACCGGTCTTGCGGCACGTGGAGCATGTGACCACGCAGGACTGGGTCTGGCTGCGCGAGTTGCCGTCGCGTCGCGCGCTGGTGCTCGATGAGTCCGTCGCGCGCACGCCGGCGGTCGACACGCTGTGCGCAATTGCCGCCGAATGCGTGCCGCCTGTGCCCGTCGTCGTCGTAGGCGATGCGGGTTTTCCCGATGAAATCATTCGGTGGTTGCAGGCTGGCGTGGCCGCCTGCCTGCCGTGGCCCAATTCCGTCGCGCGTGTTCGCTCCGTGTTCGATCTGGCATTCTCGGGCGGTCGTTTCGTGCCGGAAGAGGCGCTCTCGGCGCTGCTGGTGCTCTGGCGGCAAGAGGCGCTGGGCGACGCGTTGCCGCTATCTCGCCTGCCGGTGTTTCCGCTTGGGGGCGACAAGGCGACGCAGCTTGCCGAATCGGCGCTGCTCGGCATCTCTCAACGGCAATATGAAATTCTGGCGCTCCTCTCGCGCGGGCTTTCCATCAAGACGATCTGCCAGCAACTGGTGATCTCCGAGGGCACGGCGAAGACCCATGTGTCTGCGCTCTACCGGCGACTCGGCGCGCGCAATCGCGGTGAGGCAATTTATATTGCAGCGCAGCGCGGTGCGCGCCATCTGTTCGAAACCTGACGAGTTCTCGACCGGACTCGGTTCGGTTAGCGAAAATCCGGCGGCGGGCCGGGTGGGGGTTGCCAGTGCCCGGGGTGTCGCGGGGCGGCGTTGCACGCGGGTATAGAGGTATCGGGGTAGCCGATATCGGATATTGCGACAAACCGGCTCGGACGATTCCGGATTTCCCCTGAGTTTGTTGGCCGATCCCCGCTGTCGAATTACTATACGAACTTCATTTGCCAACTATTTGCACGGGCGCCGCCGACCGGCAGCGTCTCGAGCGCCGACCGTGATGCGTGTCGGCCAGGCTCAGGAGTCCCAGCGTTGTCCAAGTCGTCCACGCCGTTCGAATCTACGCCGCCGCAGGGTGCTGCTTCGGCATCCTCGCCATCTGCCACATCCTCCTCGCCGTCTTCCGGTGCTCCCGATCGTTCCGCGCAGGCCGCTGGCGTGCCGGGCTTCGGTGCGCTTGCCGGCGTCAAAGTGCTCGAACTCGGCACGCTCATTGCCGGCCCGTTTGCGGCTCGCATGTTGGGCGAGTTCGGCGCCGAGGTCATCAAGATCGAAGACCCGCAGCATGGCGATCCGCTGCGCAAGTGGCGCAAGCTGCATCCCGACGCAGGGGGGACCTCCCTCTGGTGGGCCGTGCAGGCGCGCAACAAGAAGTCGGTCACGATCAATCTGAAGTCGCCGGAAGGGCAGGCTATCGTGCGCAAGCTCGCGGCGCAGGCCGATATCGTCGTCGAGAATTTCCGGCCCGGACTGCTCGAGCGTTTCGGGTTGGGTTACGAGCAACTCTGCGCCGAGAACCCCGGGCTGGTGATGGTGCGGCTTTCTGGCTATGGCCAGACGGGCCCGTACCGTGACCGTCCCGGTTTCGGTGCGATTGCCGAATCGATGGGTGGGTTGCGTCATATCACGGGGTACCCGGAACTGCCGCCGCCGCGCATCGGTATCTCTATCGGCGACTCGATTGCCGCGCTGCATGGTGTGATCGGCGCCATGATGGCCCTGCATCACCGCAACATGAATGGCGGACGAGGGCAGGTCGTCGATGTCGCCTTGTACGAGGCGGTATTCAATCTGATGGAGAGTGTGGTGCCGGAGTACAGCGTGGCGGGCATGGTGCGGGAGCGTACCGGTGCGTCGCTTCCGGGCATCGTGCCGTCGAACACCTATCCGTGCGCGGACGGCATGATCGTCGTCGGCGGCAATAGCGATCCGATTTTCAAACGTCTGATGCACGCCATCGGACGCACCGATCTGGCCGAAGATCCGGGGCTGGCCCATAACGATGGCCGTGTGCCTCGTACGCAGGAGATCGACGAGGCTATCGGTCGGTGGACGCAGGCGCATTCCATCGACGAGGCACTGGCAGTGCTTCAGGGCGCCGACGTGCCGGCGAGCCGGATCTACACGGTGGCCGATATGTTCAAGGATCCGCAGTTCATTGCGCGTCAGATGATCCAGCGTCATACGTTCCCCGACGGCACACCGATCGATCTGCCCAACATCTCGCCTAAGCTCTCCGACACGCCTGGTGAGACCCAGTGGCTCGGCCCTGAGCTGGGCGCACACACGGACGAGGTGCTTGGGCAACTGGGTTATGATGCCGGGCAAATCAAGGCATTGCGCGAGAACGGCGTTATCTGAGGCGTCGCTACGCGCAGCACCACGGGGCGCGGTTGTGGCCGCGGTCCGTGAGTAAAGCACGTCGAACAAACAAAGAAAGTACGCTGCAACCACGGAGACAACAACACCATGCAAAGACGTCAGTTCGTCACGGCACTGGCCGCTACCGGCCTGATTGGCGCAGGCATTCGCCCCGGCTTCGCGCAAAACAAGCTGGAGAAGACCAAGGTCGCCATCGCGGTCGGGGGTAAGAACCTCTTCTATTACTTGCCCCTCACGATTGCCGAGCGCCTGAATTACTTCAAGGACGAAGGACTCGACGTCGAAATCTCCGACTTTGCTGGCGGTTCGAAAGCCTTGCAGGCGCTCGTCGGCGGCAGTGCCGACGTGGTCTCGGGGGCCTACGAACACACGATTCTGTTGCAGGCGAAGAACCAGTTCATCCGCGCCTTCGTGCTGCAGGGGCGTGCGCCGCAGATCGTTTTCGGCGTGTCGAACAAGACGATGCCGAATTACAAGTCGATTGCCGATCTGCGTGGCAAGAAGATCGGTGTGACGGCGCCGGGTTCGTCGACCAACATCATGGCGAACTTCGTGCTGGCCAAGGGCGGCATCAAGCCCAACGAGGTGGCCTTCGTCGGTGTCGGCGCGTCGTCGGGCGCGCTGGCCGCGATCCGCTCGGGCAACATCGACGCGATCGTCAACCTCGACCCGGTGATCACCATGCTCGAGCGCGACAAGGAGATTCGTGTGATCTCGGATACGCGCACGCTCAAGGAAACGGTGTCCGTGTTCGGCGGCAACATGCCGGCCGGTTGCCTCTACACGAACGAATCGTTCATTCAGAAGAATCCGAACACCACGCAAGCACTGACCAATGCGATGGTCCGCGCGCTGCGCTGGCTTCAGACGGCAGGGCAGGCCGACCTCATCAAGACGGTCCCCGATGCCTATCTGCTGGGGGACCGCGCGCTTTACCTCGACGCGTGGAGCCGGGTGAAGGAAGCCATCTCGCCGGATGGTCTGATTCCGGCGGACGGCCCGGCGACTGCGCTGCGCACGTTGCAGGCGTTCGACGAGACCGTGAAGGGCAAGTCGATCGATCTGTCGAAGACGTTCACGAACGAGTTCACCAAGAAAGCCGACGCCAAGTACAAATGATGACTGCGCCGGCTCTGAGTTTCGAAAGCATTAACTGTACCTTCGTCGCGCGCGACGATCGCGCCAAACGCTATACGGCCGTGGCCGATACGTCGCTCGACATCGCGCCCGGCGAATTCGTCTCCGTCGTCGGGCCGACGGGCTGCGGCAAGTCCACGCTGCTCAATGTGGCCGCGGGTTTGCTGGCGCCGTCGTCCGGATCGATCAAGGTGTTCGGGCAGCCGCTCAAGGGGATCAACGCCCGGGCCGGCTATATGTTTCAGGCCGAAGCCCTGATGCCCTGGCGCAACGCGATCGACAACGTGGCTGCCGGGCTGGAGTTTCGCGGTGTGGCACCCGACGAAGCGAAGGCACGCGGGCATGAGTGGCTCAAGCGTGTCGGGCTGGGCGGTTTCGGCGACCGGTACCCGCATCAACTCTCCGGGGGCATGCGCAAGCGTGTCGCCATGGCGCAGACGCTGATTCTGGATCCGGACATCATCCTGATGGACGAGCCGTTTTCGGCACTCGATATTCAGACGCGTCAGCTCATGGAGAACGAGTTGCTGGAGTTGTGGGCGGCCAAGCGTCGTGCCGTGTTGTTCATCACGCACGATCTGGATGAGGCCATTGCCTTGTCCGATCGCGTCGTGGTGCTCGCGGCCGGGCCGGGTACGCACCCGATCGGAGAGTTTCGGATCGATCTGCCGCGCCCGCGTGACGTAGCGGAAATCCGGAATCATCCCCGCTTCACCGAGTTGCATGCCCAGATATGGGATGTGCTGCGCGAGGAAGTCCTCAAGGGCTACGCACAACAGTTAAAGGCGGTCTGAATCGTCATGTGGCAAATCGCAGGTTTTCTTACCGTCTCGCTCAGCTGGCTCAACTGGCCGGGTTGGCTCGACTGGATGGACTGGTTCGATTTGCCGGACGGCTTTGGCTTGTTCGACTGGCTGGTCTGAGGACTCGGCCTGTCGCTCGTCTGATATTCCCGGAATTCGTTCGTCATGCGTAATCGTTCGTTCATGCGGCACCTGCGGCTGTGGCAATGGCTGCTGCTGGTGGTGGCCTTTCTCGTCTGGTATGTCCTCACGAGTCCCACGCTGCTGCCCGCGTTTTATTTCGACAGCCCGGACAAGGCCGCCTTTTTCTTCGGCGAGCCGCAAAAGGTGCTGCTTCAGATCTGGCAGTGGTTCGTTAGCGGAGAGATCTATCTGCACCTTGGCGTGACGTTGCTCGAAACGATGCTGGCGTTTGCGATCGGTACCGTGCTCGGTCTGGCGGTGGGGTTGTGGCTGGCGCTCTCGCCCAGCGCCGGTGCACTGCTCGACCCGTACATCAAGGCGGCCAACTCGATGCCTCGCGTGATCCTCGCCCCGATCTTCGGCGTGTGGTTCGGGCTTGGCATCTGGTCGAAGGTCGCACTGGGCGTCACGCTGGTGTTCTTCATCGTCTTCTTCAACGTGTATCAGGGCGTGAAGGAAGTCAGCCCGGTGGTGCTCGCCAATGCGCGCATGCTCGGGGCGAACCAGCGCCAGTTGCTGCGTCGCGTGTATCTGCCCAGCGCAACCAGTTGGGTGTTCTCGAGCCTGCACAACTCGGTCGGTCTGGCGTTTGTCGGGGCAGTGGTCGGGGAGTACCTGGGCTCGGCGCGCGGTGTGGGTTATCTCATTTTGCAGGCGGAAGGCACGTTCGACATCAACGCCGTCATCGCCGGGGTGTTGATTCTCACCGCGTTTGCGCTGGTGCTCGATGGGCTGGTGGGCGTGGTCGAGCGCCGTTTGCTCGTCTGGCAGCCGCAAGCCGGAGAAACGGAGAAGATGTAGCGGAGTCCGGCGTCATGGCGACGCCGTTCCATCGCGGTCTCGTCGCCGTGACGCTACCGTGAAGGCGCGACGACTCGGTGGTGCATGGGGCAGGGCGGAACGCCAAAGTTGGCGCCATGGCGTCATATCGGAGCACCTTTCCTCGGTTACAATTGCCGCATGCGAATCCTGCTCAGCAACGACGATGGGTATCAGGCGCCAGGCCTGGCCGCGCTTTACGAAGCGCTGGCACCGCTTGGCGACATTACCGTGGTGGCGCCCGAACAGAACTGTAGCGGTGCGTCCAATTCCTTGACCTTGCAACGGCCGCTTTCCGTCTTCAAAGCGCCCAACGATTTCACTTTTATCAACGGCACGCCGACCGATTGCGTCCACGTGGCGTTGACTGGCTTGCTCGACCAGCGTCCCGATATCGTGGTCTCGGGTATCAACAACGGTCAGAACATGGGCGAAGACACGCTCTATTCGGGGACCGTGGCCGCCGCCACCGAGGGGTTTCTTTTCGGGATCCCTTCGTTCGCGTTCTCTCAGGTCGACAAAGGCTGGGGGCATCTCGATAGCGCGGCGCGTGTGGCGCGCGAGGTGGTCGAGCGCTATATGGAGCGGCCGTTGGGCGCGCCGTTCCTGCTGAACGTCAATATTCCCAATTTGCCGTACGAGCGCCTGAAAGGTGCATTGGCGACGCGTCTCGGCAAACGACACCAATCGCAGCCGGTCATCCGTCAGGAAAATCCGCGCGGCGAAGCGATTTACTGGATCGGCCCAGCCGGCGACGCGCGCGATAGCAGCGAAGGCACCGATTTCCACGCCGTGGCGCACGATTACGTCTCGGTCACCCCCTTGCAACTGGATCTCACGCATACCGCACGACTTGGCGTCGTGCACGATTGGCTGGCCAGCGCAGGGGTGGCCCAACGATGACGACACCGCCGAAGCGTTTTCCCCTCCCTCTGGCTGAAGTGATGACCCGCCGGCAGCGCAAGGCGCCGGTGCTCGACAAGTCGTCGCGTGCGAGTCCGGCCGGGGCGCCGCCTGCGGCCATGACGCGCAAGGCGCCGAATGGCACAGCGACATCGGCGAATCAAGGCGTGGGGAAGACGTCGGCGGTAGGCAGTCACAATAGTTTGCGTGCGGCTTCGACGCCGATGGCGGGTGCGTCGGCGCGTCCCGCCGGTGCACACGCTTCGCACGCGGTGGTGCCTAAAGGGCTGGCGCGCCCGGCGGCGACGCCACACGCGCAGCCCGCGCCTCATGCTGTGAAAAGTCCGGCAAGGCCGGGCGGTAAGGCGTCAACTGCCACCGTTGTGTCCAAGCCGGCGTCTGGTGCGCATTCGGGCAAAGGTGCCGTGCGGCCCACGAATGGCGTGAAAGTGCCGGCCGGGATGTCGTCGGCCGGTGTTTCCCCCGACGGGATCGGTCTGACGTCGGAGCGCGTGCGCGCCCGCATGGCTGAACGCGTGGCGGCCTCGGGCGTCAAACACCCGGGCGTGCTGGCAGCGCTTGCGACTGTGCCGCGCCACGGGTTCGTCGACGCGGCGCTGGCCAATCAGGCTTATGAGGATGCCGCCCTTCCGATCGGTCATGGGCAGACGATTTCGAAGCCGTCCGTGGTCGGGCGCATGATTGAACTGCTGCTCGCCGGCGGGCGTCCGCTGGAGAAGGTGCTGGAGATCGGTACCGGCTGCGGTTATCAGGCGGCGGTGCTGTCCTGTGTCGCGAAGGACGTTTATTCGATCGAACGGGTGCGGCCGCTGCACGAACGTGCGAAAGCCAATCTTCGGCCATTGCGGGTGCCGAATATCCGTCTGCATTATGGCGACGGGCGGCTGGGACTGCCGGCGGTGGCGCCGTTCGACGGCATCGTGATCGCTGCGGCAGGCCTGGAGATTCCCGACGCACTGGTCGATCAGTTGGCGGTGGGCGCGCGTCTTGTCGCCCCCGTTGGCGGAGAGCAACAAATTTTGACCCTCATCGAGCGCATCGGTGCGCGCCAATGGCGCGAGACGCAGCTTGATAGGGTGTTATTCGTCCCCTTAAAATCGGGCATCATTTGAGCCCGTCGGGCCAATTCTGCGGAGGATTTGAGTGAATTTGCGAGCGGGTTTCCAACAACGCGTCGCCAGTGTCCTGTTGCTGAGCATGCTGGCAGCGTGCGCATCGCGACAAGTCGGCGCACCGGTCGTCGACCGTACCGTAGGCGGTACGACGACCGACAGCGGTGTGCCGGGCGCTACCGCGCCCATCGTCGACAACACGCCGGTTCCGCCGGGGTTTTACCGGGTCAAGCCGGGGGACCGTCTCTATCGCATCGCGTTGGAGAACGGGCAGAATTATCGCGATATCGCGCGCTGGAACAATATCCAGAACCCCGACCAGATCGAAGTCGGTCAGGTGCTGCGCGTGAAGCCGCCTGCGGGCGACACCGGTACGCCGTTGCCGCCGCCGGTGGCCAGCACGCCGGCCTCGAATGGCAATAACGCCGCTGCCGTGCCGCCGGCTGTCGTGACGCCGCCGGCCACCAGCTCGGCGGCTTCGGGGGCGCCGTCGGCAGTGTCCAGCGGTGACTTGCAACTGTCGTGGCCGGCCAAGGGCGACGTGGTGGGCCGCTTCGACGATTCGAAGAACAAGGGCCTGAACATTGGCGGCAGGGTCTCGGATTCGATCTACGCTGCCGGTGCGGGGAAAGTGGTGTATTCGGGGGCCGGCCTTCGCGGGTATGGCAACCTCATCATCATCAAACACGATGCCACCTTCTTGACGGCGTATGCGCACAACAGCAAACTGTTGGTCAAGGAAGGCGACTCCGTGACGCGGGGTCAGAAAATCGCCGAAATGGGCAATTCGGATGCAGATCGTGTCATGCTGCATTTCGAGGTGCGTAAGGACGGTAAGCCTGTGGATCCGATGAAGTATTTGCCGCCTCACTAAACTAGGCAGGGTCGAATGCTCAAGAGAAAGCGTCGTACTTCGCAAGAGGAAGACCTCGCTGCCCCGGAGACCGATCAGGACGTTGACGATCGGCAATCCCGGCAGGAAGAGGACGTGGACGACGCTTTCGACGAGCGCGAGGCGGAGGATGACGACGCCTCGTCATCCGACGGCGAGGCTGGCGAAGAAGGTTCCGGTTCCGGATCGGGCCGCAAGCGCAAGTCCGCCGACGCCGACGACTTCGGCACCGTGCTGCAGGCCGAACTCACGGCCGACACCGTTCAGCACTATCTCAATCGCATCAGTGTCAAACCGCTGCTGACGCCCGCGGAGGAGCTCGATTACTCCACGCGTGCGCAAGCCGGCGAGTTCGCGGCGCGTCAGGTCATGATCGAGCGCAATCTGCGTCTCGTCGTGAGCATCGCCAAGGGCTATCTCAATCGCGGCGTGCCGTTGCTCGATCTGATCGAGGAAGGCAATCTCGGGTTGATGCACGCCATCGAGAAATTCGACCCGGGCCGTGGATTCCGTTTCTCGACGTACGCAACGTGGTGGATTCGGCAGAGTATCGAGCGCGCCATCATGAATCAGGCGCGCACGGTGCGTTTGCCGGTGCACGTCATCCGCGAACTCAATCAGGTGCTGCGGGCCAAGCGTCACCTCGAGAAAAGCGCGGCATACGTCGATGGTGGCGAGCAGCGCGATGCGAGCATCGAGGATATCGCTGATCTCACCGGCAAGACGCCGGAGGAGATCACGGATATCCTGGCGCTCAACGAGCATGTGGCTTCGCTCGATGCGCCGCTAGATATCGATCCCGGCAGCAGTCTGCTCGATCTGCTTTCCGACGATCATAGCGAAGCGCCCGAGCAGGAAGTGCAGCATCGCGAACTGGAAGACCTCATGCGACTCTGGTTGTCGCGGCTGTCGACCAAGCATCGTTATGTCATCGAGCGACGGTTCGGTCTTAACCGGGTGGAACCCGCAACGCTGGAAGAACTGGCCGACGAAATGGGGCTGACCCGGGAGCGCGTGCGGCAGATCCAGCAAGAGGCACTCGTCAAACTCAAGCGCTATTTCGCGTCGAACGGTGTGCGCAAGGACGCCGTGCTCTGACCGGCGAGGCGTGTCGCCCACACCAGCTTTTCTCGCCCACCTGACGGATTCACGGCGATGGGGTGCGGTCTGACGGGCCATGACGGGCCGCGAAGGGCGGGCGCATCGACGTCGAATGGCGACACCTTCTGATTTTTTCCTCTGAATTTCACCATGTCATCTCCCGTTCTCGTCTTCGATATTGAAACGATTCCCGATGTCGATGGCCTACGCAAACTTGAGCCTGCGTATGCCGGACTGACGGATGACGCAGTCGCCGAAGCGGCGTTTGCCGCGCGCCGCGAAAAGGTAGGGCACGACTTCCTGCCGTTGCATTTGCAGCGCGTTGCTGCGATCTCCTGTGTCTTTCGCGATCGCGACGGATTTCGCGTGAAGTCGTTAGGCACGCTGGAGGACGGGGAGGGGGCGCTCGTGTCGGGGTTCTATCGCACGATCGAGAAGTACGCGCCGCAACTCGTGTCCTGGAATGGCGGTGGCTTCGATTTGCCGGTGTTGCACTATCGCGCGATGATCCACGGCATTTCCGCGCCGCGTTATTGGGATATGGGCGAGGACGACCGCGAGTTCAAGTGGAATAACTACATCAGCCGGTATCACCAGCGCCATCTGGATCTGATGGATCTGCTCGCAATGTATCAGGCGCGCGCGAATGCACCGCTCGACGATCTGGCCAAGCTGTGCGGATTCCCGGGCAAGCTCGGCATGGACGGCAGCAAGGTGTGGCAGGCCTATCGCGAGGGCAAGCTCGAAGAGATCCGGAATTATTGCGAGACGGACGTGGTGAATACCTATCTGGTGTACTGCCGCTACCAGTTGATGCGTGGCGGATTGCGTCAGGCCGAATACGAGCAGGAGATCGACTTCGTGAAGCGCTCTCTCGAGCAGGAGCCGGCGGCGCATTGGAAGGAATACCTTGGCGCGTGGGGGTAATCCGGGGGGGATTTGCCCGTTTTTGCAACGGGCGTGTGCGCCAGCGAAAACCCGACAAACATCCGCCGTGCATAACTCGCGGACGAATCGATTAAAATGCCGGGTTTGCTGTCGCATATGAGAATAAAGACGTGACCCGTTCCTCCCGAAACTCTTCGCGCAATCGGCCCAGCGCCGAGCCCGGCATTATCGATATCGAATCGCTCGACATGGAGGCGCGCGGCGTTGGCCGTACTGCGCCCGAGGGCGAGCCGGACACGCCGGAGTTCAAGCCCGGCAAGGTGATCTTCGTCGAAGGCGCACTGCCGGGCGAACGTGTCACGTACCTCAGCTACCGCCGCAAACCCAAGTTCGAGCAAGCCGAGACGATCAGCGTGCTGCGCTCCAGCTCGATGCGCGCCAAACCGCAGTGCCCGCATTTCGGCAAATGCGGCGGCTGCTCGATGCAGCATCTCGAGCCGCGTGCCCAGATCGCTATCAAGCAGCGCGTGCTGGAGGATAATCTGGCGCGTCTCGGAAAGGTGAAGGCCGAGGCGATGCTTCGCCCGATTCAGGGGCCGGACTGGGGCTACCGTTTCCGGGCTCGCCTTACGGTGCGCTATGTGCCGAAGAAGGGGGGCGTACTGATCGGTTTCCACGAGCGTAAGAGCAGTTACGTGGCCGACATGGATTCATGCGAAGTGCTGCCGCGTCACGTGTCGGACATGCTGGTGCCGCTGCGTCGACTGGTGGAGTCGCTGTCGATTCGCGAGCGTCTGCCGCAAATCGAACTGGCCATCGGCGCCGATGTCACGGCGCTCGTCCTGCGAATTCTCGAGCCGCTGACCCCTGCCGACGAAGATATCCTGCGGGCTTTTGCCGACGCGAATCACGTGCAGTTCTGGGTGCAGCCGAAGGGGCCGGATACGGCAGTGCCGTTCTACCCGCTGACGCCGGAGCTTCACTACACGCTGCCGGAATATCAGATCCGCATGCCGTTCAAGCCGACGGACTTCACGCAGGTCAATCACCAGATCAACCGAGTGCTTGTCCATCGTGCGTTGCGCCTGCTCGCGCCGCAGTCGAACGAGCGCGTGCTCGATCTGTTCTGCGGACTGGGTAACTTCACCTTGCCGTTGGCGCGTCGCGCCGGTACGGTGATGGGCATTGAGGGCAGTACGGCATTGACGGAGCGCGCGCTGGCGAATGCACAGCGCAATGGCGTCGCCGAGCGTACGGAATTTGCTTGCCGGAACCTGTTCGACATTACCGCGGAAGATATCCGGGCGCTGGGAGCATTCGATCGCTATCTGATCGATCCGCCGCGTGAGGGGGCGCTGGCCGTCTCGAAGGCGCTTGCAGAGCTGGCGCAACAAGGTTACGAAGGCCTGCCCAAACGCATCGTCTATGTCTCGTGCAGCCCTGCCACGCTGGCGCGTGACGCGGGCCTGCTGGTGCACGAGGCTGGCTACCGTCTCACGCTCGCGGGTGTCGTCAACATGTTCCCGCACACCTCGCATGTGGAGTCGATGGCCGTTTTCGAACACGAAAGCATTGGTCGGCCGTGGGTGCCGCGTATTCGCGTGTCCGAGGCGTCCGAGCGCGATGAAGGCGTAGAAGCCATTGCTGGCGCTGCTGGCGGCGAAGGTGTGATCCACGACGCGCCTGACGTCTGAGCGGCGGAGCGCGTTCGGGCACTTCTCGCGCCGCATGAGGGCGCCGAGCAAAGACATCGAGCAAAGACCGCGAGCAAAGAAAAAGCCAGCCCCGAAGGGCTGGCTTTTTTGTCCGTCGAGCCGACGGATGGCGCTGGAAAACTGGCGCCGCCGCTGCGTTCCGCGTTTAGTTGCGGTTGCCGCCCAGCACGCCAAGAATGGCGAGCAGGTTGGTGAAGATGTTGTACAGGTCGAGGTAAATCGCCAGCGTCGCCGTGACGTAGTTAGTTTCGCCGCCGTTCACCACGCGCTGCACGTCGAACAGAATGTACGCCGAGAAGATGGCGATCGCGAGCACCGACACCGTCAGCATCAAGGCCGGCAGTTGCAGCCAGATGTTGGCGACCGACGCCAGCAGGATCACGATCACGCCCATGAACAGCCACTTGCCCAAGCCGCTGAAATCGCGCTTGCTGACCGTGGCGACCGATGCCATCACCGTAAAGATCACGGCGGTGCCGCCGAACGCCAGCATGATGAGCGATGCGCCGTTCGAAAAGCCGAGCACGAAGCTCAGCAGGCGCGTGAGCATCAGGCCCATGAAGAACGTGAAGCCCAGCAGCAGGGCGACGCCCACGCCACTATTCTTGAAGCGCTCGATGGCGAACATGAAGCCGAAAGCGATGGCAAGGAACAAGATCACGCTGACCATCGGGCTGCCCGCAAACAGCGCGAAGCCGTACGTCACGCCCAGCCAGGCCCCCGCAATCGTCGGCAGCATCGACAGCGCGAGCAGCCAATACGTATTGCGCAGCACCTTGTTGCGCACCTGTGCGGTCGAGACGCCACCCGTCCCACCGTAGCCGAAGCGTTGGAAATCCTGGTTCATATATTGTGTTCTCCGTGGTCGTTGTGCCTGTTGGCGGGGCCGGCAGGCGCCTCATGACGCATACGATGGCCGGCACTCCTGCCGGCGAATCCCCCGCAGCCGTTGTTCCGGCTTGTCGTCGAAGCTTGAGGATACCCAAAGACATCCGGGAAAGCACTCGGACGATTCCTGAAATCTCTGGGCAAAAGCCTGAATTTCAATCCACCGTCAGCACCCAAACCCTCCCATTTAGGTAAGGTCCGGGAAGCGCATCCCTGTGTCCGCTTCGCGAAAAGCCGGATAGTCCCGGCCGTCCTGCGTTTGAGCGGTACGCGTACTGTAGGTTCCATCCCCATCATAACAGCCTTCGTGCTACAATTACGGGTTCATGTTGGTTATATAACTGCTTAATTTTTTGGAGTTTTTCATGGCAGTCGAACGCACTTTGTCGATTATCAAGCCCGATGCCGTTGCTAAGAACGTGATCGGCCAGATTTACAGCCGCTTCGAAGCCGCAGGCCTGAAGATCGCCGCTGCCAAGCTGGTGCATCTGTCGCGCGCAGAAGCCGAGCAGTTCTACGCTGTTCACAAGGAACGCCCGTTCTTCAAGGACCTGGTCGATTTCATGATCTCGGGCCCGGTGATGATCCAGGCGCTGGAAGGTGAAAACGCCATCGCGAAGAACCGCGAACTGATGGGCGCCACCGACCCGAAGAAGGCAGAGAAGGGCACGATCCGCGCTGACTTCGCTGACAGCATCGACGCCAACGCCGTGCACGGTTCGGACGCTGCCGAAACCGCCGCTGTGGAAGTGGCTTTCTTCTTCCCGGGCATGAACGTCTACTCGCGCTAAGCCGCGTATAGTCGCTCAATCGCAGGAAGAGACCGAAGGGATGTTGACGGACCAGGGCCATGACCAACCTTACGAATCTGCTTGATTACGATCCGGACGGTCTGGCCGCCTATTGCGGCACGCTCGGCGAAAAGCCGTTCCGTGCGCGCCAGCTCCAGCGTTGGATCCACCAGATGGGGGCCGCCGATTTCGACGGCATGACCGATCTGGCCAAATCGCTTCGCGAGAAGCTGAAGACGCGCGCGAACATCGTTGCGCCTGCGGCCATCACCGACCATTTGTCGGCCGATGGTACGCGCAAATGGCTGCTCGACGTAGGCAACGGCAACGCCGTTGAGACCGTCTACATCCCCGAGGAGACGCGTGGCACGCTTTGTGTTTCGTCGCAAGCGGGCTGCGCCGTCAATTGCCGGTTCTGTTCGACCGGCAAGCAGGGGTTCTCGCGCAATCTGACGCTCGGCGAAATCATCGGCCAGCTTTGGATGGCCGAATTCGCACTGCGCCGTGACCTCGGGCGCGAGGGCAAGAACGAGCGTGTCATCACCAACGTCGTGATGATGGGCATGGGCGAACCGCTGCTCAATTTCGACAATGTGGTGGGCGCCATGCGCCTCATGCTCGACGACAATGCCTATGGGTTGTCGCGCCGCCGCGTAACGTTGTCGACGTCGGGTGTGGTGCCGATGATGGACCGTCTGGGGCAGGAACTGCCCGTGGCGCTGGCCGTCTCGCTGCACGCGCCGAACGATGCGCTGCGCGATGTGCTCGTGCCACTCAACAAAAAATATCCGTTACGCGAGCTGATGGGCGCGTGCGAGCGCTACCTTGAAGTGGCGCCGCGTGACTTCATCACGTTCGAGTATTGCATGCTCGACGGTGTGAACGACACCGAAGCGCATGCGCGCGAGCTCGTCGCCCTGACGCGCGACGTGCCGTGCAAATTTAATCTGATCCCTTTCAATCCGTTCCCTGAATCCGGTCTGCTGCGATCGAAGGATCCGCAGATCAAGCGTTTCGCGCAGATTCTGCTCGATGCGGGCCTGGTCACGACCGTGCGTAAGACGCGTGGCGATGACATCGACGCCGCCTGTGGCCAGCTGGCCGGCGAAGTGCAGGATCGCACGCGGTTGGCGCAGCGTGGCAAATTCGGGAAAATCGCGGTCGAGGTGCGTACCGTATGACGGGGCGCATGGGCGGGCGTGGACCGTGGCGAGGGCCGTCGGCCCCGCACGCACCATGCCGTCCGTCGGATCAGTCTTGCACTACAGCATTCCTTGCGCGGGACATGTTTCATGCCCCGCGCGATTCCGTCAGTTCCTTGTCGAGTCTTCCGGAGCGTCGCGCAGATCTTCACGTTGCGCGCACGGCGGACGATGCAGCGGGACTGTCGCCAGCATATCCTCAGCCGCTGCGGGCGGCTGCTTACGAACGGGGGCGTATCGATGGATAACCAGAATCAGGCGGATGCAGGCGGACAAGCCGGGGCTCAAGGCCAGGGATTGCCGCAGGGAGCACCTGCCGGATGGGCTGAGCTGGGCGCGCAAGTGGGGGCGCAACTGGCGGTATTGCGCGAGAAGCGCGGCATGTCGGTCGAAGACGTGTCGGCGCGTTTGAAAGTCTCCGTGCAGAAGCTCAAGCGTCTTGAAGCTGGCGAGTGGGACGCGTTGCCTGAAATGCCGTTCATTCAGGGGGTGGTGCGTAGCTATGCCCGTATGGTGGGCGGTGATCCCGAGCCGATGATCGAGTCGTTGCGCCGCGTTGGCGGAACGCCTCAGGCCGCGATCGAGATTCCGCAGCCGCAGTCGGGTCAGCCGAGCATCCCGAAGAGCCCTGTGCGTTTCCGTTCGCCGGTGGCCGCCTCGCAAGCGAAATGGCCGTGGGCGCTCGCGGCATTGGTGGTGATCGCCGGTGCTGCCTGGTACTTCGGCAACGCCCACAAGGCCGGGCGCGGTGCGACCGAGCCGGCGGAACTGGCTAGCGGTGCGTCGGCCCAGGGCGCGACGGAAGCGGCGGAACCCGCCAGTCAGCCGGTCGTTGCCGATGCAAACGGCACGCCGCCGGGGGCGGACGGTACGAATTCGGCCAACAACGGGAATACGGAAGGTACGGTCAATAACGCGTCCGCCAGTGCGGCCGCCGCGGGGCCTGGCCTGATTGCAGCGGTCGACCCGACGCACGTGGTCGCCGGGCTGGCAAGTGCCGCTACGGCGCCCGCCGTCACGGCGACGCCGCCTGCCGACGTGAAGGCGTCGAGCGCAGGTGCGCCGGGCAATGGCAAGATTGCGTTGCGCCTGAAGGCAGACAGTTGGGTGGAAGTGCGTTCGAAGGACGGCAAGGTGCTGTTCTCCCAACTGATGCGTGCAGGTGCCGAACAGGAAATTACGGGCGATGCGCCGCTTAAAGTCGTTGTGGGTAACGTCGCGGGCGTCGAATCGCTGGAATTCAACGGTCAACCGGTCGAGATCAAGTCCCGTAATGCGGGCAATGTGGCGCGTCTGACGCTCCAGTAAGACCGAAAGAGGGTAATCATGGCTTCTGTAGAATGCATGCCGATCATCGGTGGTCCGGCACCCCGTCGCAAGTCCCGTAAGGTCGGGATTCGCTGGGGCGGCCAGCTTGTGACGGTTGGCGGCGATTCGCCGATTCGCGTGCAATCGATGACCAACACCGACACGGAAGACGTGATCGGCACGGCCATTCAGGTCAAGGAACTGGCGCAAGCAGGTTCGGAACTCGTGCGTATTACGGTGAATACGCCGGAAGCCGCGGCTGCCGTGCCCGAGATTCGCAACCAGCTCGATCGCATGGGCGTGACCGTGCCGCTGGTCGGCGACTTCCATTACAACGGTCATACGTTGCTTGCCGACTATCCGGCATGCGCCGAAGCGTTGTCGAAGTACCGTATCAACCCGGGCAACGTCGGCAAGGGTGCGAAACGCGATACGCAGTTTGCGCAAATGATCGAAATGGCGATCAAGTACGACAAGCCGGTGCGTATTGGCGTGAACTGGGGCAGCCTGGACCAGACGCTGCTCGCTCGCATCATGGACGAGAATGCGGCGCGTGCTACGCCTTGGGATGCGCAGAGCGTGATGTACGAAGCGCTCATCACGTCGGCACTGGAATCCGCGGATCTGGCGCAGCGTGTCGGTTTGTCCGCCGACAAGATTCTGCTGTCGTGCAAGGTGAGCGCGGTACAGGATCTGATCGCGGTGTACCGCGAGCTGTCCAAGCGCTGCGACTACGCATTGCACCTCGGGCTGACCGAAGCCGGTATGGGCTCGAAGGGCATCGTTGCCTCGACGGCAGCGTTGTCGGTGTTGTTGCAGGAAGGGATTGGCGACACGATCCGTATTTCGCTGACGCCGGAACCGGGCGGCGCGCGTACGGGCGAAGTTGTGGTGGCGCAGGAAATCCTGCAGACGATGGGCCTGCGCGCGTTCGCACCGATGGTCATCGCCTGTCCGGGGTGTGGCCGCACGACGAGTACCGTGTTCCAGGAACTGGCGGCGAGTATTCAGAAATATCTGCGTGAACAAATGCCGGTGTGGAAGGCTCAATATCCGGGCGTCGAGAACATGAACGTTGCGGTGATGGGCTGCATCGTGAACGGCCCGGGCGAATCGAAGCACGCGAATATCGGTATCAGCTTGCCGGGTTCGGGTGAGTCGCCGGCGGCGCCGGTGTTCGTCGATGGCGAGAAGGTGCGCACGCTGCGCGGCGACCATATCGCGGAAGAGTTCCAGCAGATCGTCGACGACTACGTGAAGACCCACTACGGTGAGGCCGAAGGCGTCGTTGCCGCGTAAGTCGGGCATTCAAGTCGGCATCAAGCCGGCATTTGGGCTGGACGCCGGCAGCATGCAGGCAGAACACAAGAGAATATGACTGACGCAAAGAAGAATCGCCTCGCCAAACTGGCCGGGGTCAAAGGCATGAACGATATCCTCCCGCAGGACGAAGCCCTGTGGGAGTTTTTCGAGGAGTCCGTGCGCGCCATGCTGCGCGCCTATGGCTACCAACAGATCCGTACGCCGATTCTCGAGCATACGCAGTTGTTCACGCGCGGCATCGGTGAAGTGACCGATATCGTCGAGAAGGAGATGTACAGCTTCACCGACTCGCTCAACGGCGAACAACTGACGATGCGCCCGGAAGGTACCGCAGCTGCCGTTCGCGCGACGCTCGAACACAACCTGCTGTACGGTGGCCCGAAGCGCCTGTGGTACTTCGGCCCGATGTTCCGTCACGAGAAGCCGCAACGCGGCCGCTATCGTCAGTTCCATCAGGTCGGTGTGGAAGCGCTCGGTCTGGCGGGGCCGGATGCCGACGTCGAAATCATTCTGATGTGCCAGCGCCTGTGGGACGATCTCGGTCTGACCGGTATCCACCTGCAACTCAATTCCCTGGGGCAGGGTGAGGAGCGTGCGCGTCATCGTGCCGATCTGATCGCTTACCTCGAGAAGCACGTCGATCTGCTGGACGAAGACGGCAAGCGTCGCCTTTACACGAACCCGCTGCGCGTGCTCGATACGAAGAACCCGGCAATGCAGGAGATGGTCGAAGGAGCGCCGAAGCTCATCGATTACCTCGGCGAGGCGTCGATCAAGCACTTTGAGGGCGTGCAGTCGCTGCTCAAGGCGAACAACATTCCGTTCACGATCAATCCGCGTCTGGTGCGTGGTCTGGATTATTACAATCTGACCGTGTTCGAGTGGGTGACCGACAAGCTGGGTGCGCAGGGCACGGTGGCCGGTGGTGGTCGTTACGATCCGCTCATCGAACAACTGGGTGGTGACGCCACGCCGGCATGCGGCTGGGCGATGGGCGTCGAACGTATTCTCGAACTGCTGCGCGAAGACGATCTCGTGCCGCAGGCCGAAGGTGCCGATGTCTACGTCGTGCATCAGGGCGAGTCGGCAGTGGCGCCGGCGCTGATCGCTGCGGAACGCATGCGCGACGCGGGATTGAACGTGGTGTTCCACTGCAGCCCGGATGGGAATGGCAGCAGCTTCAAGTCGCAGATGAAGCGCGCGAATGCGAGCGGTGCGAATTTCGCGGTCATTATCGGTGAGAACGAAGTGGCTTCGGGCACTGCCGAAGTCAAGCATCTGCGTGCCGCCGAGCAGACGAACAATCAGACGAGCGTGCCGTTCGACGGGCTCGCCGAGTATCTGATCGACGCTATCGTTGCGAGTGCAGACGAAAGCGTGAACGAAAGCCTGGGTGACGACGGTCCGGGCAACGAAACCCTTCATTAATTCACGACGCCAGACACGGAGAATACCGGCGAATGAGCAGCTATCACGAGGAACAGGAACAGATCGAGAACGTAAAGGCCTGGTGGAAGCAGTACGGCAATTACGTTATCTGGACGCTCGTCGTCATCATGCTCGCCTATGGCGGCTGGAATCTGTGGCGCTATTACGAGCGTAAGCAGACGGTGGAAGCCGGTGTGCTGTATGGCGAGCTGGAAACCGCCATCGACGCGAAGGACAAGGCGAAGGTCGCGCGTATCGCGTCCGATATGGAGAGCAAGTTCAGCGGCACGCCGTATGCGCAAATGACGGCACTGCTCGCCGCCAAGACGCTGGCGGATGCGGGCGATGCGTCAGGTGCGAAGGCGCAGTTGCGATGGGCCGTGTCGAATGCCAAGGACGACGAGTACAAGCAACTCGCCAAACTGCGTCTGGCGGGGGTGTTGCTCGACGAGAAGGCGTATGACGAGGCGCTCAAGCTACTGGACAATCCGCCGGCGCCGTACGCTGGTGTGTTTGCCGACCGTCGCGGCGACGTGCTCGTCGCGCAAAGCAAGGTGGCCGACGCTCGTACGGCTTACAAGCTCGCGCTCGACAAGCTCGACAAGCAGGATTCGGGCATGCGCCAGTTTGTTCAGTTCAAGCTCGACGCGCTGGGGGCCTGACGCGCGTCGGCAATCCGTTGGCAAGTATTACCCTCCCATAACGCATAACCGGGTACATGATGATCCTTAACGACTTCCGTCGATCGATGCCGCAAACGATGGCCACGTCTCAGTCTGCACAGGTTGGCCTGGCGGCCTCGTCGCGCCGGGGCATTTTCAAGCGTGCGGGCACAGCGGTGCTGACGCTGGCCGTACTCGGCACGCTGGGTGGTTGCGGGCTCTTCGGCAGCAAGCCGGCGCATGAACCGACGCCGCTCACGGAGATCAAGCAAGCGTTGACCGTCAAGCAGATCTGGACGGCGAGCGTTGGCAAGGCCGGTGCTTACAGCTTCGCGCCGGTGGCCGTTGGCAACGCGGTGTTCGCGGCAGGTGCGAACGGCAGCATCGTACGTGTGGATGCGGAAACGGGCGCGTCGAACTGGTCCGCCAAGGCTGATACGGACATTACGGCCGGGCCGGGCAGCGACGGAGAGACGACCGTCGTCGCCACGCACAAGGGCGACGTGATCGCGTTCGATCACGACGGCAAGCCGGCATGGAAGGCAAACGCGGGCAGCGAAGTCCTCACTGCACCGCTGGTCGGGCGGGGCCTGGTGGTGGTGCGTGCCATCAACAACCGCGTCACGGCGTTCGACTCGGGCACCGGTTCGGTGCGCTGGTCGTACTCGCAGCCGTCGACGACGTTGACGCTGCGCACGGGTACCGGCATGACGTTCCTGGGCGACCGTTCGGTCATTACCGGCTTTCCGGGCGGCAAACTGGTCGCACTCGACGCCAACACGGGCAACCCGCAGTGGATCACGCCGCTGTCGTATCCGAAGGGTGTGACCGAGGTTGAGCGTGTGAATGACGTGACGGGCGTGCCGGTCGTGTTCGGTCGTCAGGTGTGTGGCGCGACGTTCCAAGGTCGTGTGGGATGTGCCGACGTGCAGACCGGCAACGGCCTGTGGGCGCGAGACTTCTCGTCGCCGAATGGTGTGACGCAGGATGAGCGGGTGGTGGCGGCTGTGAATACCGATGGCGCCGTCTACGCGTTCAACGCTGCCGATGGCAGTACACTGTGGCAGAACGACAAGCTTAAGTACCGCGATCTGTCGGCGCCGTTGGCGCTCGGCCGTGTCGTGGTCGTGGGCGACAAGCAGGGCTATCTGCATTTCCTGTCGCGGGACAACGGTGAGTTCCTCGCCCGCGTCAAGCTGAGCGGCGCCATCAGTGCGCAGCCGGTCATCGCCGGCCAGACACTGGTCGTGCAAACCCGCGATGGCAATATTTATGGCTTCCGTCCGGAATAACCGGTAACCGGCAAGCACCCGGGCATTTTCCGGGAACGGCCGGCAGCGCGCCGGCCGTCTTCGTTTTTAGGGCTTATTCATGAAACCCGTGATCGCGCTCGTAGGGCGCCCCAACGTCGGCAAATCGACGCTATTCAACCGTTTGACCCGCTCGCGCGACGCGCTCGTCGCCGACATGCCCGGGCTCACGCGCGACCGTCACTATGGCGAGGGGCGCGTTGGCGAGCATCCGTATCTGGTGATCGATACCGGTGGCTTTGAGCCGGTGGCCAAGGAAGGCATTTTCCACGAAATGGCCAAGCAGACGCGGCAGGCCGTGGTCGAAGCCGACGTGGTGATCTATATCGTCGACGGCCGTCAGGGCCTCACGCCGCAAGATCAGATCATCGCCGACTACCTGCGCAAGACGGGGCGCAAGATCATGCTCGTGGTCAACAAGGCCGAGGGCATGAAATACACCACGGTGGCCAACGACTTCTACGAGCTGGGTCTCGGTGACCCGCTGGCGATTTCGGCCGCCCACGGCGATGGCGTGAAGGAAGTCATCGACGAGGCGATTGCGCCGTTCTATGCCAACCCGGATGAAACGGAAGACGACGGCAAGAACGACGGGCGCGTCAAGATCGCCATCGTTGGGCGTCCGAACGTCGGTAAGTCGACGCTGGTCAACACGCTGCTCGGCGAAGAGCGCGTGATCGCCTTCGACATGCCCGGCACTACGCGCGATTCGATTCATATCGATTTCGAGCGTCAGGGCAAGAACTACACGCTGATCGATACGGCGGGTCTGCGTCGTCGCGGAAAAGTCTTCGAGGCGATCGAGAAATTCTCGGTTGTGAAAACGCTGCAATCGATCGCGGACGCGAACGTCGTGATCCTCATGCTCGATGCCCGTCAGGACATCTCGGATCAGGATGCGCACATCGCGGGCTTCATTCTGGAGTCTGGCCGTGCCGTGGTCGTGGGCGTGAACAAGTGGGACGGCCTGGACGAGTACACCCGTGAGCAGGCGAAGCAGGAACTTGAGCGAAAGCTCAAATTCCTCGGTTTTGCGAACTTCCACTTCATTTCGGCCGCAAAGGCGACCGGTATCGGCCCGCTGATGCGCTCGGTGGACGAAGCGTACGCAGCGGCGATGAGCAAGCTGCCGACGCCGAAGCTGACCAAGGCGCTCATTGAGGCCGTGGAACACCAGCAACCGCGCCGCTCGGGCTTCTCGCGTCCCAAGTTGCGCTACGCACACCAAGGGGGCTCGAACCCCCCGATCATCGTCATCCACGGGAATAGTCTGGATGGTGTGACCGATAGCTATCGCCGCTATCTTGAGAACCGTTTCCGCGAAACTTTTAAGTTGAAGGGCACTCCATTACGCATAGAGTTCCGCAACAGCGCGAACCCTTACGCCAAGGGCGAGTGAAAGCCAGTCCGGGGCGGGGTTTTGCTGGCGACGCTAGCAAAATCGGCTATAGTGTGGAAGTCAGGGTGGGAAGCGCGCACACGCCCTGGCTTACGGTCATTTGCTAAAAATACAATGGAGTAACTTATGAGCAACAAAGGGCAACTTCTACAAGACCCGTTTCTGAACGCCTTGCGTAAGGAGCATGTTCCCGTCTCGATCTATCTGGTCAACGGTATCAAGCTGCAGGGAAACATCGAGTCGTTCGACCAGTATGTCGTCCTGCTGCGCAACACGGTCACCCAAATGGTCTACAAGCACGCCATTTCGACGGTCGTTCCTGCGCGTCCGGTGAATTTCCATCCGGAAGCCGAGCAGTCCTGATTCAGGCTCGCCCGACCGGGAGTCTCTCCGGCCGGGCGAATTTATCTTCCCCGTCGCCCGCTCTTGTCCAACAGTCCCAATACCCATTCCCAGCGTAGCTTGACCACCAACGCCGCGCTCGTCGGCATCGATTTCGGCAAACTCGATTTCGAAGCCAGTCTCCAGGAACTCGACCTTCTGACGCAATCCGCAGGCGCGACGCCTGTCGTGACCATTACCGGTCGTCGCCACAGCCCCGATGCCAAATTGTTCATCGGCAGCGGTAAAGCTGAAGAGCTGCGCGAAGCCATTGCCGAATTCGACGTCGATCTGGTGATTTTCAATCACGCACTGACACCTGGTCAGCAGCGTAACCTCGAACACCTTCTGCAACGCCGTGTGGTCGACCGTACCAGCTTGATTCTCGATATCTTTGCCCAACGCGCCAAGAGTCATGAGGGCAAGTTGCAGGTCGAACTCGCGCAGTTGCAGTATTTATCTACGCGTCTGGTGCGCGCCTGGACTCACTTGGAACGCCAGAAGGGCGGTATCGGTCTGCGGGGGCCGGGTGAGACGCAGCTGGAAACCGACCGTCGTCTGCTGGGCGAGCGTGTGAAATCGCTCAAGGTCCGGCTCGAAAAGCTCCAGCGCCAGCACGACACGCAGCGCCGCGCTCGTCAGCGCAGCGGCACGATGTCGATTTCGCTCGTGGGCTATACCAACGCCGGCAAATCCACGCTGTTCAATGCGATGACGAAGGCCAATGCCTACGCCGCCGATCAGCTGTTTGCCACGCTCGATACGACCTCTCGTCGCGTTTATCTTGGCGATGTCGGGAACATCGTGCTGTCTGATACTGTCGGATTCATCCGCGAGTTGCCGCACCAGTTGGTCGCGGCGTTCCGGGCGACGCTTGAGGAGACGGTGCACGCCGACATGCTGCTGCATGTGGTGGATGCGTCGAGTCAGGTGCGCAAGGAGCAAATGGCCGAGGTCAACGCCGTTCTGGCGGAGATCGATGCGGCCGGCATCCCGCAGATTCTCGTCTGGAACAAGATCGACGCAGTACCGGAACTGGCGGCACAAGGGCCGAGAATCGAGCGGGACGAAGACGGGCGCATTACGCGTGTCTTTTTGAGCGCGCGTACTGGCCAGGGTCTGGACCTGCTGCGCGAGGCCATCAGCGAGGCGGTTGTGGCCGGCACTGGTGGGTTACAATCGCAGCACGAAGCGCCCGATGTCCGGCTCATCGACCGTTGGGACGATGTGCCGCGCGCAGAAGACAGATAACACGAGACGTCGCACCGCGAAGGGTGGGTTGCCCCGGGGAATACCGGCAGCACTCCGACGCGGGTGACGAACTGGCAAGAGACTAGACGGAGGCCGGGAAAGGCCGCCGATCGGCAAACCAGATTCGGGAACCACGCGCGAACCGGCAACATGCGTGCTCCGATGCGAGGCGCGCCGGTCGCAACGCCCAACCCGCTTCAGTCACCACGCTTCTACCTATGCTTCCAAGAGCTTTGATGCGACGAGTTGGCCTGATTTTCTCCCTGAACGACCCGCGCTGGGGGCGGGACGGCGGCGGCGATACGCCGTCCGGCAATCAGGAGCCGAATCGCCCCGACCGGGCGAACAATCCGAATTCACAAGATCAGAAGGAGCCGCAGCGCGGACCGCAAGGCCCGCAGCAGGACGGTCCGCCCGATCTCGACGAATTGTGGCGCGATTTCAATCGCCGTCTGAACCGTATCTTCGGCCGTAAGAACGGCGGGGGCGGTAATGGCGGTTCGAACAATAGTTTCTCCGGTGGCTCGCGAGGTTCGGGTATCGGTGTCGGCGTTGTCGTCGCACTCGCATTCCTGATCTGGCTGGCGACGGGCTTGTTCATCGTCCAGGAAGGTCAGGTCGGTGTCGTCACCCAGTTCGGCAAGTACAAGTACACGACGACGTCGGGGATCCAGTGGCGTTTGCCGTACCCGTTCCAGTCGGTCGAAGTCGTCAACATGTCGCAGATCCGGTCCGTGGAAATCGGTCGTTCCAATACGATTCGGGATACGGATCTTAAGGACTCGTCGATGCTCACGGGCGATGAAAACATCATCGATGTGCGCTTCGCCGTGCAGTACCGGATCAAGGACGCGACCGAGTTCCTGTTCAATAACGTGGACGCCGAAGCATCGGTGAATCTGGCGGCGCAAACGGCTGTGCGCGAGATTGTCGGCAAGAGCAAGATGGACTTCGTGCTCTACGCCGGTCGTGAAGAGATCGCGAATGAACTCGTGACGTCGATTCAACGCATTCTCGACAGCTACAAGACGGGTATTCTCGTGACGAGCGTCACGATGCAGAGTGTTCAACCGCCGGAGCAGGTGCAAGCGGCGTTCGACGACGCTGTGAAGGCCGGTCAGGATCTGGAGCGTGCGAAGAACGAAGCGCAAGCCTATGCCAACGACGTGATTCCGCGTGCCAAGGGTACGGCGTCGCGTCTGACGGAAGAGGCCGCCGGTTACAAGGCGCGTGTGGTGTCGCAGGCTCAGGGTGACGCCGATCGTTTCAAGTCGGTGCAGGAAGCCTATGCCAAGGCGCCTGGTGTGATCCGCGAGCGTATGTACCTCGATACGATGCAGCAGATCTACTCGCGCACCACCAAGATCATGGTGGATTCGAAGAACAACAGTTTGTTGTATCTGCCGTTGGACAAGATCATGGAACGCACGCGCAGCGACGCGTCGACCCCGGCGCCGGCATCCGGCGCAGGTACGGGGGCGGCCGCGGGAGCGCCTGCCACTGATGACAACAATGATGTCGACCATGATCGATCGCGCGCGGCACTGCGCAACCGCGACCGCGATTCACGCTAAGGGGATAAGCGCATGAACCGTATTGGAACCGTTATCGTCGCGCTGATCGTCTTGCTGATCGTGCTCGCCTCGACCATGTTCGTGGTGGACCAGCGCCGTTATGCCGTAGTGTTCTCGCTGGGCGAGATCAAGGATGTCTACAACCAGCCGGGCCTGAAGTTCAAGTTGCCGCCGCCGCTCCAGACCGTGTTGTATCTGGACAAGCGCATCATGACCATCGACAACCCGGAACCGGAGCGCTTCATCACGGCCGAGAAGAAGAACCTGATTGTCGACTCGTACGTGAAGTGGCGCATCATCGATCCGCGCAAGTTCTATGTGAGCTTCAAGGGCGATAACCGCCTTGCACAGGATCGTCTGACGCAGCAGATTCGCTCGGCTTTGCAGGAAGCGTTCACGAAGCGCACTGTGACCGAAGTCGTGTCGACGCAGCGTGACCAGGTGATGCAGTGGGTCAAGCAGAAGGTGGGCGACGAAGCTGCGCAGGTGGGTATCGAAATTGTCGACGTGCGTATGCGTCGGGTCGACCTCGCCGCCGGTATCAGCGATTCGGTATACAGCCGGATGGCCGCCGAGCGTAAGCGCGTGGCGAACGAACTGCGTTCGACGGGCGCGGCCGAAGCCGAGCAGATCCGTGCTGATGCCGATCGTCAGCGTGATGTGACCGTTGCCGAAGCGTATGCCAAAGCCCAGCAGGTCAAGGGCGAGGGCGACGCCGCTGCCGCAAGCATCTATGCGCAGGCATTCGGCCGTGATCCGCAGTTCGCTCAGTTCTATCAGAGTCTCGAAGCGTACAAGGCGACCTTCCGTGATAAGAGGGACGTGATCATCGCCGACCCGAACAGCGATTTCTTCCGATTTATGCGCGGTTCCGGTGGTGCTGGCGCGCCGGCCGGAAAAGCGGGAAAATAACGCCTCTGACATCCGAGTAGCTGCCACCGCCCGCGTCATCGCGGGCGGTGGCGTTTTGGCCGAGTCCCCCAGTGACCAGCAGCACAATCATTCTCGCTTTCGCCCTCATGCTGATCGTCGAGGGACTGTTTCCGTTTGTCGCCCCGGACCGGTGGCGGCAAAGTTTTCGTAAAATAACGGAAATGCCGTCCGGCCAGATTCGTTTCTTCGGCCTGGCCGCTGTCCTGCTAGGGCTGGTTCTGATGCTGCTGGTCGATTAATCAAAGGCGCTTTTTGCGCGCCGTCTGAATTCCGAAATTCCCATGCCTAACTGGCTACTTCCCGAAAATATCGCCGACGTGCTGCCGTCCGAGGCGCGCAAGATCGAAGATCTGCGCCGTCTCATGCTCGATCGCTTCCGTACCTATGGCTACGAACTCGTGATGCCGCCGATGCTCGAGTACGTCGAGTCGCTGCTCACCGGTACCGGCCATGACCTCGATCTGCGCACGTTCAAGCTCGTCGATCAGCTCTCGGGGCGTACCATGGGCCTGCGCGCGGATATCACGCCGCAGATCGCGCGGATCGACGCGCATTTGTTGAACCGCAAGGGCGTAACGCGTCTGTGCTATGCGGGAAGCGTGTTGTTCACCCGTCCGCGTAATCTGCTTGCCACGCGCGAGCCGTTCCAGATCGGTGCCGAAATCTTCGGTCACAGTGGGCTGGAGGCCGATCTTGAAATTCAGGAGTTGTTGCTGTTCTGCTTGCAACTGGCTGGCCTGAAACAGATTCGTATCGATCTTTGCCACGCGGGCGTGCTGGAGGCGTTGCTGGAGGGGGTTCCGGCGGCCGAGGCTATTGAAAGCCAATTGTTTAGCGCACTCGCGACCAAAGACGTGCCTCAGTTGCAGGAGTTGACGCGCGACCTTCCCGAGCATGTTCGCGATGCCTTGCTAAGCTTGACCACGTTGTATGGTGAGCCGGCCGAAACACTCGCTCGTGCGCGTAAGGTTCTGCCGGATCTGCCCGGTGTAACGTCGGCATTGAACGACCTGGCATATCTGGCGGAATCGCAAGGCCAGGGCGGCCCGGCGGTACTGTCGATCGATCTGGCCGATCTGCGTGGCTATCAATATCACAGCGGTGTGATGTTCGCCGCCTACGTGGATGGCATTCCCAACGCCATCGCTCGCGGCGGCCGTTACGACAAGGTTGGTCAAGCGTTCGGTCGTGATCGGCCGGCGACCGGTTTTTCGCTAGATTTGCGCGAGTTGGCGGCGATTTCGCCAGTTGAGGCGCGTAGTAACGCGATTTTGGCGCCAGCGGATGATGTGCCGGGCTTGCGTGCCAAAATCGACAGCCTGCGCGATGCGGGGGAGGTCGTTATCCGCATGCTGCCGGGCCACGCTCAGGATTTCGAGGAATTCACGGGAGACCGTGTCCTCGTCGAAAAAGATGGCCAGTGGGTTGTGACGCCCCGGTGAATTCGCTGAAAAAAGCGGCACTCGCCTGCGCCAACACGGGTAGAATACGTTTTTAACCAAACCAACTATTGTTATGTCCGGCAATGCTTTGAATCAGGGACGCAACGTCGTCGTTATCGGAACCCAATGGGGCGACGAAGGTAAGGGTAAGGTCGTCGACTGGCTGACCGATCACGCGCAAGGCGTGGTGCGTTTCCAAGGGGGCCACAATGCCGGACATACGCTCATCATCGGCGGTAAGAAGACCATCCTGCGTCTGATTCCGTCGGGCATCATGCACAAGGACGTCACGTGCTACATCGGTAACGGTGTCGTGCTGTCGCCCGAAGCGCTGTTCAAGGAAATCGAAGAGCTCGAAAGCGCCGGCCTGAACGTTTGTGGCCGTCTGCGCATTTCCGAGGCCTGCACGCTGATCCTCCCGTATCACGTTGCCATCGACCAGGCGCGCGAAGCCCGTCGTGGCGCGAGCAAGATCGGCACGACCGGTCGTGGCATTGGCCCGGCCTACGAAGACAAGGTCGGTCGCCGTGCGCTGCGCGTGCAGGATCTGTTCGATCCGAAGACGTTCGCTGAACGTCTGCGCGAAAACCTCGATTACCACAACTTTGTTCTGACCCAGTATCTGGGCGCGCCGGCTGTCGACTTCCAGGAAACGCTGGATAAGATGCTGAGCTACGCCGAACGCCTGCGTCCGATGATCGCTGACGTTTCTCAAGAGCTTTACGCGGTCAA
Organism: Pandoraea sp. LA3; assembly: GCF_022696215.1. Classification (NCBI taxonomy): domain Bacteria; kingdom Pseudomonadati; phylum Pseudomonadota; class Betaproteobacteria; order Burkholderiales; family Burkholderiaceae; genus Pandoraea; species Pandoraea sp. LA3. The sequence goes on along the minus strand of NZ_PTPY01000025.1, from coordinate 96,022 downwards.
CCGCGCTGGCGGCAAACTGCTGTTCGAAGGTGCACAAGGCACGTTGCTCGACATCGATCACGGCACCTATCCGTTCGTGACGAGCAGCAACTGCGTTGCTGGTGCGGCTTCGGCAGGTGCCGGTGTGGGCCCGCAGCAGCTTCACTATGTGCTGGGCATCACGAAGGCTTATTGCACGCGCGTTGGCGCTGGTCCGTTCCCGAGCGAACTGTACGATGCGGATAACGCCGCTCGTCAGGAAGCCATCGGTTTGCAACTGGCAACGGTCGGCAAGGAGTTCGGTTCGGTCACGGGTCGTCCGCGCCGCACGGGCTGGATGGATGCCGCAGCACTCAAGCGCTCGATTCAGATCAACGGTGTGACGGGTCTGTGCATGACGAAGCTCGACGTGCTGGACGGTCTGGAAACGGTGCGTCTGTGCGTGGGCTACAAGATCGACGGCAAGTCGGTGGATATCCTGCCGCGCGGTGCGGTCGACGTGGCTCGCTGCGAGCCGGTGTACGAGGACTTCCCGGGCTGGTCGCAGAGCACTGTGGGTGTGACGTCGTGGGATCAACTGCCGGTTCAGGCGCAGAACTATCTGAAGCGTATCGAGGAAGTGAGCGGTATTCCGATCGATATGGTGTCGACGGGTCCGGATCGTGACGAAACGATCCTGTTGCGCCACCCCTTCAAGAACTGAAAAACAGCAGGACTGGCAAGACACACCATGAATCAGCCCCAAAACGACGATAAGAACCTCTGGGTCTCGTGGGACGAATACCATCGACTGGTCGAGCGCCTGGCGCTCAAGGTCTATGAGTCCAACTGGAAGTTCGACAAGATCCTGTGTCTGGCCCGTGGTGGCTTGCGCGTGGGCGATCAGCTCGCGCGCATCTACGACGTGCCGCTCGCGATTCTGGCAACGAGTTCGTATCGGGAAGCCGAAGGCACCATTCGTGGTGACCTCGACATCGCTCAGTACATCACCATCACGCGCGGCGAGCTTGAGGGCTGTGTGCTGCTGGTCGACGATCTGGTCGATTCCGGGGTGACGCTTGAGCGCGTTGGCAAGCACCTGAAGGAGCGTTTCCCGAAGGTGACGGACGTGCGTTCGGCGGTGCTGTGGCACAAGGCGTGCTCGAAGGTGGCGCCGGACTACGCGGTCGATTTCCTGCCGACGAATCCGTGGATTCACCAGCCGTTCGAAGAGTACGACACGCTGCGCCCGCATAACCTGTCGGCGTGGATCAAACGTGGGACCTAACAGGTTCTGAGGTACCTGGGCTTGCCGTAATACCGGTATGCCTGATCGGGGTCTCTCCGGTCATGACAGGCGGTGACATCGAAAGATGCACCGCCTGTTTTGTTTTTGGGCCACGGATTGTTCGCGCATTGGACGGTGTGCGGTGACCCTATCGAAGACGCGCTGCGCGGGACTGATACCTCATCGGACGTGTATTAGGCGGGCAAAACCCCTTTAGTTTGCCACTTCATTTTGGCTTGTCGTATGGTCTGATGCGCTATTGCTTCCGTTGATGGCTGACTCCGGGCCGACTGTTTCATCATGAACAGGTTGTTTCACCTCTTCTTGCTTTGTCCCGTAGGCATTGCGAGTGCGATCGCGTTGATCAGCGTGTCGGCACACGCGGCCTCTGCCGTGGCTGGGCTACGCACGGCGAATGGATTGCGCTATGTCTACGTGACCAACCAGACGTCGATGGCCAAAGCCAAGGTGGCGGCACTGGATCGATGCCGGACGCAATTGGCGCCGGGCAGCAGGGGAGGGCGTTGCGACGTGCTGATGGCAGGGAATGGCCCGGCATATTGGGCTGTTGTGCGTGCCAGCAACGGTGAGGTGGGTGTCGCGTTGGGTGACACGCAAGAATCCGCCGTGCAGGATGCGTTCGTGGTCTGCCAGCGGGGAGGGCAATGCGCTCTGGAGAGCGCTCAGGTCTGGTTCGATAGCGGGCAACGTCCGGGACGGCGTTTGCCGCCGCCCAAAGCGGCACAGGCGGCGCCGACGCAATGCCGGATCCCGACGGGGCAGGTGGTGCGAATGCAGACTCAATGTATTAACGGCGAATGCACCCGGACGTACGAGAACGGCTGTACCGTTCGATTTCAGGCGGCCAGATGCCTGGATAAGGAAACGCATAGCTACGTCTGGCGCCCCAACGGATGTGACGACGATAGCTAAGGGCAGCGAGCACGGTAAGGGAGTGTGGCGCTTGCAGCAAACTGGCGGCGACACGATCGTAGACACGAGTGCGCTGACTGGGCGGTGGTAAGACGTCTGTGTGAGCTTCGTGCGTGAGTGAAAAGCACAACCCTGTACGAAGCTGCTTGCTCTCCTCATGTGCGGAACGCAAAACGGGCGTCGACTTTCGTCAGACGCCCGTTTTTCATCGATACACTCGCCGAATGTCAGCTTGCCGACATGCCGCTATGGCGAAGCAGGGCATCCACTTGCGGAGCGCGGCCGCGGAAGGCAACGAAGGACTCCATGGCCTCCCGGCTTCCGCCCACAGCAAGAATCTCATCGCGGTAGCGCGCACCGGTCGCGGTATCCAGTACCGATCCAGTGACTTTGGCTGCTTCTTCGAACGCCGAGTAAGCATCTGCGGACAGTACTTCTGCCCACTTGTAGCTGTAATACCCTGCCGCATAACCGCCGGCGAAGATATGGCTGAACGTGTTCGGCCAACGCGAAAACTCCGCTTGTGGCGTCACATGCAAACGATCGTTGATGCGGCGTGCAACCTCGAGCACAGACTCCTTGCCGCGCGGATCGAAGTCGTAGTGCAGGTGCATATCGAAGTCGGAGAAGACGAGCTGACGCAGCATCATCAATCCGCTCTGGAAATTGCGTGCCGCGATCATCTTGTCGAACAACTCGCGAGGCAACGGAGCGCCGGTTTCGACATGTGCCGTCATGTGTTCGAGCACATCCCATTCCCAGCAGAAGTTCTCCATGAACTGCGACGGCAACTCCACCGCATCCCATTCGACACCGTTGATGCCTGCGACACCGGCATCTTCGACCTGCGTCAGCATGTGATGCAGGCCATGGCCGAATTCGTGGAACAGCGTGATGACGTCGTCGTGCGGCAGTAACGCAGGCTTGTCACCAACCGGTGCCGGGAAATTGCAGACGAGATAGGCGACAGGCGTTTGCAGCGAGCCATCATGCAGGCGCTTGCGCGTACGGGCGCTGTCCATCCATGCGCCGCCGCGTTTGCCTTCGCGAGCGAACAGGTCCATGTAGAACTGCGCGACCAGTTCGCCATCGCGTTCGATGCGGAAGAAGCGCACGTCCGGGTGCCAGGTTTCGGCGTCTTGCGGGCGGATCGTGACGCCGAACAAAGTGCCGGCGACACGGAACAGACCGTCCAGCACTTTGGGCAGAGGGAAGTATTGGCGAACTTCCGTTTCCGAGAAGGCGTAACGCTCCTGACGCAGTTTCTCCGACGCGTAAGCGGTGTCCCAAGGTTGCAAATTGTCGATGCCGAGCGCCTTGGCGGCAAAAGCCTGAAGCGCTTCCCAATCCTGTTCGGCATAGGGACGCGCGCGGCGTGCGAGATCTTCGAGGAACTCAAGGACTTGTGCCGGCGATTCGGCCATCTTCGGTTCGAGCGATACCTCGGCGTAATTCTTGAAGCCAAGCATTTGCGCCTCTTCTCGACGCAGCGCCAACTGCTCGACGACGATACCGGTATTGTCCCAATCCGCGTCGCCCTCACCAAACTTGGGGCCGAGCTCTGAGGCACGAGTCACGTTCGCGAGATAGAGCTTTTCCCGCAGAGCGCGATTGTCTGCGTACTGAAGGACCGGGAAATACGACGGGAAATGCAGCGTGAATTTCCATCCTTCAACGCCATCGCGCTCCGCAGCCGCACGTGCGGCTGCCTTGTCGTCGTCTGGCAGGCCGGCAATTTCCTGCTCATCGGTGATGACGAGAGAAAACTTGTTGGTGGCGTCGAGCACGTGGTCGGAAAAACGCTTGGCCAGATCGGCTTGCGCTTCCTGAATCTCGGCAAATCGTGGTTTCTGGTCCTCGGGGAGTTCTGCGCCACCCAACCGGAAGCCGCGCATCTCGTTGTCGAGGATTTTCTTGCGCGCGGACGAGAGCCCGGCAAACTCCGTCCCAGCGGCGATCGCCTTGTACTTATCAAACAGCGCGAGGTTCTGGCCAACGCTTGCCGAAAACTCCGTCACGCGGGGCAGATTCTCGCTATAGGCCGCGCGCAGCTCAGGCGTGTCGGCCACGGCGTTAAGGTGTCCGACGATCTCCCACGCGCGGCCCAGACCTTCGGTGCCGTCTTCCACGGCGTCGAGAATATTGACCCAGGTCGCCGGCGTAGTGGGATCTGCTGCCCGGTCCACCGCTGCGCGTGCCTGCTCGAGCAGCACGTCAACGGCAGGCGTGACGTGTTCCGGGCGGATTTCGGCAAAACGCGGAAGTCCTTCGATATCGAGAAGAGGATTGGTTTGCGGCGTATTCATGCGTTCGTTATCCACTTGAAGGGGCTTACGAAGAGTGTGGGGGCAACCTGTCGAATTTTCCAGTCGTTTTTTTCAACCGAAGCGATTGGTGACAATCGGTGGGGAAGCGCTGCCAAACCTTGTTTTGTATGGATTTTCGGCAAAGCAGATGCAAAAGGCGTTGAGGTGGGCGCGCAATTTGTCACTCGCCGCAGGCGTGTTTTTCGGGATGTTCCGATGCTATTGCCGGATATTTCGTCGTTAAAACCTGTGGACCGTTTTGAGCCCCAATGAAAAGGGCGCGCACGACCGCTCGGTCGTGCGCGCCCTGCCATGTAGCGATATCGTGCCGGTGATCGATGATCAGCCCAGCGCGCGCTCTGCGGCTTCGATCGTATTGACCAGCAGCATGGTGATGGTCATGGGGCCAACGCCGCCGGGAACCGGCGTGATAAAGCCTGCCACTTCCTTGACGCCCTGGAAGTCGACGTCGCCGCACAACTTACCTTCGTCGTCACGATTCATGCCCACGTCGATGACCGCAGCACCCGGTTTGACCATGTCTGCGGTGACGATGTTGCGCTTGCCCACGGCTGCCACGATCACGTCGGCGTTGCGGGTGTGTGCGGCCAGATCGCGAGTCTTGCTGTTGCAAATCGTGACGGTCGCACCTGCCTGGAGCAGCATCATGGCCATCGGCTTGCCCACGATGTTCGATGCGCCAATCACGACGGCGACCGCGCCACGCAGCGGGAATTCCACCGATTCAAGCATCTTCATGCAGCCATAAGGCGTGCACGGGCGGAAGAGCGGTGCGCCGGTCATCAGCGCGCCAGCGTTCGACACGTGGAAGCCATCGACGTCTTTTTCCGGTGCAATGGCTTCGAGCACCTTGTGGCTGTCGATGTGCTTGGGCAGCGGCAGTTGCACGAGAATGCCGTTGATCTTCGGATCGCGGTTCAATTCATCGATACGCGCGAGCAGGGCGCTTTCCGTCAGGTCTGCTGGGTAGCGATCGAGCGACGAATACAGGCCATTGTCTTCGCATGCCTTGACCTTGTTGCGCACATAGACCTGACTGGCGGGATCCTCGCCAACGAGGACCACGGCGAGGCCTGGCTGGTGGCCACGGGCAGTGAGGGCGGCGGCGCGCGTGGCGACTTCGGCGCGAATGCGTTTGGCGAGGGCGTTGCCGTCGATGAGGGTGGCGGTCATGATGCGTGGATGTCGTATGAAGGATGGGGGCAGGCCCGCAGGCCGGATGCAGCAGCACCAGTCACGTGGGTGACATGAGCAAAGACCGTATTATAGCGGCGCGATGGGGCAGGCGGGAAAGGGCTGTCGGCCGTCCCCGCAGGACAAGCGCGGCAAGCACGTGGAAGCGCGGAAGGGAGCGACGGGCGGCTGATGCGCCCGTCGGTGCTGCCAAATCAGACGCCGGTCAACGAATGAGCGCGGCGCCGTTCATGCAACGGCAGTCATGCCTGCGACTGACTCAGGGGCGGGGCGAGCCGCTCGAACGCTTCGACAGCGCGAGACGAAGCAGATCGGCAACGGTGTTGACGTTCAGCTTTTCCATGATGTTGGCGCGATGCGCTTCGACCGTTTTGATGCTGATACCGAGATCGTCGGCGATCTGCTTGTTCAGACGGCCGGCAATGATGCGTTCCAGCACCTGATGCTCGCGGCTGGTGAGCTTTCTCAGCAGTTCCTCTGCCGCTTGTTGTTCCCGATGGCTGCTGGCTTCCTGGCGGGCCTTCGACAGCATCTTTTCGACTTGCAAACGAAGTTCGGCTTCGTCGAACGGCTTTTCGATGAAATCCATCGCACCCTTCTTCATCGTCTCGACGGCCATCGGCACGTCGCCATGCCCTGTCACGAAGATGATCGGAAGGTTGATGTTTCGCTCGATCAACGCGTCCTGGAGCTCAAGACCACTCATGCCCGGCATGCGGACATCGAGGATCAGGCAGCCCACGAGGTTGTTGGGGCGATTGCTCTGGGTCACGTCGCCGCAGAACTGAAGAAAATCGTCAGCACTGCCAAAGCCTCGCACGTGATACCCATTGGCTTCGAGAAGCCAGCGAAGCGAGTCGCGGACAGCTTCGTCGTCATCGACGACAAAGACGGTTTCTTGATCGGTATTGATATTGGGTGTCGTCATAGTCCTCCCCCGGATCCGGATGTCGTATCGCTTTCTAACGGTAACAGAATACAAAAAGTACAACCATTCCGCACGCCGTCGATTTCATTGTTTTCTACCCACAGACGGCCGTGATGCGATTCGATGATCGAACGGCAAATATTCAGGCCCATGCCCATGCCGTCCGACTTAGTACTAAAGAACGGTTCAAACAGTCGTTCGATAGTCGCTTCGTCGACGCCGGGCCCGTGATCGGATACCTGGAATTCGACGGATTTGTCTCGTCTTTCCACGTGCAGGCGCACGGTCGGATCCCGTCGCTGACCGGGCGGCGGCGTATAGCCGTGCATGGCCTCCGCCGCGTTCTTGAGCAGGTTCATCAGGACCTGTTCGATCAGCACCGGGTCGACGTTGATCTGTGGCAGTCCCGCCGGAAGCTCGGTGACGATGCGAATGCGGCGCTTGCGCGCCTCGATCTCGGCGAGGCCCACGGCATCTGCCACGATCTCATAGATCGATGACGGTTGACGTTTCGGTTCGCTACGCTTCACGAATGCGCGAATCCGCTTGATGATCATGCCAGCCCGCACGGCTTGCTGAGACGTTTTTTCGAGCGCAGGCAGTAAGGTTTCCGGCGACGTGCGGCCCGCGCGCACCAGTGCGGCGGTGCCCATGCAGTAATTGTTGATGGCGGCAAGCGGCTGGTTCAGCTCGTGTGCGAGCGAGGAGGCCATTTCGCCCATCGTCGTCAAACGTCCCGTAAATTGCAGGCGTTCTTCTTCCTGTCGGGCCAGTTCTTCCGCGTGGCGTCGCGCTGTAATGTCCGTCGCCACCTGCAACTGCGCGAGGTGTCCGTCGACCCATTGGATGTATTGACGTCGGACTTCGAACCATTTCTGATGCGTGGGCAGGTAGATTTCCTGCGTTTCTGCGGCCGTATCGGTCAGCGACGCTGCGGGCAGTCCGGCAAACGCGTCGACCATGTCGATGTGGTCGAGCGATGTCGGTGACAGTTCGCCGCCGCCGGACAATTCGAGATGGCCCTCCGGGCGAGTGCCGAACAATTGCCGGTAATAGCGGTTTGCAAAGAGCAGTTCGGCCTTGTCGACGGCGAGCACCGACACCGAGGCATCAAGGCTTTCCAGCACCGTCGTGAATCGTTCGTGGGCGGCGGCGAGCTCTTCGCGCGCCCGCTTGGGTTCGCTGATGTCCGTGAGCGAGGACATCCAGCCGGTCTGGCGGCCGTGAGCATCCACGAGCGGCGAGACGAACATGCGCGCGTAGAAAATCGTACCGTCCTTGCGCTGCACCCGAATTTCGAAGCCATGAGACGGCGCTTTGCCACGCAGCGTCATATCGATGCGGCGTTGCATTTCGTGGATATCGTCTTTGGGCCAGTACGGATAGGGCGGTGCACGATTCATGAGATCGGGCTCGTCCCAGCCTGTCATGCGGCAAAACGCCGGGTTCACGTAGGTGATGTGACCCTGAAGGTCGAGCACTCGCATCCCGATCACGATGGAGTTCTCCATCGCTCGTCGGAAAGACGTCTCATTGAACAGCGCCTGCTGTGCCTCGAATCGCTGGCGAGTGTGCCGCCACAGGCTCCAGAGGCTCCACAGCACGAAGCAGGACAGCCCCGCGATCAGCCATACCAGCGTGTTGTTGACGAAGTTACCGACGGCTGGATACGAGTAGATCCGCACCGCGAGACTATGTCCCGGTGGATCGAGCAGCAGTTCGTAGGAGACGTCGCGAGGCAACGGCGGTCGGGTGGAGGTCGTGGCGAGCTCGTTGTTATGCGTGTCGATGAACGACACCTTGAACTTGTCTCCCAGTTCCTGCGGTAGTTCGTGGATCAGTAGTCCTTCGACCGAATAGGCCGCGCTGATGGTGCCGAGAAACTCTCGTTCCCGTAATACCGGCACCTGCACGACGATGTAGCTTGCCCCGGAGGCGTCGTAGATCAGCGTGGAATAGGCGGAGCGTCGGGAGTCGCGCGCCGCGCGAAACGCCACCAGGAGTTCGTCCTCCATCGGGTGTTGCGCCGAGCCTTGCAGGCGCGAGGCGAACGGGGAGTCGGCGGGGACGGCCCATTTCGGTCGCTGCGACGCGTCGAGCCAGTTCATGAAGACGATATCCGCATGATTCTGCATCAACTCGCTAGCCGTGTTCTGGAAGTGCGCGACATCCTGAGGTTTGGCAGCCGTGTCGCGCGCAAGGGAACTGATCTGGTCCTGGATGGCCAGCATGTTAAGGCGGATCTGCTGCTGCGCCCATGCGACGTTCCGATACAGGGTGTCCTGCTGCTGCTCCGTTTCCCGGCGGTTCAGACTCCACAGGATCAAGCTCATCACCACGAGGAAGATCACAATGGAGACGAGCGGCACCAGCAAGTAGTAATGCGACTCCGCAAACCCCTGCAACCAACGGTTGGAGCGGGCTGGCGTAGCAGCGGACCGGGACGGCGGGGAGGAGTTTGCGAGGCGTGGCGAAAGCATGGCGAGATTGTAGCGCAGGCCAGCCCGTTTCCCGCTGTCATAGTCGGTCGAGCGCTGCTTTTCGGAAGTGTCCGATCTTTTCGGTAAGAATGCCGCTCAAAGTCCTCTCAAGACCGATCGGTACGCTCGATATTCGTGATCTGATGGGGCCGGCAACCCTTTGATTTTATGTGCACCGCAGCAGAATTCCGTATTATGAAAATTGCTATCGTAATCTGAAATTTCGCTTGCGAAGGCGGGAATATCCTTCGTACAATGCCCCGGTAAAAATGCCGGTAGGCCCGTCCATGAAGCGGGTTACGACCATTAATGCCAACCCGCTAACGACAGACAAGGAGACACCATGTCCGCCGTACCTGAAGAAGCCCTGAAGATCGTATCCCCTGCGGACGCCGATCCCCAAGAAACGCAAGAATGGCTGGCCTCGCTCGAAGGCGTGCTGGCTGCCGAAGGCCCGGAGCGCGCGCACTACCTGCTCGAGAAACTGATCGAGTTCGCTCGTATCAACGGTGAGCATCACCCGTTCTCGGCAAACACCCCCTACATCAACACCATCCCCGTCGACCAGCAGGCCCGTATTCCGGGTGATCAGGACGTCGAGCACACGATTCGCTCGTATACCCGCTGGAATGCGATCGCGATGGTGCTGCGTGCCGGTAAGGATACGAACGTCGGCGGTCACATCGCCTCGTTCGCCTCGGCCGCAACGCTTTACGACGTCGGTTTCAATCACTTCTGGCATGCGCCGTCCGACAAGCACGGTGGTGACCTGGTGTTCGTCCAGGGTCACTCGTCGCCGGGCGTGTACAGCCGTGCGTTCCTGCTGGGCCGTCTCGAAATGACCCAGCTCGAGAACTTCCGTCAGGAAGTGGATGGCGGCGGTCTGTCGTCGTATCCGCACCCGTGGCTGATGCCGGACTTCTGGCAATTCCCGACGGTGTCGATGGGGCTGGGTCCGATCATGGCGATCTACCAGGCGCGCTTCATGAAGTACCTCGAGTCGCGTTCCATCGTGAAGACCGAAGGCCGCAAGGTCTGGGCGTTCCTCGGCGACGGTGAGACGGATGAGCCGGAATCGCTGGGCGCTATCGGCATGGCCGGTCGCGAGCAGCTCGACAACCTCGTGTTCGTGATCAACTGCAATCTGCAGCGCCTGGACGGTCCGGTGCGCGGTAACGGCAAGATCATTCAGGAACTCGAATCCGAATTCCGTGGTGCCGGCTGGAACGTGATCAAGGTGATCTGGGGCAGCCGCTGGGATTCGCTGCTTGCCCGCGACAAGCAGGGCTTGCTCATGAAGCGCATGATGGAATGCGTGGACGGCGAATATCAGACGTACAAGTCCAAGGACGGCGCTTTCGTTCGCGAGCATTTCTTCAATACGCCGGCATTGAAGGCCATGGTGGCCGACTGGTCGGATGAGGACATCTGGGCGCTGAACCGTGGCGGTCACGATCCGCACAAGATCTACGCCGCGTATCAGGCTGCGACGACCCACAAGGGTCAGCCGACCGTCATTCTGGCCAAGACCATCAAGGGCTATGGCATGGGTGAAGCCGGTCAGGCCATGAACATCACCCACCAGCAGAAAAAGATGCCGGTGGAGTCGCTCAAGAAGTTCCGCGACCAGTTCAAGCTGCCGATTTCGGACGATCAGATTGCCGACGTGCCGTACCTCAAGTTCGAGGATGGTTCGAAGGAACTGGAGTACATGCGCGCTCGCCGTATGGAACTCGGCGGCTATCTGCCGCAGCGCCGTACCAAGGCTGCCTCGCTGCCGGTGCCGGCACTGAACGCGTTCGATGCACTGCTCAAGGCGACCGCCGAAGGCCGTGAGATTTCGACGACGATGGCATTCGTGCGTATTCTCAACGTGCTGCTCAAGGACAAGGCGCTGGGTCAGCGCATTGTGCCGATCGTGCCGGACGAGTCGCGCACCTTCGGTATGGAAGGCCTGTTCCGCCAGATCGGTATCTGGAGCCAGGTCGGTCAGCGCTACATCCCGCAGGATCAGGATCAACTGATGTTCTACAAGGAATCTGAAAACGGTCAGATTCTGCAGGAAGGCATCAATGAAGCCGGCGGTATGTGCGACTGGATCGCAGCCGCGACGTCGTACTCGACGCACGGCGAGACGATGATCCCGTTCTATATCTTCTACTCGATGTTCGGCTTCCAGCGTATCGGCGATCTGGCGTGGGCTGCTGGCGACATGCGCGCTCGTGGTTTCCTCGTGGGCGGCACGGCCGGTCGTACGACGCTGAACGGCGAAGGTCTTCAGCACGAAGACGGCCACTCGCTGCTGTGGGCATCGTCGATCCCGAATTGCCTGCCCTACGATCCGACGTTCGCGTATGAACTCGCTGTGATCGTTCAAGACGGCCTGCGTCGCATGGTGCAGGATCAGGAAGACGTGTATTACTACCTGACGGTGATGAACGAAAACTACGCGCACCCGGCCATGCCGGAAGGCGTGGAGCAGGACATCCTGAAGGGTATGTACGCCTTCCGTCGCGGTACGGACAACAGCAAGGCGCCGCGCGTGCAGCTGCTGGGTTCGGGCACGATCTTCAACGAAGTGATTGCCGCCGCTGAAATGCTCAAGAACGATTGGGGCGTCGAGTCGGACCTGTGGAGCTGCCCGAGCTTCACGGAACTGGCCCGCGAAGGTAATGACGTCACGCGTCACAACCTGCTGCACCCGACCGAGACGGCGCGCCTGTCGCACGTCGAGAAGTGCCTCAATGAAACGCGTGGTCCGGTCATTGCATCGACCGACTACATCCGTACCTACGCAGATCAGATTCGTCCGTTCGTCCGTGGCCGCTATGTGGTCCTGGGTACCGACGGTTATGGTCGCTCGGATACGCGTGAAAAGCTGCGTCACTTCTTCGAGGTGGATCGTAACTGGGTCACGGTTGCGGCGCTCAAGGCACTGGCCGACGAAGGCACGCTGCCGGCAAGCAAGGTTGCCGAAGCCATCGCCAAGTACAACCTGGATCCGAATAAACCCAACCCGATGACCGTCTAAAGGCCGCTGCATGCAGCGAGCGCCTGTCGGCCGCCCCCCAGCGGCAGGCGGGCGCATGCTGCATGTCAAGCGCAGCCTCGAGGAGACTGTGGAAAATGAGTCAAGTGATCGAAGTGAAAGTCCCCGATATCGGTGACTTCAAGGACTTGCCCGTAATCGAAGTGCTGGTGAAGGCGGGCGACAAGATCGACGCCGAGCAGGCCCTGATCACGCTGGAGTCGGACAAGGCCACCATGGATGTGCCGAGCCCGGCCGCCGGCGTCATCAAGGCGCTTAGCCTGAAGGTTGGCGATGAAGTATCCGAAGGTTCCGTCATTCTGACGCTCGAGACGGCGAACGGCTCGGGCGCGCAAACCAATGGTGCCGCTGCACCTGCTGCTGCATCGCAAGCCGCACCGGCAGCACCAGCCGCACCTGCCGCGGCGCCTGCACCGGCTGCCGCGCCGGCGGCGCCGCAGGCGACCGGTGGCACGAGCAAGATCGACGTGAAGGTGCCGGATATCGGTGGCTACGACGATGTGCCCGTGATCGAAGTGCTGGTCAAGGTGGGCGACACCGTGACGGCCGAGCAATCGCTGGTGACGCTGGAGTCGGACAAGGCGTCGATGGATGTGCCCAGCCCGGCCGCTGGCGTTGTGAAGGAACTGAAGGTGAATGTCGGCGACAAGGTCTCCGAAGGCTCGCTGATTCTGGTGCTCGAAGGCGCCGCAGCGGCGGCACCTGCTGCATCGGCGAAGGCAGCCGCACCTGCTGCTGCGCCCGCGCCGACAGCGCAAGCGTCCGCACCGGCACCGGCACCCGCCGCAGCGCCGGCGCCTGCGCCGGTCGCTGCAGCACCTGCCGCCTCGGGTAGTCAGCCTATCAGCCACGCAAGCCCCTCCGTGCGCAAGTTTGCCCGCGAACTTGGTGTGGATGTCACGCAAGTGAAGGGCACCGGTCCCAAGGGCCGCGTGGTGGTCGAAGACGTGCGTAATTTCGTCAAGAGCGCGCTCGCAGGCAATCGCCCGACGGCTGGTGGCGCTGCGCCGGCAGGTGGTGGCGAGCTGAATCTGCTGCCGTGGCCGAAGGTCGACTTCTCGAAGTACGGTCCGGTCGAACCGAAGGCGCTCTCGCGCATCAAGAAGATTTCCGGCGCGAACCTGCATCGCAACTGGGTGATGATCCCGCACGTCACGAACAACGACGAAGCGGATATCGGCGAGCTCGAAGCGTTCCGCGTGCAATTGAACAAGGAAAACGAGAAGGCCGGCATCAAGGTGACGATGCTTGCGTTCGTGATCAAGGCTTGCGTGCTGGCCTTGAAGAAGTTCCCGACGTTCAACGCCAGCCTCGACGGCGACAATCTGGTCTTCAAGCAGTATTTCCACATTGGCTTCGCGGCCGATACGCCGAATGGCCTCGTGGTGCCGGTCGTTCGCGACGCAGACAAGAAGGGTGTCTTCGAGATCGCCCGCGAAACGTCGGAACTGGCGAAGCTCGCTCGCGAGGGCAAGCTGAAGCCGGATCAGATGCAAGGTGGTTGCTTCTCGATTTCGTCGCTCGGCGGTATCGGTGGTACGACGTTCACGCCGATCATCAATGCGCCGGAAGTGGCGATTCTGGGTCTGTCGCGTTCATACCAGAAGCCGGTGTGGGACGAAGGCAAGCAACAGTTCCTGCCGCAACTGACGTTGCCGCTGTCGCTGTCCTACGATCACCGTGTGATCGATGGCGCGGAAGCCGCTCGCTTCAACGCCTACCTGGGCCAACTGTTGGCGGACTTCCGTCGCGCGATGCTGTAATGGGCACGGGCCGCCGGTAGCGTATCAATGCGCCAGCGGCCCTCGCGCACGCTTCAGGATTCTGGACGGGGAGGGCAACATGACCACCGTGGTAGTCGTCAAGAAGGCAGGTGAGATCGCCATTGCCGCCGATTCGCTCGTCACGTTCGGCGATACGCGGCTTTCGCAATCGTACGAAGAGAACCGCAAGGTCTTTCTTGTGGGCGATTCGTATGTCGGTCTGGCCGGCACGACAGCGCATTTTCCGGTCATGCGCGCCATTCTCTCCGGCATGGCGGACGAATGTCGTCTGCATTCCCGCGACGAAGTCTTTCGCACGTTCTGCCGCGTCCACCAGAAGCTCAAGGAAGAGTATTTCCTCAACACGAAGGAAGAGGAAGACGACCCGTACGAGTCGTCGCAGATCACCAGCGTGATCGCGAATCCGACCGGGATCTACGGGGTCTATTCCTACCGGGAAGTGTTTGTTTTCGATCGGTTCTGGGGCATCGGGTCGGGGCGTAATTTCGCGCTCGGCGCCATGTATGCCCTCTACGACCAGGATCTGAGCGCACGTGCCATCGCCGAGGCGGGCGTCAAGGCGGGCGCAGAATTCGATAAGAGTTCGGCTGGCCCGTTTCAGGTGCATGCGTTTCCGATCGATACCACCATCAAGTCATAAATGCGACAGGGAGACCCCGCATGAGTCTCATTGAAGTCAAGGTGCCGGATATCGGCGCAGAGGGCGTGGATGTCATCGAAGTGATGATCAAGCCCGGCGACAAGATCGCCAAGGATGCGTCGCTCATTACGCTGGAATCCGACAAGGCTTCCATGGAAGTGCCGTCCGAAGTGGCGGGCACGGTCAAGGAAGTCAAGATCAAGGTGGGCGACAAGGCCAGCGAAGGCACGCTGATTGCCATCGTCGAAGCCGAAGACGCAGCAGCGGCCAAGCCGGCGGCTCCTGCAGCCGCACCGGCCGCCGCGCCTGCTCCGGCTGCGCCGGCAGCCGCCCCCGCTGCAGCGAGTGCCCCGGCACCGGTCGCCGCACAGCATACCGGCGGCGCCGATATCGAGTGTGAAGTGCTTGTGCTGGGCGCAGGCCCCGGCGGTTACTCCGCTGCGTTCCGCAGTGCTGACCTGGGCCGAAAGACGGTACTGGTCGAGCGTTACGCAACGCTCGGCGGCGTGTGTCTGAACGTCGGCTGTATTCCGTCGAAGGCGTTGCTGCACACGGCGGCAGTGCTTGAAGAAGCGCAGTCGCTCGGCCATCACGGCATCTCGTTCGCGAAGCCGGAAGTCGATCTCGACAAACTACGTGCTTACAAGGAAAGCGTTGTCGGCAAGCTGACCGGTGGTCTGGCCGGAATGGCCAAGATGCGCAAGGTCGAGGTCGTCCATGGTGTCGGTGCATTCCTCGATGCCAACCACGTCGAAGTGGTCGACAAGGACGGGGCCAAGCGCGTGGTGAAATTCGCTCAGGCGATCATCGCCGCGGGTTCGCAAGCCGTGAAGCTGCCGTTCCTGCCGGAAGATCCGCGCATCGTCGATTCGACTGGCGCGTTGGAATTGCGTCAATTGCCGAAGAAGATGCTCGTCATCGGTGGTGGCATCATCGGTCTGGAAATGGCGACGGTCTATAGCGCATTGGGCTCCGAGATCGACGTCGTGGAAATGCTCGACGGTCTGATGCAAGGTGCCGACCGCGATCTGGTCAAGGTCTGGGAGAAGATGAACGCGAAGCGCTTTGGTCGCGTCATGCTCAAGACCAAGACCGTGGGTGCCGAGGCGAAGGCCGATGGTATCTACGTGAAGTTCGAAGGTGAAGCGGCGCCGGCCGAACCGCAGCGCTACGATCTCGTGCTGGTTGCCGTGGGCCGTAGCCCGAACGGTAAGAAGATCAGTGCGGAGAAGGCAGGTGTGGTGGTCGGCGATCGCGGGTTCATCTCGGTGGACAAGCAGATGCGTACCAACGTGTCGAACATCTTCGCGATCGGCGATATCGTCGGTCAGCCGATGCTGGCGCACAAGGCCGTGCACGAAGCGCACGTTGCCGCTGAGGCGGCCGCAGGTGAGAAGGCCTACTTCGACGCGATCCAGATCCCGTCGGTGGCATACACCGATCCGGAAGTGGCTTGGGCCGGCAAGACCGAAGACCAGTTGAAGGCCGAAGGCGTGAAGTATGGCAAGGCCGTGTTCCCGTGGGCAGCGTCGGGCCGCGCCATTGCCAACGGTCGTGACGAGGGCTTCACCAAGGTGCTGTTCGACGAAGAGACGCATCGCATCGTGGGTGGCGCCATCGTCGGCACGCATGCGGGCGATCTGATCGGCGAACTGTGCCTGGCAGTCGAGATGGGCGCAGATGCGGTCGATATCGGCAAGACGATTCACCCGCACCCGACGTTGGCTGAGTCGGTCGGTATGGCCGCCGAGATCTATGAAGGTGTCTGCACCGACGTTCCGCCGCCGCGCAAGAAGTAATTTGGCGTGAATGCCAGAACGCATCGCCCGCTCATGCAGTGACGGACGATTGCGGGACGGTGACAGTGAAACGCGTCCATGCCACATAGTTCTCCTCGCAAGCGCGGGAGGACTGCCGATGGCAGCGTGAAAAAACCGTCATCCCAATCCGGGGTGACGGTTTTTTATTGTGCGATGAGTGTGCAGGGGCGGGCAGGGCGGTTCGGTCATTCGACGACATGGCGATCGCAGCGCACACCCAAAAGAAAACCCGGCGCAAGGCCGGGTCCGAAAGGTACCTGCGGTACCGAGGAGACAACTGGGTGTGCCTTCCGCTCGAGCCACCGCTACAACGATGGTGACTTGCGCAGGGCGTCCCTCCTCAATGCAGGGGCGCTATCGATTACTTCTTGGCAGTGGCAGCACGCGAAGCCTGAGCCGCAGCCTTCGAGGCGACGCTGGTTGCAGCAGCGAAGTTCGTTTCGGCGATTTCAACGGCTTGCTTGGTTGCCTTCTGCACGCTGTCGAACGCGCTGTTGGCGGCGGACAGTGCCGACTTGGCCAGCGCAACTGCCGACTCCGAACCGGCCGGAGCGTTCTTGGCCAGGTTGTCGAACAGGGCTTGCACGTTGTGCGAGCCTTCCGCCAGTTGGGCTTCGGCGACCTTGGTCACTTCGGCTTGCGTCGACGAAGCGATTTCATACAGGTGACGGCCGTAAGCAAGTGCCTTCTCGGCAGCCGGCTGAACCAGGTTGGCTTGCAGGGCGAGCAGCTCCTGGGCGTCCTTCACTGCGAAAGCCTTCTGTGCGGTCGAGGCGGTCTCGGCCAGCGATGCCTTCACGGCTTGCAGGTTCAGCTCGACCAGCTTCTCAACGCCTTCGAAGGCTTTGTTGGTCAGGCCGAAGAGGGTTTCCAGATTGGCTTTGTGGGCAGCAGCGAGTTGCTCGGGGGTCAGAAACGACATGGCGTTCTCCTATGGTGTCATACACAGCATATGGACCCACTCCGTGTTCGCTCGTTGGTTCTCACCTTATGGCGGTGAAACCACGGTTGGGGCCTTCTCAAATTCGGTGCGATTTCTTTTGTGCATCGCACAATTGCAAGTGTAGAGATATTTTTGTGGCTGTCAAGCTATTTTTGTGCGGCGCACAAATTCAATAAAGACTTAAGAAATCAAAAGCTTGGGATCCTGTGGCGCCGATGTGACACCGCGTTGCGGCGAATCGACCATCCGTGGCAAATCGTTAGTAGATGCGGCTTCGCACCGAATTCGCCGCATCAATTTGCACCATTCTGGCGCCCTGCCTCCATTGTCGGGCGATGGTAATATCGATGAGTTCCGGCACTGGCAGGACGGCTACGCGCATGTTACCGACCCTCGTTTAGAGGAAGGCTTCGCGATTGCCGTTCGCCAGTGCCGCTGTCGTTCAACGCTTTTCGCGCGCCATCACCGTCGGCCACCTGCATCGATGCAAGCGTTCTACAGCGATCATTTCGTCCTGCCATTGCCGCCGGGTCACCGGTTCCCCATGGAAAAGTACGCGCGCTTGCGCGAGCGCGTTGCGCGTGAATTACCCCAGGTCGAGCTCGCCGAAGCGTTGCCTGCTGACGATACGATGCTCGGTCGTGTCCATTCGGCTGAGTACGTCGCACGCGTAGGTGCAGGTGAGCTGGATCCGAAAGAGCAGCGCAGTATCGGGTTTCCCTGGTCGCTGCAGATGGTCGAACGGTCGCGTCGCTCGGCTGGCGCAACGGTCGCTGCGTGCCGCGCGGCCCTGATCGACGGTGTGGCGGCCAACCTTGCCGGCGGCACGCATCATGCCTACGCTGACCGAGGTGAGGGCTTCTGTGTCTTCAACGATGCCGCCGTGGCGGCCCGCGCGATGCAAGCGGAACTCGGACCGGGCACACGCGTGGCGATCATCGACCTCGATGTGCATCAGGGCAACGGCACCGCTGCCATCTTCGAGCACGATCCGAGTGTCTTTACGCTGTCGCTGCACGGCGAGCACAACTACCCTTTTCACAAGGCGACCGGCGATCTCGACGTGGCGTTGCCCGATGGCTGCGGCGACGACGAATACCTCGTCGCGCTCGGCCACGCGCTCACGGACCTATTTGCGCAATTCACGCCGACACTCGCGATCTATCTTGCCGGCGCCGATCCGCTGGAAAATGACCGTCTCGGACGCCTCGCGCTCACGCACGACGGCCTGCTCGCACGCGACCATCGGGTGCTGACGGCGTGCGCAGAGCGCGGCTTGCCGGTCGCGATAGCGATGGCAGGAGGCTACGGACGCGACATCGGGCAGACCGTGGCGGCGCACTTTGCAACGATCCGGCTTGCCAGCCAGTTCGCCCGGATCAACCGGAGCAGCCGTGGCGAAGATCGCGCGTCGTCAGGCGGGATGTACGCATGAGTGAACCTCGAATGAACCCGTCCCCTGCATCCCATCCCGCCGCTGTTGAATCGACGAGGAGCGGGCGAATGGCCATCTGGACGGCGACCATGCCGTGGTGGTTCGTGCTGATCTGGAGCACGGGATTCATCGTGGCCAAGTACGGCATGCCCAATGCCGAACCGCTGACGTTCCTTGCCTGGCGCTACGGATGCACGCTGGTGGTGATGTTGCCGATCATGTGGTTGACGCGCACGCCGTGGCCGATGCGGCATGGGCTGGAGGGGAATGTCCGCGGGGTGCCGACAGTTCGCGCCGAGCGCATCGACTGGCCGTTAATTGCGCATCTCGCGATCTCCGGCATTCTGATTCAGGCGGTGTATCTCGGTGGCGTCTGGGCGGCGATCAAACACGGGGCGCCCGCAGGGTTGGCGGCGCTGATCGTCGGCATTCAGCCCCTTCTGACAGCGCTTTTCGCGCGCGTGGTCGGTGAACCTGTGTCACGCCGTCAATGGCTGGGGCTGCTGTGCGGCTTCATCGGGGTCGGCCTGGTGGTGGCCAACAAGGTGGGCGTACGCGGCGTCGGGGTGGGGGTGATCGCGCTGTGCGTGCTCAGTCTGGTTGCGATTACGGCCGGTACGCTGTATCAGAAACGCTTTTGCTCGCACTTCGATCTGCGTGTGGGCACGGTGGTGCAATTCGGTGCCGCATTCCTGGTGACGTTGCCCGCCGCATGGGCGCTGGAGACGATGCAGGTGCGCTGGAACGCCGAGATGATCGGCGCTCTGGCGTGGTCGGTGCTTGCGCTCTCCATCGGCGCCATCTCGCTGCTGTTCCTGCTGATTCGTCGCGGCGCGGCGACCAAGGTTTCCAGTCTGATGTATCTGACGCCCCCGACCACGGCCGTCATGGCGTGGTTGTTGTTCGGCGAGACGTTATCCCCGCTGAGTGCGGCGGGGATGATCGTGGCCGCGTTGGGCGTTGCGCTCGTGATCGAGCGCCGGGCGGCGTCCTCGACCTCGTGAGCGTCGCGCCACGTCGCTCCCTCTTTACCGTCAGCGGTCAACAAAGCAACGAAGCGTTATGAAACACCCAGATCCGCGTACAGCCGCTACGTCGGCAACAACGTCCACCGCTGATTCCGCTATCTCTGCAAACGTTCCTGCCATGCCTAACTCCGCTGAGTCCGCTGACGCCTCCCGCGCGTCGAGCGCCACCGATATTTCTGGCGCGTCGGGCGCGGCGAACATCCACGTGCCGCCGGAGGCTGGGGAAAGTACGCATCCCCCGGCTGTCAACGATAACGCGGGGTTGCGCGTGGAATATGTCGACGAGGCCATCCGTAGCCGTCGATCGATTCGTGCCTATCTGCCGACGCCGGTGCCGCAGGCGACCGTGGCGGACATCCTGTCGGTTGCGTCGCGTGCTCCATCGGGCAGCAACATCCAGCCATGGCAGACGTACGCGCTTTCGGGCGATGCGCTGAAGCGGTTGACGTCGCGCCTGCTGGAAGCGTTCAACGACCCGGCACAGCGATTGATGCATCAGGAGGAGTACGCGTACTACCCACGCGAGTGGACCGAGCCGTATCAGGCGCGGCGTCGCAAAGTGGGGTGGGATCTGTACGGCTTGCTGGGCATCGGCCGCGCGGACAAGGCGAGGATGCATGGTCAGCATGCGCGCAACTTCACGTTCTTCGACGCGCCGGTCGGGTTGATTTTCACGATCGACCGGCATCTGGAGCAGGGCAGTTGGCTTGACTACGGCATGTTCCTGCAGGGCGTGATGATTGCGGCACGGGCGCGCGGGCTGGATACCTGTCCGCAAGCGGCGTTTGCCACGTTCCATCAGGTCATTGCCGACGAGCTGCGTTTGCCGGAGACCCGGATGGTGGTATGCGGCATGGCGTTGGGTTACGCGGACCCGAATGCCGTTGAAAATGGTCTTGTCACCGAGCGTGCGCCCCTCCAGGAATGGGCGCACTTCCTGACCTGACGAATATCAAGGGGTTGGCGTTATTTGGCAATACTTGGCAAATGTGTAATTGGGCGCGTTGCGCTGCACAAAACTGCCAGATGCCAGTTTAAGTATTTCAGCTAAGTCATTCATATTGCTTATTTTTTCGGAAGTTACTAAACTTCTCCCAAACTCGTTGCCTGCCAACCTAACGCTACTCCCAATCTATGTACGCGATCACCACCCTTGCGCGTCTGTGCCGCTCCCGTCTCTGGGGTGCTGCCGTCGTGGCGATCTCGCTCGCCGCCGGTGCCCCGGCAGTCGTTCACGCTGCCGGTAAGACGAGCGATTGCTCGAAGACGGCGAAGACTGCTGCCCAGAAACGCGCGTGCGCGAATCCCAAGGCGACGAAAGCCGTCGCTACGTCCAAATCCGGTGCCAAGCGTGCCGCCGCCACACCTGCCGCTCGTGAAGTGAAGAGCGCGAAGGTCAACGGCAAGGCACGCAAGCTCGCCGCCGTCGAAGACGACGGGCCCGCAGCGAAAAAGGTCGCCGTCAAACGCGTCGTCTACAAAAACGGCAAGCGCCGTGTCGTGACGTCGTATCGCACCGTCAACTTTGCACCGCAAGCACCGGAGCGTCTGTCGACGGGCCGTGCCTTCGGCCTGCATGAGACGCCCGATGCGCTCGCGCTGCGCTCCTCCGTCGCGTATGTCGTCGACGAACGCACCGGTGAATCGCTGTTCGACAAGAATTCGCAAGCGGTGCTGCCGATCGCTTCGATCTCGAAGCTGATGACGGCCATGGTGTCGCTCGACGCGGGTGTCCCGATGACGGACGTCATGGAAGTGACCGACGAAGATCGCGACTACGAGAAGGGCACGGGCTCGCGCCTGTCGGTGGGTTCGCGTCTGTCGCGCGAAGACATGCTGCACATTGCGCTGATGTCGTCGGAAAACCGCGCGGCGGCTGCACTGTCGCGTTACTTCCCGGGGGGCCGTCCGGCATTCCTCGCCGCGATGAACGCCAAGGCGAAGCAACTCGGCATGAACGACACGCACTTCAACGATCCGACGGGCCTGTCGAGTCAGAACGTATCGAGCGCGCGTGACCTCGTGAAGATGGTCAAGGCTGCGTATCAGTACCCGATGATTCGTCGTTTCTCAACGGACAGCAACTACGACGTCAACACCGGTCGTCGCGAATTGCATTACGTCAGCACCAACCACCTGATCGGTCATTCGGGTTGGGAAATCGGCTTGCAGAAGACGGGCTACATCAACGAAGCCGGTCAATGTCTCGTGATGCAGGCGAACGTCGAAGGCCGCCCGGTGATCATGATTCTGCTCGACTCGACGGGCAAGTATTCGCGCTTCGCAGACGCCACGCGCGTTCGTAAGTGGCTGCTGGACGGTGGCGGCGCTACGCCGCAGCGCACCGCAGGTAACGTGCCGACGGCACAGGTTGCGACCAACAACGGTCACGCGCTGTAATTCGACACGTCACCCGGCATCAAAAGAAAGGCGCTCCCTCGGGAGCGCCTTTTGTTTTGCACCTTTTGCGTTACTCCACCGTTGCCATTTGCGACAGGCCATTCGTGTCTGGATTGGGCGCATGGAAGCCGAGTGACGACGAGATTTGCAGCGCCGTTTCGTTCAGATTCGCGAGCCAGGCATCCTGCAATCGGTCGGCAGGTGCGGACAGCGACAGTCCCGCGACCAGCTTGCCGCTGTCGTCATAAATCCCGGCAGCGATGCATCGTACCCCTAACTCAAGTTCCTCGTTATCGCGCGCGTACCCCGACTTGCGGACGTGCGTCAGCTCGCGTTCGAGTTTTTGCAGGTCGGTGATGCTGTTGCGCGTGTGACCCGAGAGTCCGGTGCGTGTCGCATAGGCGCGCACGCGTGAGGCTTCGTCGGCCGCAAGAAACAGCTTGCCGACGGAGGTGAGATGCAACGGCGCGTGGCCCCCGATGGCGCGCACGACCTGCATGCCCGAGCGCTCGCTGTAGGCGCGCTCGATGTAGACGATTTCGTCCCCCTGGCGTACCGACAGATTGACCGTCTGACCCGTGATGCGGTGCAGTCCGCGCATCGGCGTGAGCGCGGCGTCGCGTACCGACAGGCGCGCTTTGACCAGATTGCCGAGTTCAAGCAGACGCATGCCGAGACGGTAGGTCCCCGGATCGCAACGATCGACGAAGCGGCACGCCACCATGTCGTTCAGGATGCGGTGCGCGGTGGATGGATGAAGTTCAGTGGCTTGCGCCAACTCCTTGAGGCTGACGGGATCGGCATGACCGGCAAGTGCATCGAGCAGACGCATCATGCGCTCGATTACCTGAATGGACGTGCGCGACTCCGTGCTTTGACTGGTGTCGTCTTTCATGAGGTAGGGCCGAGTTTCGTATAGCGTCGATTCTATATCATATTGTGAAAAATTCGCACCCTTCCTGTAGAGGACTTCTGCGAAAACGCGGCGCCGGATGTGACTTCCACAAGGGATGCGTCGAAGTTGCAGTATCTGGGTGCCGAAACCGAAAGTGGCCCGAATCGCGCGTCGCTAGCATGCATCCCTACTTCATCAACGACGCCTGACCCCTGCGTTGCAACGTGAGTGGTCGACGCGTCACAACGGAGGTGTTGCGCATGTTCGGGTATGTGTACGCACCGGCGGTCGCGAAGTGGCCAGTGGGGCAGAAGCGGATGCAACGCGTTGACGCTGGCGTGGGGTCGTCCATTGCCGGGGCGCGGGCCGAAATCGCCGGAAGGTTCGCCAGTATCGCCAACGCAAGGTCTCGTCTCGGGATGAGTACCCACGATATCGGTGAGCTGGAGGCGTCTTTTCAGAAGGCGTTCAGGAAAGCGACGTCCGGCTACTGGAAGGGTGGGTTGTGGGATGGGTGCTGGCGGTACCGATCGTCGATTGCTCAACACGGGGTGTACTCGCGGGTTCGCGATCAGTTGGAGGTTCGGCATCCGGAGCACCTGACGCCATCCGCGAAACGCTTTCGCGAGATTCTGGCGCGTCTCGACGACGTGCTGCTGAAAGAGGAGGAGGCCATTGAACATTGCACACGACTACGCGATCGTGCTGCCCAACTGGAAGCCAGAATATTCGCCAGCGTCTGCGACGAACGAGCGGCCTATGCCGACGTCAAGGCGGATTGCGCCGTGGCGATTGCGCAGACCAGCCGGTGCCTTGCCGATGCCCGCAGAGCGGCAGCGCTGGCGTCCAGGCAGGTCTGGCCCGACAAGAAGCATTACGGCAAGCGATTTTCGCTTTCGGGCGGTTTGTATCTGGCGGCGGCGACTGTTGCGGCACTGGCGCTTGCAAAGGTAGGTCTGGTGATTGCCGTGATCGGATTTGCGGTGACGATGCTCATCCGCATTGTGAGTCTGGGGAGTATCCGCGGATTCGATCGCGAGCGTGGGTGGAAGGCGACGGAGAGCCTGTTGGAGTCAACGAAGCAACTATTACGAAATGAGGAGACGGAAATGAGAACGTATCTCGAGGGTATTCAGGCGAAAACTTCGCAGCGTCTGGACGACATGGTGTGGAATCGTCTGGGCAATCTCATGGAAGGACAGCAGGGGATGTCCCGTGACTTGCGCAGTCTTGAGCACAGAATGTCGGGCGTCGAGCAGAAATTGGACGGTATGGACCGAAGAATCGGCGACGTCTCTGGCAAGGTGGAGGGGATGGATCGAAGGGTTGGCGATCTCTCGGACAAGGTGGATGGGATGGATCGAAGAATCGACGACCTCTCTGCCAAGGTGGACGGGATGGGGCGAAGCATCGGCAACGTCTCCGACACGTTGGGCCGAAGAATCGACGACGTCTCTGAGAAGGTGGACCGAAGAGTCGGCGACGTCTCCGACAAGGTGGACAGGCTGCGCGATTCGCTCACCGACCGGATGGACGCGATGAGCGCCGATCTGCGCGCTGTTGCGGAGGCACAGCGCGCGCATTCGTGTGGCCGGCAGGCGTCGCCGGAAGCTACCGCCCTTGCGTCCGACCGGATGCCGCCATCGCGCGCGAATTCCTGGGGCTACTACAGCAAGAACGTGCCGCACATGGCATAAGCGCTCACGCGGCATGCGGGAATCCACGCTGGGCCGGTGCGGCCCAGCGACTTATAATGGCGCATTATTCCCGAAAAGAGGATTCCCCCAATGCGCGTCGGACTGTTTGTCACATGTCTGATCGACATGATGCGCCCGGAGATCGGTTTCTCTACGCTCAAGCTGCTTGAGACAGCCGGCTGCGAGGTCGTGATTCCCGATTCCCAGACTTGCTGCGGCCAGCCGGGCTACAACTCCGGCGAACGGGCCATCGCCCGCGACCTCGCCCAAAAATTCCTCGACGAATTCGAATCCTTCGACTACGTGGTCGTGCCGTCGGGATCGTGCGGCGGCATGGTCAAGGCGCACTACGGCGATCTCTTTGCCGACGATCCCGAACTGATGGGCCGTTACGAGCGTTTGCGCCCGCGCGTCTACGAACTGACGGATTTCCTCGTCAACGTGCTCTACATCGACACGGTGCCCGGCGATTACAACGGCGAAGTGACGTATCACGATTCCTGCTCTGGCCTGCGTGAGCTTGGCGTGAAGACGCAGCCGCGCGCGCTGCTCGCGAAAATGCCGGGCGTGAAGATGACCGAGATGAAGGACTGTCAGGCGTGCTGCGGCTTCGGCGGTACGTTCGCGCTGAAGTACGGCAACATCTCGACAGCTATCGTCGACGAGAAGTGCGCCAACATTGCCGCGAGCGGTGCACCGGCTGTGGTGCTGGGCGACCTGGGCTGCATGCTGAACATCGAAGGGCGTCTGCGTCGCACCGGCGATACGAAAACGCGCGTGCTGCACATCGCCCAGGTGCTCGCCGGGGACGCATGAGCGCGATGCATAAAAACGCCACTCTTTTCTCGATCCTACCGATCTCCGGACTCATGCGCGCTGATGTCGCTTGCACGTCCGGTCTTCGCTTCTCGTGAGTCGCGATGCAAGTTCAATCGATGCAATTCAAGGCGCGCGCCGGGCAAAAGCTCGCGGACCAGCGTCTGCAAGCCAACCTCAAGAAACTCTCGACCAAGTTCGTGACGGCGCGTGCGGCCGCCATCGAGGAAATCGATTTCGATGCCACCCGTGAGGCGCTCAAGGAGCGGCGCAATCGTGGCATCGAGAATCTGGACGTCTGGCTGGGCATCTTCGAGCGCGAAGCGACGCGACGCGGCGCCACCGTGCTGTTCGCCGAGTCGACGCAGGACGCCGCGCGTCTGATCGCCGAGATCGCCCGCAAGCACGACGTCAAGAAGGTGATCAAGTCGAAGTCGATGGTCACCGAAGAGCTGCAACTCAACAAGGTGCTTGCCGATATGGGCGTGCAGTCCGTCGAGACGGACCTTGGCGAGTACATCTTGCAGATCAACGACAACGAGCCGCCGTCGCACATCATTGCGCCGGTCGTCCACAAGGACAAGGACGAGGTTGCCGATCTGTTCGCACGCGTGCACCAGAAGCCGCGTCTGACGGAAATTCCGTTGATGACGCGCGAGGCGCGCGAGATGCTGCGTCCGCAGTTTCTGTCGGCTGACATGGGCGTGACCGGCGGTAACTTCCTCGTGGCAGAGACCGGTTCCGTTGCCGTGGTGACCAACGAGGGCAACGAAGGCATGTGCACGATCATGCCGCGTGTTCACGTCGCTGTGACGGGCATCGAGAAGGTACTCCCGACACTCGAAGATCTTGCAACCGCCATGCGGTTGCTGCCGCGTTCGGCGACCGGGCAGGGCACGTCGAACTACTTCTCGTTACTCACCGGCACGCGCGCGGAAGGGGAAGTCGACGGTCCCGATCACATGTATTTCGTGCTCGTCGACGGCGGCCGTTCAGGGCTGATCGGTGGCGCGTTTCAGGAGATGCTGCGCTGCATTCGTTGCGGTGCGTGCATGAACCACTGCCCGGTGTATCAGAAGATCGGCGGCCATGCGTATGGATGGGTGTATCCGGGGCCGATGGGGTCGGTGCTCACGCCGAGCTACGTCGGTCTGGAAAAGACGCTCGATCTGCCGCAGGCGGCAACGCTGTGCGGTGAGTGCAATCGGGTCTGCCCGGTCGGCATTCCGATTTCGGATCTGTTGCGCAAGCTGCGTGAGCGTCAGGTGGATCGCGGGTTGCGTCCGTGGCAGGAGCGCGCGGCGTTGGCGGCGTGGGCATTTGCGGCTCGGCGTCCGCGTCTGTATGCAACGCTGTCGAGCCTCGGGTCGTGGGCGCTGCGGCGGATGGGGCGCGATCGCGGCAGCATCTCGAAGCTGCCGCTTGCCGGTGGCTGGACCGATACGCGTGAGATGCCGGCGCCGAGCGGCAAGACGTTTCGTGCGATGTATCGCGAGCGTCGCGCACCGCGTTGAGTCTGCGATGTAACGAATTCGCGGCGGCGCTGCCAAAGTGCCTCCGTCGAAATGAAAAAAGCTGGCCTCCTGAGGGGGCGCCAGCTTTTTTTTTTTTTTACGTCGTCTGCGTAACCGTCAGGTTCGGGCGGGCAGGGCGAGGCGTTTTTCGATGCGACGTTGCAGGGCCGACAGTCCCGTCGATAGCACCCAGTAAATGGCGGCGCACGCGAGGTAGAGCGGTAGCGGCTGATACGTCGACGCGATCACTTCCTGCGCCGAGCGCAGCAATTCCGTCACGGTAATGACGGACACGAGCGACGTGTCCTTGATCAGGCTGATCAGGCTGTTGCCAAGACTCGGCACGGCCATGCGCAGCGCTTGCGGCGCAATGATGTAGCGCAGCGTCTGCCAGTACGACAGACCGAGGCTATACGCCGCGAGCCATTGCCCGCGGGGCATGCCTTCGAGCGCGCCGCGCATGCTTTCCGACAGATACGCGCCCACGTTCAGGCTGAGGGTGAGCACGCCGGCGGGCGTCGGGTCGAGTGAGATGCCGATGCCCGGCAAACCGTAATAGACCACGAAGATCTGCACCAGCAGCGGCGTGCCGCGCATGATGCTGACGTAAGCGCGCGCAATGCCGCGAAACACGCGTACTTTGCCGATGCCCATGATCGCCACGATGATGCCGATCGCCAGGCCGAACACCATCGACATCAAGGCGAACTTGATCGTGAGCACGGTGCCCTGCAACAGCACCGGCATGGATTGGGCAGCGAGTTCGAATGGATTCATGGGGGGATGTCTGATGATGTGTCGTGGCGCGCAAAGACGACGGCCGGCATCCGCGTGATTGGCGTGATGCCGGCCGTGGGGTCATCTCCGGTGTCGGGCGTCATGGCAGTCCGACGGCCGAAGATTATCGCTACGCGGCTTGCGTTTTACTGCGCCGGCTTGGACGTATCCTTGCCGAACCACTTCTGCGAGAGCTTGGCGAGCGAGCCGTCTTGCTTCATGGCCGTCAGCGCGTCGTTGATGGCTTTCGCAAACTTCGGATTGTTCTTCTTGAACGGAATGCCGACGGCCTGATTGGTGCCGGGCAGCACGGCGCCGGCTTCGAGCGGCAGCTTCGCGTTCTCGAGCAGGTAGGCCATCATCAACTGATCGTTGAGGGCAGCGTCGACACGGCCGGCGGCGAGGTCGGCGAGATACTCGGGTGCGCCCGGATACGTACGCACGTCGATGCCCGGCACGGCTTTGGCCATCGTGTCGTAGTTGCTGCCAAGACTCACGCCCAGCTTGTGGCCCTTGAGCGCGTCGAGCGTGGCGAACGGGCGCTTGTCGTCTTTGCGGCGAATCAGTTGGGCTGCCGAATACGTGTACGGCTCGCTGAAGTCCAGCGACTTCTTGCGCTCGTCGGTGATCGCGACCTGATTGACGATGACGTCGAACTTGCCGGCCTGAAGGCCGCCGATGATGCCGCTCCATTCCGTCGTGACGAACTGGGGCTTCACGCCGAGGCGTTGTGCCACGGCTTTAGCGACATCCACGTCGAAGCCGTCGAGCTGACCGCTCTTGTCGCGGTAGTTGAACGGCGGGTAGGTGCCTTCGATGCCGATCTTGAGCACGCCCGCCGACTTCACGGTGTCGAGCAGATCGGCAGCGCGGGCCGGCGACGTACCGATGAGTGCTGCGGCGGCGAGCGGTACGAGGCAAAGCGTCTTGAGCCAGGATTTCATAGTGTCTGGTTTTCCCTTTGGCAGATGAGGCGGATGATAGGACGCCGACGTTCGACCTGTCAGACCGTACGCAGCGCTTGCACGCATTCTCGCACCAGCTCGGGGCCGCGGTAAATCAGGCCGCTGTACACCTGTACCAGACTGGCGCCCGCATCGAGCTTCGCCTGGGCGTCCGCGCCCGACAGAATGCCGCCCACACCGATGATTGGCAACGCGCCGCCCAACTCGGTCGCCAGGGCGCGGATCACGCGATTCGAGGCGTCGAACACGGGGCGTCCCGACAGGCCGCCGGTTTCGTTGGCGTTCGGCAGACCAGCGACGGCTTCGCGAGAGAGCGTGGTATTCGTCGCGATCACACCATCGAAGCCGTGGCGCGTGAGCGTGCCCGCGATCACCTTGATCTGTTCGTCGTCGAGGTCCGGGGCAATCTTCAGTGCGATCGGCACGTACTTGCCGTGACGATCGGACAGCGCGCGCTGTTTGTCCTTGAGCTTGCCGAGCAAGGCGTCGAGTTCGTCGCCGCCTTGCAATTGACGCAGATTCTTGGTGTTGGGCGACGAGATGTTCACCGTCACGTAAGTTGCGTACGGATAGACCTTCTCGAGGCAGATGAGATAGTCATCGACGGCGCGCTCGATGGGTGTGTCGGCATTCTTGCCGATGTTCAGGCCCAGCGGACCCTTGTAACGGGCCGACTGCACGTTCTGGAGAAATTGCTCGACGCCGCCGTTGTTGAAGCCCATGCGGTTGATGATCGCCTCGGCTTGCGGCAGACGGAAAATGCGGGGCTTCGGGTTGCCGGATTGCGGGCGCGGTGTGACCGTTCCCACTTCGACGAAGCCGAAGCCGAGGGCGGCGAGGCCGTCGATGCAACTGCCGTCCTTGTCGAGGCCGGCGGCAAGGCCGACCGGGTTCGGGAAGCGGATGCCCATCACCGTGCGTGGGTCTTCGGGCAGTGTCTGGCCGACTAGGCCTGATAGGCCGAGCGAGGCGACGCCACGCAGCGTGGCCAGCGTCAGGTGGTGAGCTTGTTCGGCATCAAGACAGAACAGGGCGCGACGGGCCAGAGGATAGAGAGGCGCAAGCACGATGTCGGGTTCGGCAGAATCGGAAAGTCGCCATTTTACCGGTATCCCGGGCGCGGAGCGCGTCTTTTTCTACGCTCTGCGTACTCTCAATTTGCGTAAGTTCCGTCGCGAAATGGACGCGGTGCGCACTGCCGACAATGGATGTGTCGCAGACACGCCGCGTCGACCAGGGATTGCGCAGGGGCTTACTGATCCGCCTGACCCGCTGCATCGAGCATGGCGTCGGGCATGTCTTGCCATTGGCCGTCGATCAGGCCTTGCAGGGGGCGGAAATTGGCCTTGTAGACCATCTTCCGGCTCTGCTGGATCCAGTAGCCGAGATAGACGTTCGGCAAGCCGAGCGCACGCGCCTGCTCGATTTGCCAGAGGATGTTGTACGTGCCGTATGACGCACCTTCGACGTCCGGATCGAAGAACGTGTAGACCGACGACAGCCCGTCGCTGAGGATGTCGACCATGCTGATCATGCGCAGCGTGCCTGCGCCCTGATGGCCGGGCGGTTCGCGAAATTCCACGAGGCGGGAGTTCACGCGGCTTTGCAGCAGGAATTGCTCGTACTGCTCGCGGCTGTCGTGATCCATGCCGCCGCCGGCGTGCCGTCGCGACTGGTAGCGCATGTAGAGCTGGTAGTGCTCCTCGGTGTAATGAAGCCCGGAGACGTTGACGGCGAGCGATGCATGGCGCTTCCAGATCCGCCGCTGCGTGCGATTCGGAACGAAGCGTGCAATGGGCACGCGCACCGGAACGCAGGCGCGGCAGCCGTCGCAATAGGGACGATAGGTGAACACGCCGCTGCGGCGAAAGCCCGCGCGCACGAGTTCGCTGTAGACGTCCGAATTGATCAGATGACTGGGGGTGGCAACCTGCGAGCGCGCCGTATGGTTGTCTAGATAGCTACAGGGATAGGGCGCCGTTGCGTAGAACTGAAGGGCGGACAGCGGAGAGAGCGGCAGTTCGTTCGGATGGGTCACTGCTAAACCTCGTGAGCCTTGTCTGCTGCGTTACCGTAGGCCAGTGCGCTGAGCATCTGTTTATCCAGACGCCAGACCGGCGCGGGGGCCATGACCGCCTTTTTCACGTGGGCCAGAAATGTCTGGCGGGGAATTTCACCCCCGCCGAGCGACGCCAGGTGAGCGGTACTTTGCTGGCAGTCTATCACCTCTATTGCGTGTGTGCGTGCAAACGCGACGAGCGCGGCGAGGGCGATTTTCGACGCGTCGGTGCGCTTGGCAAACATCGATTCGCCGTAGAACATGCGCCCGAGCGCCACACCGTACAGGCCGCCGACACGCTCGCCCTCGTAGAACGTTTCCACGCTGTGCGCGAGTCCGGCATCGTGCAGCGCGCGGTAGGCGGCAACGATGGCGGGCGTGATCCACGTGCCGTCTTGTCCACGACGGGGGGCTTGCGCGCAAGCTTGCATGACGGCGGGGAAGTTGACGTCGAGACGGATTTCCCAGGCATCTTCGCGCAGCACGCGACGCAGCAATTTGCGGAAGTTGTGACTGACGACGAAGCTTTCGGGCCGCAACACCATCCGCGGATCGGGACTCCACCACAGCACGGGTTGTCCTTGCGAGTACCAGGGGAAGATGCCTTGCCGATAGGCGGCAAGCAGACGCTGAGGCGAGAGGTCGAGCCCGGCGGCGAGCAGTCCTGGCGCGTCGCTTGAGGGGTCGAGCGCTTCGTCCACGCTTGGGAAGGGATCGTTTGCTTCGAGCCAGACGACCATGACGACGTTAGCTTTGCGGATTTGGCGTCGACTTCATGGGCAATCCGATGAAGTCGACGAAATCGGGAGGGCAGGCACCGCGAATGCCGGTGCGCTTAGACACGCAGCATCGGCGTGAGGATGTCCTCGGTGTGCGCCGTATGCACGGGCAGCGTCGGGACCGGGGTGCCGGGTACGACTTCCGACGACGCTTCGAGGTGCACGCCGAACGCCCCTGCGCGACGATCTTCGAAGAAGAAGCGCAGCGTTTTGGCGACAGTCGGAAAGGCGATGTCGTCCCAGGGAATCTCGTCCTCCGAGAAGAGCGCGACTTCGAGACTTTCCTCACCGGCGGTGAACTGCGGCTCGCGCATCTGTGCCAGATAAAAAATATGAACCTGGCTCACGTGCGGCACGTTGAGTACGGAGAACAGGGCGCCTACATCGACGATGGCGCCGGCTTCCTCCAGCGTCTCGCGCGCGGCGGCCTGAGCTGTCGTCTCGCCAATTTCCATGAAGCCTGCGGGAAGCGTCCAGTAACCGAGTCGCGGTTCGATGGCGCGCTTGCACAACAACACCTGATCGCCCCACACAGGCACCGTGCCGAGCACGTTGCGCGGGTTCTGATAGTGAATGGTGCCGCAGTGTGTGCAGACATGCCGCTCGCGATTGTCGCCGGGCGGAATGCGCAACTCGACCGGATGGCCGCAGGCGGAGCAGAATTGGATGAGAGGACGTCGGTTCATGGTTGGTGCGAGTGTATCATCGGCGACGCGCGCTGTGCGGCGACGCACACTGGGTGCCGGGATAACCCGTGGTATCGGGACGGACGTCGGCTTGCGCGCCGTTTTCATCGATGTGCGGACGGCGACTGGAAAAATATTCTGCCGGTCATGTTGCACTGCGATGGCAATTGTCATATAATCTAATTCTTCAGACGCGGGGTGGAGCAGTCTGGCAGCTCGTCGGGCTCATAACCCGAAGGTCACAGGTTCAAATCCTGTCCCCGCAACCAAATTCGAAAGCCTGATTTCCCCAAGAAATCAGGCTTTTTGCGTTTCAGCTTTTGCCATTTGCGCGTATTTGCGCATTCGCCGCTGCGATCACGTTGCGCTGCACGTCGCTTCGTCGTGTGGGCGCGTGCGTACGCAGGTATCTCGATCGACATCCAACGACAGGGCACTTCATGTCCGGCATCTTCACTGCAAACGAAAGCGAGTTCGACGCCATCACCGAGCTTTGGGAAGCCTCTGTACGGGCGACGCATGATTTTCTGAGCGACGACGACATCGCGTGGCTGCGTCCGAAAATCCGCCACGAGTATCTGGCGGCAGTGACCTTGCGCGTCTTCCGAGACGACGCAGGTGCCATTCGCGGATTTCTCGGTGTGTCGCCGGGCAATGTGGAGATGCTGTTCGTGGCGCCCGAGGCGCGTCGGCAGGGGATCGGTGCGGCGCTACTTGCCTATGCGGTGCGCGAGCTCGACTGTATGAGCGTCGACGTCAACGAGCAGAATCCGCAAGCGCTGGCGTTTTACCAGCGCGAGGGATTCGAAGTGACAGGGCGCTCGGCGCTTGACGGTCAGGGTCGACCGTTTCCGTTGTTGCACATGCGGCTTGCTACTGCGAGGCCGGCAGCAGACGTTGTTTGATCTTCGCGCCGAAGACGTTGACCACGAGGCCTGCCATGACGAGCGCTGCGCCCCAGATTTGCGCGCGCGTGAGCGTTTCGTCGAGTAGCAGTGCTGCTGACGCCAGCCCGATGATCGGAACGAGCAGCGAAAACGGCGCGACCTGACTGGCGGGGTAGCGCGTCATCAGGCGCCCCCACAGGGAGTAGCCGACGAGCGTGGCAATGAAGGCGAGATAGGCGATCGCGAAAATCGACGACCCGGAGATGTGCGTCAGCGAATTCACGATTTGCTCGGGGCCTTCGAACCAGTAGGAAAGCAGGGCGAAGGGAATCGGTGGAATCAGGCTGGCCCAGACGACGAGGCCAACCAGATCGACGTTGCCGATCTTCTTCGTCACGATGTTGCCCGTCGCCCAACTGAGCGAGGCGCATAGCGTCAGCACGAAGCCGATCAGTGTCATGGCGCCGCCGCCTTGCATGCCGATGACGGCGAGGCCGGCTGCTGCGATCAGCAATCCGAAGACGTTTTGCGCGCGGAAGCGTTCACCTAGGCAAATCACGGCGAGTCCCAGGGTGAAAAAGGCTTGCGCTTGCAGTACCAGCGACGCCAGCCCAGCGGGCATGCCGACATACATTGCGGTGAAGAGCAGGGCGAACTGGCCGAACGAAATCGTTGCGCCGTACGCGACGAGCCATCGCAATGGAATCTGCGGACGCTTGATGAAGAAGATCGCCGGGAATGCGGCGAGCAGGAATCGTAGCGCACCTAGCAACATCGGCGGCACGCCATGTAGACCCACCTTGATGACAACGAAGTTGACGCCCCAGGCGAGTACGACGATCAGTGCCTGCAACAGGTCCTTCGGTGTCATGAGGTGTCTCCTAGCGCGGTATTAATTAACTTGTTATCAAAATAGACAACGAAGTGTACTCCCGGTGCGTCGACATGTGGTGCCGAAAAGCTGTCGGATAGTGGGGATATTGCGGTGCCTGGTTCTCGGAGGTTCCGCACACCCAAGTCCGACGCCCGATAAGGGCATGACGTATACTTTCGGCTACATTTATTAAGACGCGCTGTTCTGTTCGATGTCGTTTGTGAATGGCATTCACAACAGCGTTTGCCGTATCAGAGGATTTTGCATGAGCTTGCCTCCCCGCCGCGTCAGCGTCGCACCGATGATGGATTGGACCGATTCGCACTGTCGCGTTTTCCACCGTCAGTTGTCGCGTCACACGTGGCTCTATACCGAGATGGTGACGACCGGTGCGTTGTTGCATGGGGATGTTGCGCGTCATCTCGACTTCGATTCGGTGGAGCATCCCGTGGCGTTGCAATTGGGCGGCAGCGAGCCGCAGGATCTGGCGCGGGCCGCGAAGCTTGGCGAGCAGTGGGGGTATGACGAAATCAACCTGAATTGCGGCTGCCCGTCGGAGCGGGTGCAGCGCGGTGCGTTCGGCGCCTGTCTGATGGCCGAGCCGTCGCTCGTCGCCGATTGTGTGAAGGCAATGCGCGACGTTGTGCAAGTACCGGTGACGGTCAAGCATCGCATCGGGATCGACGATGTCGAATCATTCTCGTTCGTCGAGGACTTTGTGGGCAAGATCGCCGAGGCAGGCTGCACCACATTCATCGTTCACGCACGCAATGCCATTCTCAAAGGGCTGAGCCCGAAAGAGAATCGTGAGATTCCGCCGCTGAAGTACGACTACGCCTATCGTCTCAAGCAAGTCTTCCCGCATCTCGAGATTCTGATCAACGGTGGCGTGAAAACGCTCGACGAAGTCGAGCAGCATCTGCAGCACGTCGATGGGGTGATGCTCGGCCGTGAGGCGTATCACAACCCCTACGTGTTGGCCGAGGTCGACGCGCGTTTCTATGGCGATGCGTCACCGTCGAAGTCGCGTGAGGCGGTCGAGGATGCGCTCATCGAATATGCCGCATCGCAGGTCGAAAAGGGGCAGTATCTGGGAGCGATCACGCGTCATGCACTGGGGTTGTATCGCGGTGTGCCGGGCGCACGTGGCTGGCGTCGTGTGTTGTCAGATCCGAAGCGTCTCAAAGCGGGTGTCGGTGCGTTCGAAGAGGCGCGTGCGCAATTGCGTGCGGCCGCATTTGCCGAGCGTGACGACGACGTGTCGGTAGCGGTGATGTGATGGATCGAGCTCGGCGCAACGCCGTATCGCGACGTCGGTTCCTGGGCATCGTGCGCGATTTGGGCGGTGCGCCGAGGGTAGGTATGCGATGCCTCGCTAAGACACTACATACCGAGGCTCGGCGTGCTCGGGGAAACAAGATCGCAGCGTAATTTCGCGCACTGTGCAGGATGTGGACGACATCGATTCGACCACACGCTAGAAGGTTTGATCGTTGCCGTAGACGCGGTGACGGATGCCGAACCGCCCGCAGGGGGTACAACCGGGAACGCGAACGGCATCTCCGCAAGGCTCATGCACTTGTCTCTCCGTTCCTGAATGAACGTCAAGGCACGGCGCGGATTATCCGGCGCGATGTAGTCACCAATGGTTTCGGGGTCGACGGATAGCTTCCGGCAGTAAGTGAGTAATCATCTCTTGTCGTTCACCTTCGCCTGATACTTCTTCTCAAGGCGGTCGAACACGTCGGCGGCAGGCTGACCCCGACCGGCTTCGGCATCGGCGATGCCCTTCTCGATGACGGCACCCAGCGCGGCAAGCTGCGTCTTTCGGTCCTGAACAAGCCGGACGCCCTCGCGCAATACCTCACTCTTCGAGCCGTACCAGCCCTTCTCGACTCGCTCGGCAACGTAGCTCTCAAGCGTTCGCCCGAGTTCGGCACTGATCATGATTTCCTCCGGTTCGAGTTGGCTGGGTTGGTGGCCGCTCTAGCGTGCTTATCAAATTCGTTTTCGCGTCTTGTCGGTGCATTTCGAGAGTCGACGCATCGAAAAATTTATTCGGAGTTTGCTGAAACTCAAGGTCCGGCACTGCTGCGATGATGGAATTGGCCGGTTTGCCGGCTGAATCTACCTAAATCATTGGGGGCCTTTATGAGCACTTCGAATGGTGACAGCGGAAAGGGCAATGGCAATGGGGGAGACAATGGATTCGAGATCCCTGAGACGCTGCCACGCCCAGGGCATGTCGTCTGGTTCTACCAGCAGAGGAAGTACCTGGGCTTTGAGTGGGATGCGACGAGCAAGGAGATAAAGAAAGCACCTGTGACAGATCCGGAGCATGCGATCTACTTCGACACTTTCGCGCATGCGGTGGTCTCGTCGGACAGAACGGTTAGTCCGAGCATCATTCTTTACTCACGTGGTAACGGCTGGCCCCCCGAAGTGAAGGGGTAAAACCTGTGGGGCCGTCAATATCGGCGGTCCCCGCGTATCACCTTTCATCAGTCCCGTACGCGAACTTCAAAAATCAAGATGCGACCGCTGCCACTAGGTGCATCAGCGCACTGGTCATGACGGCCTTCCCAACGCCCAATCGGATGTCCCTATCTTTGACGCCGAAATTGCTTGGGGTTGTAATACGTCTTGGCCCGATCCAAGGGCCGTAACGCCAAGCGGTTCGCACGCCTTCGTCGAAAAAGCCTTCGACGGATGCGGCTGAGTAGAGAGAGTTTTCTGAACGGTATGACGGTCATATGTCGAGCATTGCGTAGCTAAAAGCCGCTTCAATTGTTCCCCTTCCGATACGCGCCAGCGTCGATGATGTGTACCTGTTCGCTTCAAGCATGTCGTCACTGGCCCGCTGCTGCCACCTGGCAACGTTTTGCCAACGTCGTCCGTTGATTCTCGTTTGGGCCTCCATGTCGACCCACGGCTTTCGCGGATCAAGCTCAACGTCCGCTAGCCCCTTTATTCGCCCTCGCATTTCGGACTCATCCCAATCCCAAAGACCCATACATTCGTTTTCACAGGAATTCCGACGAATGCCCCGCGAACAAGAACTCACCATCCTCGACGTCACTCGACGCGAGAGCATCTCCAGCAAGACCGGCTGTCACTACGACATGCGCATTGCAGGGGCCGTCCTTTGGCGGAACACCAGCGAAGGCGAAGACGCCGTAGTGGGCACCATCACACTCCTGGACGCTGTGAAGGGCGCAGGCAAAGGCGACTACTTCGCAGGGTTCATTCTCGCGCGATCGATGGAGGGCTCACTTGTCCCGCGCATTGTAGCGTTGGAGTCCTACGTAAGTGGTACGCGCCCAACCGCTACCGACAAAGCTTCTGCCGCTGCTGCCGCTTAACCTTGCGTCATCTCACGTCGCTCCACGTAATCGTCGAGATTGCCAAGCGAAAGCGTGGCGAGGATAAGGTATGAAGTTGCGAACGCGGTCGCTGCGTTTGCAACTGGTCGTCAAGCGAGCGCAGATTTCCGGGCGTGGCCCTCTTCGGCAATCGGAAAGGGTGGGCATACACGCGTAGCGGTTGGGGAGGGGGCTGGCAGGACGCGCAGTTCGCATGGATCGCGTCATTTGATCCTGCTGTGCGTGCTGAGTGGAACGACCCCGGGAGGCGAGCGAGTTATCTTATCGCTGGGCATCCCGCGTATTTCACGTTGAACGATGGTCGTCCCGTTGCGATCACAGAAAAACTAGAGCGTTGGGAGGCCGATGTGTTTGACTTCGCTGCGCACGCGGACCCGGGCACAGCGATGCGTCACTATGATTGCCGACGCGTGAGAAAGGCGTCACCAACAAAGTGAAGAAATTGAAAAAAACGGGGAGGTTTGTTGAAAAACGAAGTGGGCGCTACCGGGGAATGCATTGAATTTTGGGGTGACCGATGGGACTCGAACCCACGACGACTGGAATCACAATCCAGGACTCTACCAACTGAGCTACGGCCACCGCCGTGATCAGCGCTTTGACTTGCTCGCTGAACAGAAACAAGAGTATAGCGACATTTTTATCGTGTTGCCAACACTTTTTTCACTTCTTCGAAATATTTCTTGGCTCTCGTGCGTGATCGATGCGCAACCCCGTCACCTCACGCGGCGAACGCTCATTGACGATACGCGCAAAGTCGACAAATGGACGGCGTCGTTTCGTCAATCAATCCCGGGAATTTCCGGGGTGCGTTCCAGAATCGATCGGCGACATGGACCGCAGTCGGATTGTCACGCCGTCATCATTTCATGTTGCGCCGCGAGTGCAAGAAAAGCGGAGCGCGACATGTGACGCTTTTCCGCCGCCGCGTCGATTTGGTGAACTAGGCGTTCGGGCAGGCTGATGTTCAGACGGATGGCGCGGTTGCTCACCTTCGATAAATCGATATCGACAAACATCCAACTGCCGTTGCCGTCGTCAACCTCATTTTCACGGAGTTTGCGAAGGTCATGCGTAGGAGATGGGATGACGTAATCGCCGTCGCCATACATCAGCTCCACCGCTTCCTGTGCATTGCGCTCCAGATCATCGAGCGTATCGGCGGCGGTATGAACGCCCGGCAAATCCGGAAAGACACCGCCGAAGGCACTTTCCTCGTCCTGCCATACATAAATTGGATATTTCATAGGCTGCTCCGATCAATACCGGCCTGTTTGAGAATCGAGCGCAGTGTGCCGATGGGCAAATCTCGCTTGGGATGAGGAACGATCACCGCGCGGCCATTGGCATGGCGGAACTTGTGGTGACTTCCTTTTACGGCAACCTCAGTGAACCCAACCGCTCTCAACTGCTTGATGACGTCTGCGCTTTTCATGTGCGAAATGCATTTTACACAATATTGTGTAGTGTTGATGGGAGGCTTGACCGGGGACGGCAAGGGCGATTCGCGTCTGAGTTTAGGAAGCCGCGCCGGGCGAGAGCGACATGCCTGTGCTTTGGCGGGGCGGAAAGGCCGACGCCGTCGTGAGCGTGTGAAGAGCGCGGTTGGGAAATTCGGTGAATGCCCATTCGTTCTGCCGGAGAGAACGGCCTCTGCGTAGGGGGGGCAACGTCCCGGACGCGAACTGAATCCCAATCTCACGCGAACGCGACAGGGCGGCGGAGTCGAGGCGACGTGGGGACATGCGTAAAGTTTGATCTACGTCTAACTCGTGGTTCGCGGCTTCACGCCAGGCCGGGCAGGGCCGCCCATAATGGATTCGTCATGTGTTCATGACCCTGTCTTCCCGGGAAACATGGTGCCCCATGCCACCCGGTTCTTGAGCCCACCTCCCTCAGGTGGGCTTTTTTTCGTGCGCGTCGTGGTCGACGAGCACTTTGAGTGTCGCCGCGATGTCACTCATGGAATTCGAACGTGCTAGGATTTTTGGCAACGCAGTGCGTTTTTCGATCCTCGGAACATCGCGGAGGCAGTCATGAGCACTTTTCTGCATGGCGGGCTCGGTCTCGGCAGTGATGGCGAGTCCGTGCACTTCAAGGTAAGCGTCGACGGCAAGGTCTGGACCTGTCAGATCGGCCGCGCGTCGCTCAATCGCTTGTCGGGCATCGACGCCGGCGGCGAAGCGCTCTTCGATCAGTTCGTCGAGTTTGAGGACGACATCGTAGAGTTCGCCGCGCGAGCTATCGCCGACGGCGCCGATACCGAACCGGTCGACGTTCGGGCGCCCTGACGCCATCGCGTCCCCTGCGTTCGCATGACGTCGGTTGCCGTTGCCGTCTCTCCATTACTCGAACCACGGAGTCTGTCATGAGCTACGCGTCGCATGAGCAGGTCTACGATTACCGCGCGGGCTATCGCATCCGCGTGCGTGCGTTTCAGAACGAGTACGCCGGGCCGTGGGACTATCTGGTGCAAGTGCTCAAGCACGACAAGCCGGAAGGCCCGGAAGTGCGCTCACCCGACGGCCATCGCGACAATCGCCTCGATGCTGAAATGGCGGGACGTAAGGCAGGGGAGCGAATCGTCGATGAATTGCTGGGGGATGGCGACGCCTGAGCGTTTGCGTATTCCGCGTTACGCGCCGGATGCCGTTTGATGCGTTACGCCCGTGCGGCGTCAAGGCGTCATGACGTCAAGCCACCATGGGCGTGGAACGTCAGAAGCCCCCCTCAGTCGGTGCTCCCGTCGTGCAGCGAGCGCCACACGCCCTCGGACGATACCGCCGCGCGGCCGTCCTCCGCGAGCTTGTCGAGATGTGCACGCAGCGAGCGTCGGGCGACCCCGTGGCGCGCAGCAGGCACATCGGCGTAGACGACCGGAGTCAACGTCTCCACCGTTGCCGGACCGACCTGCCGCAGGGCTGCCAACGTACTCGCTTCCCGGGCGAGCCGATGCGCAATGAGCCGCGCGATCCGCTGTGCGGGCCGATCCATCACGAACCCATGTCCCGGCGCCAGCCATTGCGGACCCAGCGCGGCTAGCGTCTCCAGCGACGCCAGATAGGTCGCCATGTGCCCATCCGGCGGATTGATGACGACCGTCGACCCCTGCATGACGTGATCGCCGGTGAAGACAAGCTTCACCTCATCGAGTCCGTAGCACAGATGATTGGCGGCATGCCCCGGCGTATGAATGGCGCGCAGGCGGCGGCCGTCCGGCAACGTCACCTTGTCGCCATCCGTCAGGGTGACGTCTGGCACAAAGCCCGTGTCTTGCCCTTCATCGTGGACGGCAGGCATGCCGTAAGTCGCCGCACCCGTCTTCTCCTTCAATGACCGCGCGCCGGGCGAGTGATCGCGATGCGTATGCGTGACGAAGATTTGTCGCACGACACCGGAGGTAGCGCGCAGGATCGCGTCGATATGCGCGGCGTCGTCGGGGCCGGGGTCGATGACGGCCCAGGCGTTCTGTGGACCGCCGCCCACAAGATAGGTGTTGGTGCCGGGCCCGGTCATCATGCCCGGATTCGAAGCGGTCAACCGCAATACGCCCGGCATGAGTTGCACGACCCGTCCGGGAACGATGTCGTAGCTGCCCGTTCCTTGTTCCTCCGGATCGATCAGCGTGAGTTCGGCCCAGGCCGGTTCGTCCGGCGTGACCGGCCACCGACCACGTTTCCCGTTGGCGAGCCGAGGTTGAATGCGCGGGATCTCCTGCAACGCACTGGCCGTCGCGATGGCCTGTGTGGCGGTGCCCATGTCGTCGAGCCATTGCAGCAGCTTGCGTGTGGGCGGCAACAGACGCAACTGATCCGCGTGCGCGAGCGCGTATTGCGGACGCATCCACCGATGGGCCGCCGTCTCGATCTGATCCACTTCGACGAGTTGATCCGCCGGCAGCATGGCAAGAAAGAAGCGCGTATCGAAGCGCTTGGGCAATGCCAGCGGTGTGACCCAATGACTCAGGTAATGCAGATGACGAGGCGTGAGCCGCACGTTCGACGTCTGGCAAAACGATGCGATGTCGATCGTTCCATCGTGGAGTGCTTCGCGTTGCGCGCGCAACGCATAGAGGCGCGGTTCGTCGAGTTTGGTGTCGGCGATGTCGACGTCCTGCGCAAACAGCACGCCGGTTTCTTCGAAGCATTCCCGGATGGCGGCGACGTAGTAATCGAGGCCGCCCTCCGGAAGCTGGAGACGTGCGCTCGCTGTCTTGTCGTCCAGATCCTCGCAGACGGCATGGCCGCGGCGGTCGGCGGCGTCGACCACACCGCCGGGAAACACGTAGGCGTCGGAGCTGAAATCGTTGGCGCGAACGGCACGCCGTAACAACAGCACTTCCATGCCGCTGGCGCGCTCGCGCAGCAGTACCAGACTTGCCGCCATGCGCAGCGACGAGCGAGGCGCTTCGCCGGAGGGGGACGGTGGCGTTTCGGTGCGATCGGGTCGATCTGCCATGGGACGTGCGCACGCGAGCCGCGCGAATTCAGAAAGTCCTTAGTGTGCCATTGGAAAGCGTCGACCGCAGGCCGGGCGACTCCCGATGGCCGGCGTGTCGGCCGTTCAGTTAGCGAAGTATTGAAATCGAGACGCTACGACGCGGCGAAGAGAGGCCGGAAGATCCGGGCGGGCTAGGGGGGACGCCACCTGGTCATGCCGCGAGGTCTTGTCATGCGGTCGTGCGACATCGCGAACGATGCCGCAACCCTTTCCGCTGCATCACGCTGCGTCGTTAGCGGCTTGCGTCGGTACGGTCATGACGTCGTTGCGGGGACGGTAGTCATGCGTGGACGGCATGCGTGCGGTCACTTCCTGGAGCCATTGCATGGTCGCTTCGGGTTGCGTCACGGGCAGCATATGGCCGCCGTCGACGAGCGCCAGACGTATGCGAGGGTTGGCGACCGGCATGCGCTCACCATGCTGACGGTAGTCGAGAATGCGGTCGCCGCGTCCATAAAGAATGTCGACGGGCACCGTCAGCTCG
Organism: Pandoraea sp. LA3; assembly: GCF_022696215.1. Lineage (NCBI taxonomy): Bacteria > Pseudomonadati > Pseudomonadota > Betaproteobacteria > Burkholderiales > Burkholderiaceae > Pandoraea > Pandoraea sp. LA3. Next base: position 53,499 of record NZ_PTPY01000025.1, on the reverse strand, counting down.
GCGTAGTGTGCGGCAAGCCCGGACATGTCGCGCTCGGCCGCAAGGATGTCGCCGCTACCGGCCTCGAAGTTACCCGGTCGAAATCCCAGTACGCCACCGCCGCGAATCAGGAAGTCCTTGGGGGCGTCCTCCGGGCCGAAGACGTAAGTGAGCGTCGTGCGTCCCGTCATCATGCCGACCGGAACGGCGAGCGTGCGCCCGACCCAGCGACGCCACCATGCGCTACGGATGGCGAGCGCCCGAAACGGGGCAGGGACGTCGGATACCGGTTGCGTGAGCGGCGCGATCAATGCGAGCGCGCCCACCCGTTGCGGATGATCGAGCGCGAGCCTCAGCGATACTGCACCGCCGAGCGAATGCCCGACGATCAGCGGGCGATCCAGCTCGAGCTTGTCGATCACCTGGGCGACGACGTTGGCTTGCCATGCGATAGCGGCATCGCGCCCCGATGCGCGAGTGGAGTAACCCGATCCCGGCCGGTCGATGAGCACGATACGGTGCGTGTGGGCGAGCGCCGCGAGCGGCAGATAGGCAAAGTTGCGTAACTGACCGCAAAGCCCATGAATGAATACGATCGCCGGGCCGTGTCCAAAGTCGACATAATGCAGTCGTTCTCCGTCGATCTCGAGAAACTGGCCATCCGGCGGCACGCTCGCTTCGGCGCGGAGCGCCACGCGCCGCGTGAATCGCATCAGGACAATCACCACGGCCGCGAAAGCGATGACGAGGCAGGCGAGCAGATAGGCAATGAGCATGGCGTCGTGTCTAGCGCTGGGTAAGGGAAGGGGGTCACTCAGAACGCATCGTAGCAAGGTGCGGCGCCGGTTCGCGATGCGACGATGCGTCGCACTGCCGCGTGGCACGCCGCTCGAAGCGCATGACGCCATCGTCGACGCGACTCCAGCGCATCAGGCGCAGGTCACGCAAATAGCTTTGATAGAACACCCAAGGCTTGCGTCGGCCTTGCTTGGGCAGAACGCCTGCTGCCCGTTGAATGTAGCCCGACGTCAGTCCGATCGCAGGCAATTCGCCTTGCTCGCCGTCGCGCAGATGCGGCACGCATGTGTCGGTATCGTGCGCATTCATGTGATTGATGAGACGGCAGACGTACTGCGCGATCAGCTCGGCCTTCAGCGTCCAGGACGCATTCGTGTAGCCGAAGATCGACGCCAGGTTAGGCACGCCGCTGTACATCATTCCTTTGTACGCCACGGTGTCTGTGAGTGCGACCGGTTTGCCGTCGACCAGCAGCCGTGCACCGCCCATCAGTTGTACGCGCAGGCCGGTGGCGGTCACCACGATGTCCGCTTCGAGCGTCTTGCCGCTCTTGAGCGCAAGCCCGGTCGGCGTGAAGGCCGCGATCTCGTCCGTCACGATGTCGGCACGCCCGCTGCGCATTGCCTTGAAGATGTCGCCGTTCGGGGCCAGACACAGACGTTGGTCCCATGGGTTGTAACGCGGCGTGAGATCACGTTCGACATCGGCATGACCCTGAGCCTGTCGCGCGGCGCGCTTGATCAGCAGACGTCGGACCGCGTGCGGCCAACGTCGCGCGGCATTGTAGAAGCCGAGTGTGATTAGCACGTTCTTCATGCGCACGATGCGGTGTGCCGCACCGGCCGGCAACCAGGTGCGCAAGCGCTCGGCCATGCTGTCGCGTTGCGGCATCGACAGAATGTAGCTGGGCGAGCGTTGCAACATGGTGACATGGGCGGCGGTGGCGGCCATGCTCGGCAGCAGCGTCACCGCCGTTGCACCGCTGCCGATGACGACGACACGTTTATCGCGATAGTCGAGCGCTGCGGGCCAGTGCTGCGGGTGAACCACGGTGCCTTTGAACGACGTCATCCCCGGCCACGTGGGCGCATGACCGGCGTCGTAAGCGTAGTAGCCGCTGCACATGAAGAGAAAGCGGCAGGTGATCGCGCGCGTTTCGCGATGGCCGTCGGCATCGGTGTGCTCGACGTCGAGTGTCCAGCGCGCCACGCTCGAATCCCATCGGGCCTCGATGACCTTATGTCCGTAGCGGATCTGGTCGGCGAGGCCCTCGGCGTGCACCGTCTCCTTGAGATAGTCGAGGATCTTTCCACCGTCAGCGATGGCCTGATCGCTCGTCCACGGACGGAAGCTGAAGCCCAGCGTGAACATGTCCGAGTCTGAGCGCACGCCGGGGTAGCGGAACAGATCCCATGTGCCGCCGAGCGCTTGACGCGCTTCGAGCATGGCAAAACGCGTACCCGGGCAACGTTCGCGCAGATAGTGGGCGGCGGCAATACCGGACAGTCCGGCGCCGACGATGACGACGTCGAGACTCGAGAGGTTCGCACCGGCGCTGGCTTGATGAGCGGCTGCGGTAGCAGTGGCGTGGGTCGTCATGACGAGATCCTCGGACAGGTGATGGCGTCAGTGCGTGGACGATTCGGTCGTGGTGGCGTGCGCGCTGGCGGTGCCGGTCGCACGCTTGCCCGACATGGCGGAGCGACGATAGAACCAGACGACCAGGGCCTGATAGCTCGCCCCGAGCAGACGCGCCAGCTTGTCGACGCGGCGAGCATCGGGGCCCACGAGCACGCGCCGGGCATTGCGCTGGACACCCGCCAGGATTTGCCGCGCGGCCGCCTCTGCACTTGTCACGTCGATGAGCTTGTTGGCGCGACGGCGATGGGTCTGTGCGTCGATGCCGGTGAACGCGGCGATGCTGTCGTCGATGCGCGACGTCGTCACGATGTTGGTGGCGACGCCGCCCGGATGCACGCAGGTACACGATACGGGCGAGCCCGCCAGATCTAACTCCATGCGCAGGGCTTCGGTGAAGCCGCGTACGGCGAACTTGCTGGCGTTATAGGCCGATTGCGTGGGCATTGCGATGATGCCGAAGAGGCTCGATGTGTTGACGATGTGACCGTCGCCCGAAGCGCTCAGGTAGGGCAGGAAGGCCTGCGTGCCGTGCACCACGCCCCAGAAGTTGATGTTCATCAGCCATTCGAAGTCTTCCTGACGCGCCGTTGCCACAGGCACCGACAGCGATACGCCTGCATTGTTGAACACGAGGTTCACCTTGCCGTGGACTGCCGCCGTGTCCCGTGCCCAGGCGAAAACGGCGTCGCGCTGGGCCACGTCGAGTTGTTGCGACGTCACACGTACGCCGAGCGCGCGGCAGGCAATGGCTGTGTTGGCGACGCTGGCTTCGTCGATATCCGAGAGTGCGAGATGCGCACCTCGGCGGGCGAGTTCGAGCGCGAGCGAGCGGCCCATGCCCGAACCGGCGCCGGTGATCGCGGCGACCTTGTCCGTGAACGTCTTCATTGCGCTGTCTCCGTCTGGGGTGCGTCGTCGCCCATCCGTCTCGTCTTGCAAGGGCGCCCGCGCTACCTATAATGAGGTCATGCAAATTTGGTGTTGCTTGTCACCACTTTAGTTTTCCGTCCGGGTGATGTCAAATAGCGAAATGGAACAAGAACTCGAATCGAGGGATGCTGCGATGTCGGATGCAGTGGCGAAGGCGCCGGCCCGGGGGCGGCGCTACGGCGGTGTAGGTCAGGCGCAGCGTGAGCAGGCACGCCGTACGGCTTTGATCGACGCCGCGACCGAGGTGTTCGGTACCGTCGGCTTTCGCCGCGCCACCGTGCGCGCGGTGTGCGGGCTGGCCAGGCTCAACGACCGGTATTTCTACGCGGCGTTCGCCAACATGGAAGATCTGCTGCGGGCGACCTATGCGCATCACGCGCAATCGTTGCTCGCACAGTTGCAGGCGGCCATCGCGGCGAGCGCCCCGACGCTCGATGCGCGTCTCGATGCCGGTCTCCACGCGTTCTTTTCTTTCCTGCGCAATCCGCATGCGGCGCGTGTGCTGCTACTCGAAGTGATGGGCGTGAGTCCGGAGACGGACCAGACCTATCAGCGCTACATCTTCGAATTCGCGAAACTGATTCTTGGCATGGCGTCGACCCCCGAGCCGGAAGGCGATGAGGCGCAGGCGCAAGCGCGCATCGTCGGCCTGGCGCTTGTGGGCGCCATGACCAACGCGGGGACGGCATGGGTGCTCATGGGCTATCACGACACGGAAGCCTGCATGGTGGCGAGCTGTCGTCGCGTGTTGCGCGGCGCGCTGGCCTGACGCACGACGCTTTCGTCCTGTCGTCCTTTTGACCTTCCGTTCTTGGGTCTCTCGCCCCTGCGATTGTCGAAGGCCGCCGCAGCGGAGGGCAGGCTCGCTACAATACGTCTTTCCCGTACGACGCCCGTGAGGTGAGATCGTCCCGCGCTCACCTTCCCCGTCGTCGCCCCTAATTCCTCACTCTTCAAAGGTCGCAAATGACCACTATCGGAACCCCGCTGTCGCCAAGCGCGACGAAGGTCATGTTGTTGGGCGCTGGCGAACTCGGCCGTGAAGTGCTCATCGCGTTGCAGCGTCTCGGTGTCGAGACGATTGCCGTCGATCGGTACGAGAATGCACCGGGCCAGCAGGTGGCGCATCATGCGCGCACGATCGCGATGACCGATCCCGAGCAACTCAAGGCGCTGATCGAGGCGGAGAAGCCGGATCTGGTCGTGCCGGAGATCGAGGCGATTGCCACGCCGATGCTCGAAGCGCTGGAGGCCGACGGTGTTGTGCGCGTGATTCCGACCGCGCGCGCCGCGCGTCTGACGATGGACCGCGAAGGCATCCGCCGTCTGGCCGCCGAAACGCTGGGTCTGCCGACGAGCCCGTACCAGTTCTGCGACTCGCTTGAGCAGTTGCAGGCGGCCATCGACGGCGGCATCGGGTATCCGTGCATCGTCAAGCCGGTCATGAGCAGCTCGGGCAAGGGGCAGAGCAAGATCGACAGCGCGGCCGATGTGAAGGCCGCCTGGGACTATGCGATGGCGGGCGGGCGCGTGAGCCATGGTCGCATCATCGTGGAAGGGTTCATCGACTTCGATTACGAGATCACGTTGCTGACGGTACGCGCGCGCGGCGCCGACGCCCAGGTCGAGACGCACTTCTGCGCGCCGATCGGACACAAGCAGGTGAGTGGAGACTATGTCGAGAGCTGGCAGCCGCACCCGATGTCGTCCGTCGCGCTCGAACGGGCGCGTCTGATTGCACGTGAAGTGACCAACAATCTTGGCGGGCAGGGTATCTTCGGTGTCGAGTTGTTCGTGAAGGGCGACGACGTGTGGTTCAGCGAAGTCAGCCCGCGTCCGCACGACACGGGCATGGTGACGATGATCACGCAGTGGCAGAACGAGTTCGAGCTGCACGCGCGCGCGATTTTGGGGCTACCGGTGAACACCACGCTGAAGACGCCGGGTGCGAGTGCCGTGATTTACGGCGGTGTGGATGCAAAGGGCATCGTGTTCGACGGTGTCGATCAGGCGCTGCAAGTGCCGCAAACGGACATTCGTCTGTTCGGTAAGCCGGAGAGCTTCGTCAAGCGCCGCATGGGCGTGGCGCTCGCTTACGACGATGATCTCGATGTGGCGCGCAGTCGTGCGGTGGAAGCCGCCAGTCGCGTGAAGCCGCGCGCGGTCTGACGCAGCGCAGTATCGCCCAGCCATGAAAAAACCCCGCCTCGGCGGGGTTTTCAGTTCGGGCGGCGGCTAGGGTTAGCGCACCGCCCGAGGCGCGTCGATCGCGTGAGCGATCGCTCAGCCAGTCACCAGACCTTACAGCGGCTGGATTTGGCTAGCTTGACGGCCCTTCGGTCCCATCTTCACTTCGAAGCTGACCTTCTGGTTTTCTTGCAGCGACTTGAAACCCTTCGATTGGATTTCCGAGAAGTGGGCGAAGAGATCTTCACCACCTTCGTCCGGCGTAATAAAACCAAAACCCTTGGCGTCGTTGAACCACTTGACGGTACCAGTTGCCATTTCTTAAATCCTTAAAGTTTTCAAATGAGCGAGCGAGATGCTCAGCGAGCGCATGACATTAAAGCTGATCAGGTACAACCGAGTTGACGCAGAGGGCGACATTAGATGACACAAGACTCGCCATACAACGTTCATGCACCCGTTTTTTTACGGGAAAGGTGGGAAGGTGTCAAGCAGGGAAACTGTGGGATTGTTGATCCACGCCAGTTTCCAGCCATTTTTCGCTGCGATGCGACATGCATTCGGCATTGCCGGACGGCCGGTCTGCGAGATTGCGCCACATCGCGCCTTCGCCTGCATTCGACGCCATCTCCGTGCCATCGAAGTCTTTGATCGTCCAGCAATCCCTACCCGCCAGCGTGTCAGATTTTCCCGCTTACCGGGAAGTGTGGTGACTGAAGTGAGACATGGCGATGCGTCGTTTCCCAAGCGCGTGCGATGAAAAAATGCAGGGCGACGCGGTGCGCACAGGTGGCGTTGTGGTGCAGACACAACGGGCACGTCGTCAACTCGACGTTTCATGCTTGCGTCATCGCGGCGTGCGCCGAAGTTAGCGCGCTCAATAGCTTATGCCGACCTTATGCATGACTTCATGCCGATGCGCTTCTTGTCTCCGATAGCGCAATGCGTACCTGACGCTTTTGATAGGTGTGTCGATGCGATGGCGGCTGGCGTCCGGTGATTGTGAAGTGGCCGCTGGTGAGTCGTTTCGTTGCATCGCGACGGATCTGCGGCGTAAGGGTGACGTCTGCGATGTTGTGTGCCAGCCTCGCCCGGCACGGTGGACGACTGCCCGCCCGGACATCGTCATGCACCACGATGGGCGGATTTTGTGCGTCGCCGCATAGTTTTCATGTGAAGTTAGTATTTTCCCTAGCACCGCGGAAAGCACGCACCAGTGCTCGATTTCGCGACGGCAAAATAGATTCTCATCACCCTTAAATTTGATGGGCATGTGCCGTTAACGGCCTCATGATGGCCGCGTGGTCGCTTCACGATGGCATTGCAACATGCGTCGTCATGAAGTCATCATGGTGGGGCAAGCACGCTAGGCGGCCGCGCAGTGCCGCGTGTCTTTCGAGACCTTACGTGGCAACCAATCAGGCACCGACGCTCGACGCATTGCAATCGCTGCTGGAAACCGTCCAGCGCAACGAGCGCTCGCTAAAACGTTTCCAGGACATCGAGCTGGCGCTCATGGGCGCGCCGGACTTCGGTCAATTCCTCGAGGTGGTGCTCAATCGTCTGCGTCACGATTTCGATCTGTCCGGCGTGCGCCTGATGCTCGCGGAAGTCGATGACACGTTGCGTGACCTCATCGATACTGCCGAAGGCATCCGTGCGCTGGATGCCGGTCTGTGCATTGCGCAGGATGCCGGCGCTTTCAGCGCCGTATGCGGCAACGGGCAACTCTGGATCGGGGCGCCGCGCGAGCGCCACGCGGCGCTGTTCGGCGCGCGCCCTCCCGCGAGTGCGGTCGTCATGCCGCTCGCCCGCAACGGGCGTCACATCGGCGCGATCGCGCTGGGCAGTCGCGACGCAAGACGCTTCGCGCCTGAAATGGCGACCGATTTCCTCGAACGTTTCGGCGCGGTCGTCGCCGTGTGTCTCGAGAACATGTGGAATCGCGAACGTCTCAAGCGCATCGGCCTGACCGACCCGCTGACGGGCCTGTCGAACCGGCGCTACTTCGATCAGCGTTTGCGTGAGGAGGTGGTGCGCGGCGCACGTTATGGCGCGCCGCTCGCGTGTCTGCTCATCGATATCGATCATTTCAAGCGCGTCAACGACAGCCACGGCCATGCCACGGGTGATCGCGCCTTGCGTGCGGCGAGTGCGTGTATGCGTGCGCAGCTTCGCGTGACGGATACGTTGGCGCGTTACGGCGGCGAGGAGTTTGCCGCGTTGCTCGTGCAGACCGAACAGAACTGGGCGGGGACGGTGGCGGAGCGCGTGCGACGTGCGGTGGCGCGACTGGAAGTGCCTGACGACGAGGGTGCGCTCGTGCCGCTCACGATCTCGATCGGGTTGGCCAGTATCGATCCGCGCGACACTGCGGATCCGGAAACACTGCCGATGCGCTTGCTCGGTGCTGCCGACGCGGCGCTATACACCGCGAAACGCTCGGGCCGGGATCGCGTGGTCGTCGCGCCGTCGGTGAGTCTGCGCTAGCGCGGCCATCCTGCACGCCTGTCGTGCATCGCCTGACGCTCGCCCGTCCCCGAATGTGATGGCGATGCGCCGATCACCGAAGGCTGAACCAGCCGATCAGCAACGATACCGTCACCACCGAAAGCACCGTCGAAATCAGAATCGCGCGTGATGCGACGGCGGCTTCACGTCCATACAGTTGCGCAAGCATGAACGGTCCGGTGCCGATGGGCAGCGCCGAGAGCAGCAGCGCGCTATGTGCCCAGATCGCTGGCAGGTCGAACACGCGGAATGCCAGAAACGCGGTGATCGCCGGCTGGAACACCAGCTTCAGCCCCACGAGACGCCCCACCGCGTGAGCGATGCGCGGCTCCTTCGCGGCCCCCGCACTTTGCGCGAGAAACATGCCGATCGCGACCAGCGCGCATGGGCTGGCGGCGCCGCCGAGCAGCGTAGTGAAGTGCAGCACCGGGGCGGGCAGTGCGACGCCGGCAGCCGCGAACGCCATGCCGGCGAACGGCGAGACGACCAGCGGATTGCGGATCAGCGCCCGTATCACGAAGCCGGCGGTCCGACGCCAGTCGGGTGTCGCTTGCAGATCTGTCTCGATGATCGCGATCGAGATCGCGAAGAGGACCGTCGCCGTGAGCAGCATGGCAACGACCACGGCCGGCACACTCGCCGGGCCGAATGCGACAAGACACAGCGGGAAACCCATGAACCCGGCGTTCGGATAGGCCGCGCCCATGCCTTCGATGCTCGCGTCGGTCAACCGTCCGCGGACTGTGCGGTCGAGCAGGAACGACAGCGCGAACGTGGCCGCCATCCCGCCGCCGAAAGCGCCCAGGAACCCGGGATTGAAGAGTTCCGCCCAGGTGATTTGCGCCATCGACTGGAACAGCACGGCGGGCAGCGCGAGGTAGACGACGAAGCGATTGAGCGCGTCGAGCGCGGTGGCGCCGAGCCAGGCGCGACGCGCACAGAGGTAGCCCAGGAAGATCAGGCCGAAAACAGGAAAGGCGGCGGAGATGACGGCTTGCATGATGGCGGGTCGGTGCGATGCCGCCGGTTCGACGGCATCAGGTCCAGTCGGTCGGTTCAGTTCGATGGTGTCAGGCGGGCGAGCCATTCACGACGCGCGTTCCCGCCGTCCGCCTCGGTGTGTTCGCGGGCCGCGGATTCCGCGCCATCGGCGTCGCCTGCCGCAATGCGCGCCACGATTTCGCCATGCTCGTGCCAGACGACTTCCTGCATCGGCAGCGCGTCGAGCGTCGCTGCCATCGCGCGCATGATGTGCGGCCATTGCGGCGCCACCGTCTGCGCGATCAGCGGATTGCCCGACGCATCGTGCAGTGCCGTGTGGAACGCCACTTCGACACGCACCTGACGCGCCACCGGCGTACCCCGTGTCATCGTCATGCCCGCCGCGACAGCGTCCTGCAAGCGGCGCAAGTCGGGCGCAGGCAGCGTGCCGTCGACCACGCGATGCGCGGCGAGTCGGGCGGCCAGTCCGTCGAGTGCAGTGCGCACCTGATAGAGCTGACGCAAATGATCAGGGTCGATCGGCGCGACTTCCAGTCCCTGACGTCCGCTGTCGCAGACCAGGCCGTCGCGCTTGAGCAACTGCAGCGCATGGCTGACGGGTTGACGCGACACGCCGAGCGAGTCCGCCAGTTCCGCCTGCCGGATGCGTTCGCCCGGGGGGAGCGTGAGGTCGGCGATGGCGTCGCGCAGGCGCGAGTAGACCTGATCGATGAGGACCGGCGAACTGGCCAGCGGCGCAAGCGAGGGCTGTGCGCCCAGCGAGTTGCGCTGGGCGTAGGAATCGGCGGGAGACGGCATGTCATTCCGGCCTTCGCCGGTGATCTGTGATATCTGGAATTCCGAATTCTACGCGTAACGACGGACGACGGCGCGATTTTTTCGTAACAGCGCAGGGCGGCGTTAATCCAGCTCCGGCGGCCAGACAGGTGCTGATGAGGTGGAAGAGGTGGGAGAAGTCGGAGAGGCCGTACGCGCAGGCGTCTGCAAAAGCGCCTGCATGGTGGTGCGCGTGCGCTGGAGGCGCCGCGCGAGCGCCCAGGCTTCGGCTTCGGTTTCGAACAGCCCCACGATCAGGTGCGGTTCGGCGGCGAACCCGTCCGAAAACAAGCCAACGTTCTTGGCGATCATCTCGCTGGCGCGTTCGACGGAGACCGTGTACTGGCGCGGCGAACGATACTGGTTGACGACGACGGCAAAGGCGCGGGAGAACGCGTCGGACATGCGGAAACCTCCTCTGTCGGCATGGCGCGATCCCTGCTGATGTTGCGGCGGGAGCACGCACATGGCGTTGCACTTCCGGTGATTGTAGGCGATGGCGCGCCGCATGGCAGAACAAAACGGGACAACGCGCGAGACGGCGCGATAGCGGCAGAATCCAGGGGGTGTGTCGCTCGGCAATGCCGCATAAAAAAAGCCGCCGAGCGGGTCGGCGGCGCAACAGAGAGGGTGACAGCGCAACCGAAGTTGCCGTAGATCAGCGTAGGTCGCGGCGATGACATCGTCATGACCGCCGACAGGATCCGAAGGGAATACGCATCCGCTGCCGCGCACTTGGTTCGCACGTGGCGCAGGCATCGAAAGTCGCGAGAAAAAGCCGCTCACTGCGTGCTAGGCACGCTGTCGACCTTCCTCGTTCGACGCGGGTCTTTCTGAAGCGCGACGCCGGCTATACGAGCACCGGGAGCGCCTCCACGACCAGGAACGCGACGAGCGCACCGACCACCGCGCCAGCCGCGCGCAAGCTATAGCGCGTGGTGCGGGTGGCGACTGGGATGCCGCCAACGAGTAGCGCACCGGCCACTGCCATCGGCAGGAACAAGGTCAGGTCGTAGAGATTGAAGTGGAATGCGGGCATCGTTCTTATCTCCTCTCCTATGTGCCTTTCCACTATAGGACGCTGTTCGAGGATGCCCAAATTTGGTGCGACGCAGCATGTTGCTGCCTTTCAGTCCTCCTGACGGATCGCGTGCATCTTGCGGCGTGCGTTCCACATCGCCATGTCTTTGCGCGTACGTACGCGTTCGCTGATGTTGATGCCGGTCGGTTGCGCTTGCGATTTGGAGACGGTGACGTCACTCGCCTCGCTGCGCGCCTGCACCATCATGACGAGCGTAAATAGCGAGGCGGCTAGCGCCAGCAGGATCAGCTTCATAAGGCCCCCGGTGAATCCCTGGTGAATCTGGTCGTTATTGATCGTTATTGATCGTTATTGGTCGTTATCAACCGCTATGGCCATGAAGGCCCGACAGGATCGTTGTGATCGCCATCGTGCGTCGTCGCGCTCGTTCTGGTCAGCCCTTTACAAGCGCCGTGCCGACGGGCGTTTCGCGACGCGTCTTTCATGCACTGCTGAGGGACGTCGCTGCCACAACTGCCTGACAGGCGGGTGCCGGGGCCTCGGGGTGTCACTACCATTTGCATCGCCGGCATCATAGCGGGCGAATGTGACATCTTTCCGGGGTTTCCCAAAACCTGGCCGCGCGACGCAGCGCAGCAAGGCGTGACGTGTCCTCTACCGTATAGCGACGCGTGCAGCGAAAAGTTTAGAAATCGTGACGATTTTTTCCTGACATGGGCCGTGAACGCTATATCGATGCGCTCACGGCCCGTGCTTAGCGGGCACAGCGGCAGGCAGGGCTGTCGACGTTGCCCACGTTTTCTACGCTTGCTACGTCCCAGAACGGACTTACGGTTGCCCGGAAATGTCGTGGTTTTGCCGACCGCGCGCGGCATTCTCCGGAAGCGCCATCGCCGCGAGCGATGCGACTGCCGCCCCTGCCTGCGCGAGTTCGTGCATGACGTCCGGCGACATGCCGAGCGACACCGAAAGCCCTGTCAGGCCGGCCCACGTCGACGGTTCCAGCAGTCGAGACAGGAGAAAGCGCATGATCATTCTCCCGTCGACTCGTCGAGCGACGTCTTCCCGCTGAAGTAGAACGGCGTCATGTCGATGTGCGACACCGTCGCCTTCTGCCCGAGGCCTTCGTGTGCGGCGTTGGCCAGCACCCCGTTGTCCTGGTCGATGGTCCATGTGAAGAGTCCGCCGAGACCGTTGCGTTTGACGTAATCCCCCTTGGCCCGCACCGTGCGTGGCGTGTCGAGCGACATGAACAGACCGCTGGACGGTTGGTACAGAAAGTCCGCGTCGGCGACCGGATCGGTGTAGAGCGTGAAGCCATTACGCGCCGTGCCGTTTTCCAGATCGAGGTAATTGCGCAGCACGTCGTAGTACTCCGTCGTGCCCGATTCGAACGTACCGGCGGTGATGTCGTCGCCCGGCGAATAGGTGCCCGACAGGGCGCTGACCTGTGCGATTTGCGCCTGAAGCGCGTTACGCGAGTAGGCCGCGTAGCCGATATGCACTTTGGCGAGGGGCACGCCGGCCTGCCGCAGCCAGTTCACCGCACGGTCGATGGAGAAGCCACCGGCGTCGGCCGGGTTCGTGTCGTGCAGATTGGTGTGATGAGCGAGCGTCGGGGCCCACGGCGTGCCGAAGAAGTCGTACGTCATCAGGTTGATGCGCGAGACGCCAGCCGCAATCAACCCCGGCAGATTCGCGTGACGCATGTCGGCCACGTTGGCCGAAGCGGCGATCGAGATCTCCACGTCCTTGCGTCCTGCGGCCACGAGGGCCTTTTTCAGATCGCTAACGAGCGCTGCGTAGTTCGGACCGTCCGTATCGTCGTACACGTTGCCGTCGTCGCCGGGTGAGCCGGGGTACTCCCAGTCGAGATTGATCTCGGTAAACATCGGGAAGCGCTTGAGCAAGTCGACGACGCTCGCACAGAACGTCTTGCGTCGCGCGCTGGTGCCGGCCATGCCGTGAAACGCCTGACTCATGGTCCACCCACCGATGGCGAGGGCGAGTTTGAGCGCCGGATTCTTGGCGTGCAACAGACGCAATCCGCCGAGCACTCCCTGCGCGCGTGACTGCTGGAACATCGGAATGACATCGTTGCTGACCCATCCCGGAAAGCCGCAGTTGCGATAGGCGAGCACGTCGCCCCAACTATCGACGAACGTGGCCTGATCCGGCTTGCGTACGAAGTCGGTCGCCGCGCGTGCAATCGTTTGTGCTTTCTCACCCTGATCGCCGACGATGCCCGCGAAGCCCACGATCAATCGGTCGTAGGCGAAGGGGTCGAGCAGCATCAGATCGACGCCGCGTCCGGCGGCCTCGTTGCTGAAGTCGCCGTCGAGACGTCCGTCGTATTGCGACCAGTCGGTGTAGTAACCGGAGACCTCGAATGCGTTCTTTGCGTAGCGGTTATAGACACGTCGGGCGACCCGCGCCGAGGTGTACGACAGTTGCGTCGTGCCGGTTGCGGGATCGAAGCCGTTCTGCGCGTAGGTCGTTTCGGTTGCGCCGTCTTGCGGGTCCGTCGGGTAGACGAGTTCGCTTTGCGCGGTGGCCGTTGCTGCTTGCGAGGCGGTCTCGGTGATCTTTGAGGTTTGTTGAGGTGCGCGGGGCGTCGGGATGTTACGCGTGGTATCGGACATGCTGTGGCTCCTGAGAATGAATGGACAGGTGCCGTCGCCGGGCGGCGCTGGCCGCTGCGGCATCGGCGTAACCAGCGTCGCGTTCGCTCAGCGGTCGCGCCAGCGCAAACGACGTGTCAGCGCGCGCAGTGCGTGAAGTGCGAGGCGAGCGCGATGCCACGTCGCCGACATCCCCGTGCCGGCGCGTTGCGATGCGCCTGGCGTTTGCGCTGATACGTCTGTCGGATCCGGGGTGCGTGTAAGCGCGGTATCGCAAGACGCGAACCGATAACCGACGCGTGGCACCGTGACGATGTGCCGGTGCAGCCCGAGCGGAATGAGTTTGCGTCGAAGGCGGGAGACGACCTGCATCAGGTTCGTGTCGTCCTGATCGGGACGCGCCGGCCAGAGCATCGCGATGAGCGTACGTTTGTCATGGACGACATCGACGGGGGAACGTAGTGCACACAGCAGGCGGTACTCGATCTGCGGAATCTTCACGATGACGCCATGGCGTCGCACCTCGCCGTGCCCGTCGCGGGCGACGCCATGCTGAAGCGGCAACGCGAGCGACGTGACGCCCGTCGAATCGTCAATGCATAACGCGTCGGTCATGGCATGAGGACGTTCGCTACCGCGGTCCGCTATCGACGGCCCGGTGGTGGGCTCGGCGGTGGGCGTAGCGGGCGAGGGCGACGGCATGTCGAAGCGATACCCGACGCGGGCGACGGTGACGATGGCGCGTTGCAGACCGAGCGGGGCGAGCGAGCGCCGCAGACGCGAGACGAGTTGCACGAGCGCGGCGTCTTCCATCCATTGGGCGCGCCGTCCCCACAGCGCTTGCATCAACGCATGCTTCTCGAACGCCGTGCCCGCACGCCCGGCGAGCAGCACCAACAAACGCTTTTCCTGCTCCGACAGACGTGCGGCAATGCCGTTGTGGTGGACGAGATTGGTCACATCGTCGAGATCGAAAGGCGACTTCGGCATGGGGCGCTCCTGGTAACGAGTAAGGGACGCCAACCGTAGCGACGCGTATTCGCCTGTCACAAGGCATCAAGCGAGCGCAAGCCCATCACAGCACGCCATAGCCCGACGGATGCGGGGCAGGTGGCGGAGGCATGGCAGACAACGCGTCGGCCCTGGCGTGCGTCGACAGGTGCGCTGTTCTCGTCGAGTGCCTAGGCGATGTCACGCATCGCGCCCGCAAGGTAAGATAGCAGCCATATGTCGCCACAGGCGGCCGGTCGGGCTCGACGCATGAGAGGCCGCGTCACCGCCGGATGCCATGGCCGACGCCCCGTACACTCCCGGATCCCGTCATGCTCGAACTCCTTTCCGAACATCGCTGTTTCGGCGGCACGCAGCGTTTCTATCGTCACACGTCGTCGACCATCGGCTTGCCGATGCGTTTTTCGGTCTTCATCCCGCCACAGGCGCGCGACGGCCGCGCTGTCCCCGCACTGTTCTATCTCGCGGGTCTCACGTGTACCGAAGAGACGTTCATGATCAAGGGCGGCGCGCAATGGCTTGCCGCCGAGCACGGTGTGGCGCTGATCACGCCTGACACGAGCCCGCGAGGTGCCGGTGTGCCGGGCGAGACCGATGCGTGGGACTTCGGCGTAGGGGCAGGGTTTTACCTCGATGCGACGCAGGCGCCGTGGTCGACGCACTACCGCATGTACAGCTACATCGTCGACGAGTTGTATGGCCTGGTGACGCAGTCGTTGCCGGTCGATGCCGAGCGCATCGGGATCTTCGGACATTCGATGGGGGGGCATGGCGCCTTGACGCTCGCGTTACGCAATCCCGACAAGTTCCGGTCGGTCTCGGCGTTTGCGCCGATTGCCGCGCCGATGCGTTGCCCGTGGGGCGAGAAAGCGTTCACCGGATATCTGGGCGCAGATCGCGAGACGTGGCGTCAGTACGACGCGAGCGAACTGATCGCAAAGGCGGGCAAAGCCGTGTTCCCGGGCGGCATCCTGATCGATCAGGGGCTAAACGATCAGTTCCTTGCAGCGCAACTGCATCCGGACATCTTCGAGCGCGCCTGCCGCGAGGCGGGGCAGCCGCTCAATCTGCGTCGTCAGGACGGCTACGACCACGGCTACTACTTTATCCAGACCTTCATGGCGGACCATCTGTCGCATCACGCCGAGCATCTGCGCGCGTACTGATCCGCCACCCGCTCACCGTCTTCCGACTGACGATGTCACACCGCCCGTGCTTCGTAACGGCGCGGCGGCGTGACGATCTCGTCCTGCGCGCGGACGATTTCCAGCTCGTAGCGCCCCGCCAGATGCGTGACGGACAGCACCGCATCGACAGCGGCGAGCGTATGCTCGAACGCCGCGCGAACCGTATCGCCCTTGAGCAGCCGCGCGAGAAACACGCCTGAAGTCAGATCGCCCACACCGACCGGGTGACGCGAGAACGGATAGAGCGGGCGCGAGCCGTGCCATGCTTCGTCGTTCGTCACGACGAGCATGTCGAAGCGGTCTTGCGGCTTGCCTGCGTACTCCAGATGTTTGACGAGCACCATCTTCGGCCCGCGCGCGAGCAGGGCGCGGCAGGCGGCAACGGCATCGTCGAACGTATCGATCGGATGCTGCGAGAGCTTTTCCAGTTCGAGATGATTCGGCGTCATGATGTCGGCGATGCCGGGCATGTGCTCGACGAGATCCTGCTCGATCCCCGGTTTGACCTGACATCCCTTTTCCGGGTGGCCCATCACAGGGTCGCAAAGATAGATCGCGGCGGGATTGGCCTGTTTGACGCGTTGCACCGCCGCACGCACGAAGCTCGCCTGCTCGGGGGCGCCCAGATACCCGGAGAGGACAGCGTCGCAACTACCCAGTTCACCGATGTCCGCGATGCCGTCGACCAGTCGCAGGATTTCCTCGCTCGGCAGGGCCTGGCCCGTCCATTTGCCGTACTGCGTGTGGTTCGAGAACTGGACGGTGTTGATCGGCCACACGTTGACACCGAGGCGTCGCATCGGAAAGTCGGCGGCGCTGTTGCCGGCGTGGCCGAAGACGACGTGGGACTGAATGCTGAGGACGTTTTTCATCATGATGTTGCGGGGGCAGGGGAGACGGGGGGCTTTTCGGGACTGTCAGGGACTCGCAAAAAACAACGCCCGCTAGCGATACGCCCCCGATCCTGAGACAAAGGCGCTGGCGCTGCGGGCGTTGGTCGCGGGTGACGCAGGCGACGGCGCCTGTTGCACCGCCGTTCCTGCGCATCGGCGCTTTACTCCAACGTTGTCACTTCTTCGACGTGACGATGGCGTCGGCCACGTTCTTCGGTGCCTCGGCGTACTGCTTGAACTCCATCGTGTACGTTGCACGGCCTTGCGTGAGCGAACGCAGCGAGGTCGAGTAGCCGAACATCTCCGAGAGCGGCACCTCGGCGCGAACGATCTTGCCGCCGCCCACGATGTCGTCCATGCCCTGCATGATGCCGCGACGTCCCGAGAGGTCGCCCATCACGTTGCCCATGAACTCTTCGGGCGTTTCGACTTCCACGGCCATCATCGGTTCGAGCAGTACCGGCTCGGCCTTGCGCATCGCTTCCTTGAACGCCATCGAGCCGGCCATGCGGAACGCGTTTTCGTTCGAGTCGACGTCGTGGTACGAGCCGAACGTCAGCGTGACCTTCACGTTGACGACCGGATAGCCCGCGACCACGCCGTTGTTGAGCGTCTCGCGAATCCCCTTGTCCACTGCGGGGATGTACTCGCGAGGCACCACGCCGCCCTTGATGGCGTCGACGAACTCGTACGGTTTTTCCTTGTCCGGTTCGAGCGTGATGACGACGTCGCCGTACTGGCCGCGTCCGCC
This sequence comes from Pandoraea sp. LA3, assembly GCF_022696215.1. Taxonomy (NCBI): domain Bacteria; kingdom Pseudomonadati; phylum Pseudomonadota; class Betaproteobacteria; order Burkholderiales; family Burkholderiaceae; genus Pandoraea; species Pandoraea sp. LA3. The sequence continues at coordinate 36,130 of NZ_PTPY01000025.1, read as the reverse complement.
CGATTGCTTGACGAACTTGCCCTGAACGTCCTCGACTTTCTTGCGCACGGTCTCGCGATACGCAACCTGCGGCTTGCCGACGGTCGCCTCCACGCCGAACTCACGGCGCATGCGGTCGACGAGAATTTCGAGGTGCAGCTCGCCCATGCCGGAGATGATCGTCTGGCCCGATTCCTCGTCGGTCTGCACACGGAACGACGGATCTTCCTGCGCCAGACGGTTGAGCGCGAGGCCCATCTTTTCCTGGTCGCCCTTGGTCTTTGGCTCCACCGCCTGCGAGATCACCGGCTCCGGGAACTCCATCTTTTCCAGGATGATGACGTGGTTCGGGTCGCACAGCGTGTCGCCCGTCGTCGCTTCCTTCAGCCCCACGGCGGCCGCGATATCGCCGGCGCGTACTTCCTTGAGTTCCTGACGCGTATTCGCATGCATCTGCAAGACGCGTCCAAGGCGCTCCCTCTTGCCTTTGAGCGGGTTCAGCACCGTGCCGCCGGACTCGATCACGCCGGAGTACACGCGGAAGAAGATGAGCTGACCGACGAACGGGTCGGTCATGATCTTGAAGGCGAGGGCGGAGAACGGTTCGTCGTCCGACGGGTGGCGCTCGATTTCCTTGTCGTCTTCGTCGTGACCGGCAATCGCGGGCACATCGACCGGCGAGGGCAGGTACTCGATGACGGCGTCGAGCATGGCCTGCACGCCCTTGTTCTTGAACGCCGTGCCACACAGCATCGGCACGATTTCACCGGCGACCGTGCGCTTGCGCAGGCCTTCCTTGATCTCGTCTTCGGTCAGCGTGTCGCCGCCGAGATACTTCTCAAGCAATGCCTCACTGGCTTCGGCAGCGGCTTCGATCATCTTCTCGTGCCATTCCTGCGCCGTGTCCTTGAGGTGCTCGGGAATATCGACGTAATCGAACTTCACGCCCTTCGACTCTTCGTCCCAGACGATGCCCTTCATCTTCACCAGATCGACCACGCCCTGGAAGTTATCCTCGGCGCCGATGGGAATCTGGATCGGCACGGCATTGCCGCGCAGACGCTCGTGAATCTGCTTGTGCACGCGGAAGAAGTCAGCGCCCACGCGGTCCATCTTGTTGACGAACGCGATGCGCGGCACCTTGTATTTGTTGGCCTGACGCCAGACCGTTTCCGATTGCGGCTGCACGCCGCCGACCGAGTCGTAGACCATGCACGCGCCATCGAGCACGCGCATCGAGCGTTCGACTTCGATGGTGAAGTCGACGTGTCCCGGCGTGTCGATGATGTTGATGCGATGTTCGGGGAAGTTGCCGGCCATGCCGCGCCAGAAGCAGGTCGTCGCCGCGGACGTGATCGTGATGCCGCGCTCCTGTTCCTGCTCCATCCAGTCCATCGTGGCAGCGCCTTCGTGGACTTCACCCAGCTTGTGGTTGACGCCCGTGTAGAACAGGATCCGCTCGGTCGTCGTCGTCTTGCCGGCGTCGATGTGAGCGCTGATGCCAATGTTTCGGTAGCGCTCGATGGGGGTCTTTCGGGCCACAGTACACCTCTTCTCAGACGGTGGGGAAAAAGCATAGCAAGCAGCCATCATACTCCAATGTCGCTCTGCCGCGCTGAGCGCCCCATCGCCCGCCAGACCAGCGTGGACGGGGCTTTGCAGCGATGTGCGACAGCGCGTCGAGCGGTGCGATGGCCTGACGTTCGGCGAAAGACAACGCCCCGGCGAACGGGCCGGGGCGTCGGGACATGCGAGAACTCAGACGATGCTGCGCGAGCTCGGCGCGTGCTTCATGAGCCTCATGGACCTCATGGGCCTTATGCGACCTGCCGTTGACGCGAGAACGCCAGCACGGCGCCGCGCGGGCCGTTCGCGGCCAGATCGGTGTCGTCGTCTGCGGCCGTCATGGCGTCGCCGCCGGGCAACCGGAAGACCGCCACGGCCTCGCGCAGGTTGCGCGCCTGATCTTCGAGCGAGCCGGCGGCAGCCGTGGCCTGCTCGACGAGCGCGGCATTCTGCTGTGTGACTTGGTCCATCTGCATGACGGCGGTATTGACCTGCTCGATGCCACCCGATTGCTCGCTCGACGCTGCCGAGATTTCTCCCATGATGTCGGTCACGCGCTGCACGGCCTGCACGATATCCGTCATCGTGCGCCCGGCGTCGCGCACTTGCGAGGAGCCGTCCTCGACCTTGCCCACAGACGTCTCGATGAGCGACTTGATCTCCTTGGCGGCCGCCGCGCTGCGTTGGGCCAGTGTCCGGACCTCGCCGGCGACGACGGCGAACCCGCGTCCCTGTTCGCCTGCACGCGCGGCTTCCACGGCGGCGTTGAGCGCGAGAATGTTCGTCTGGAAGGCGATGCCGTCGATCACCCCGATGATGTCGTTGATCTTGGTCGAGCTCGCAGCGATCTCCTGCATCGACGTCACCGCACGCTCTACCACGCGCCCACCTTCACCGGCGATCTCCGAGGCGTTCGACGCCAGTTGGCTGGCCTGACGCGCATTGTCCGCATTCTGTTTGACGGTCGCCGTCAGTTGTTCCATGGACGATGCGGTTTCTTCGAGCGACGCGGCTTGTTCCTCCGTTCGCGATGAGAGGTCGGTATTGCCCGCGAGCAACTGACCCGATGCCGAAGCGATCGCGGCAGTGCCGCTGCGCACGCGTCGCACGATCTGGTCGAGGCTTTCGTTCATGTGTTTGAGGGCGGCCATCAACTGGCCCGTCTCGTCACGGCTCGTCACGTCGATACGGCTCGTGAGATCGCCCTGCGCGACGCGTTCAGCGACCTCGACGGCGCGCGCGAGCGGGCGCGTGATGCTGCGCGTGACCGACCAGGCGGCCAGAATGCCGACGAAGGCGGCAACCGCACCCAGCCCGACGAGCAGCCACTTCGCAAAGGCGATGTCGGCGCTCGTGGCGGCCCCCGTCTCATCGAGAATCTTCTTCTGGAACGTGACCAGCTCGGCGGCCTCGGTCTGCATCGTGTCGAGCGCCGGTAGCGCTTGCTGCTGCGTGATGCCGAGTGCGATATCGCGCTGATCGTTATCGAGCTCAGCGATGATCGCGGCGCGCGCCTTCTTGAAGGCTTCGTTCTGCTCGCGAATGCCGGCGATCAGCCGCTTGCCGTTCTCCGTCGTGACGTACTTGTCGAGCAGAGCCTGCGCTTCGCCCATGCGTGCGAGGTTCGCGTCGATGCGTTCGTTGTATGTCGAGCGCTGTGCCGGGTTCGTGGTGGTGAAGAACTCCAGGAGACGCCGCCCGTTGCCGCGCACCATGGCGTCGATGGTGTGGGCGGCGTCGGCCTTGGCCCACGCGCTGGTGAGCAGTTCCTCGTTGGCGCGTTCTATGGCAACGAAGCGCACCAACGCGATGACCAGCATGCTGAGAAGCAGAACGAGCAACGTGCCGAAACCGATGGCCAGACGGGTTCGGATCTTGAGGTCGGCGATGCGCATAGAGAATGACTCCTTTTAGAGATTTGATGCCGGGCAACACGGGTGGCGTGTCGCCGATGGCGTTTCGAGGAGTGGTCGCCGGTTTGCCGTAGTACGCGTCGATACCGGGTTGAGGCGCGACGCAACGTTGGCTCACGCGCCAGGCTCGGCACGTGTGACATGTCCGGCGACGCGTGACGGGGGGATTCGATGAAGCCAGTCCGTCTCATTTCGTATACGACACGAAATACCCGAACTGAAGGTTTCCTACAGCGAAACGGGGTAAACGACGAGATGAGCGAGGTGGTCGATTCCGACGCAATCGTTGGTGCGAGCCGTGGGGCAAGGCTCGCACGTCGATTTAGAGGTTTCAGACAAAACGAACGGCATAGATCGGCGGCAAGTGCGTCGACAGGCTTTGCCACTGCTCGCCGGCGTTGTCGCCGATCCAGAGCGCGCCCGTGGTGGAACCCATGGCGAGCGTACTGCCGGCGGCATCGATGTCGAGGCCGTGACGATAGATGAGGTCGTAGGAGGGTACGTCCGGCAATCCCTGCGAGAGGGCGGTGAACGATTCGCCGCCGTCGCGCGTACGCGTGACGACCAGTCGTGCATCGACAGGGATGCGGCAGGCGTCACGCTGTGCCGGTGCGAACCAGGCGACGTCCGGATCGTGCGGGTCGACCGCCACCGCGAAGCCGAAACTCGACGGTGCGGCCTGAATGCGTCGCCATGACGTGCCGTAATCGAGCGTGCGGAAGATGCCATTGTGATGCTGTGCCCACAGGGCGTTCGGCGCGTCGCGACACTGGACCAGACGGTGAACGTCTTGCGCGTTCGGATCGAGGCGGCGTTCGGGCGGCATGTAGTCGGCTTCCATGCCGGTTGCCGCCAGCGCCCACGTATCGCCGCCGTCGCGCGTTCGCCAGACACCGCCGGTCGACACCGCGACCATCACCTGACGGCTGTCGTGCGGGTCGATGCAGATCGAATGAATGCCCGCGTGATCGTAGCCGCCCCCCATCCATTCGGCACGTTCCGGGCGATCCCACAGGCTCTGCACCAGTTGCCAGTGACGGCCATGATCGTCCGAGCGGAACAGGCCGCCGGGGATCGTGCCCGCCCAGAGCACGCCGGGGGCATCGAGGCCGGCGGCTTCGAGTGACCAGAGCAGATCGACCGACGGTGCTTGCGCGTCGGTGTTGGCGGTTGCGGTGACGGCAGTGGCAGTGGTGGTGTCGGTCGGGGCGTTAGACGACGCCGCTTGCGGCGCAAAGGCGGGCGGCGGGAGTTCCGTCCATTCGTTTGCCTCGCGTGCGCGGCACCACAGCTTCACGCCGAAATGTCCGAGATTGAGCGCTGCGTAATCCGTGCCGTCGCGTGCATCGTGCAACACCATGCTGACAGGTTCGCCCGGAAAATCCGGCGTGCTCGACGCCAATCGCCATGTGTCGTTATTGCGTTGCCACGTGAACAACCCCTTGCGCGTCGCGACCAGTAACGTCGCACCGGTGACGTGTTCCATGTTGCTCCTCCTTGGCTGGCGCCGGGCTGTCCGTGTTGTCGTGGCCGGCGTGGCTTTCGCGATGGTGATCGCTGACGTCATCCCCCCGAGAGCGCTTGCGCGACGTAGACGCTGCTGGCGCTTGTCAGTCCGTCGCCCAACATGCGTCGGTCGCGGACCAATCGTCCGTCCACGAAGACCGCCACATGCGGGCGCAGGGATCCCTGATCGTTGAAGAGATAACCGCGCAGCTCGGGCATGCGCGCAACGCACTGCATCAGCGCTTCACGCACGCTGACGCCGTCGACGTGCTGCTCGTCGATGGTCACATGACGTTGGATGGCGGGGGCGAAGGTCACAGTCGCCATGGCGTGCGGGGCAGGCGCCGTCCGGGCAAACGTCCGTCAGACCTGCAGAGATCGTCGTCAATGGGACTTCCAGTGTAGACAATGAGGATCATCTGCATAGCGAGCATCCCGGAATCGTTGCCGATCTGTTGTGTGTGCGCCGCGCTATGTATGCCGGGAAATAGCGCAAGTCAGCGGAAATCAGGGCAAATCGAACGCACATTGCGTGGGTGCGCTGAGTGCAGAGCGCTATTTGGTGTCCTTTGCATGACGCACGACGAGTTTCGAGGCGCGTGGAGCGTGATCGTAGGGTGTGGCATCGCATATCGGACACTCCCCAACCCCATTCCCCCCGTTATTGGTCACCATTATCAGAGTGCCCGCGCGCGAGGTGCCGCAGGCAAATTCCAGGAGGGAGTGATGGCAAGACTCAAAGGAAAAGACATCGGAATGGGGCGTTGGTCGGACGCGGCGATCAAACGTCAGTGGCGTTTGCATCGGGATGGCGAGGCGTCGCACACGGTCGACCCGGCGGTGCGGCGTCCGCCGGAGATTTCAAAGTGCGAGGGGCATTTCGTGTGGAGTGTGCGGCAGGCGGCGTTCATCGGCCGTCACGATGACCCGGCCAGGGGCGGAGGGCGCCAATATGCAACGTGCACCGCGCAAGCGAAGCGTTACGAAAGCGTTGCTCAGGCGAGAGCTGCGGGCGATGCGCTGGTCGGCGACGTGCTCATCATGTACGGCTACGCACCGAATAGTCCGCTGTACGTGGTGGGCCGTTGACGGCATCGATCGCACTGCGCGAGCCGCGTTGTGAATGCGCACATGCCGCGGTGCGCCGCGCGCGACGTGCCACGCACCACTACCCGGCCGGTCGACATGACAGGTCGGGTAGCAACGTCAATCCTGCGGGATTACTTACCGAGTTCGTGGCCGATCACGCCGCCGACGACGGCGCCGCCGATGGTCCCGGCCGTGCTGCCGCCGGTGGCTTCGTGACCGATGACGCCGCCCGCTGCTGCGCCACCCAGCGTGCACCCGAGGATGGACGAACCCATCGCGAGCGCTGTGATGACAACGAGTATCGACTTCGCCATTTTCATGATGCGTCTCCTGTAGCAAATGCCAGCTACGCGCCGCGCAGCGACATGAGTTCAGCTTAGGGCGCGGCTGCCTTGTGCACTATCGGTTGCGGCTGAATTGACTGTAGGAATTGGACGACAGCGTATCCATGCAAGGAGACGTTGATCTTGGCGTGGCGGTGTGAGACAGCGGCATTGGATAGCCGTGCGAGATGGCCGTGGCAGGTGCAAGCGAGCGCTGCGTAGAAAGCGCGCGCACAAACGACAAGGGCCGCACATCGTGCGGCCCTTGCGAGGCATCTGGTGGGGCGTGAGTGACTCGAACACTCGACCTACGGATTAAGAGTCCGCTGCTCTACCAACTGAGCTAACGCCCCGGGACTACCGGGAACAAAAAAGGCTGCAAGCGTCGCAGCCTTCCTGTAATGCTTTGGTGGGGCGTGAGTGACTCGAACACTCGACCTACGGATTAAGAGTCCGCTGCTCTACCAACTGAGCTAACGCCCCGATGCTACCGGGAATAAAAAAGGCTGCACGGCATCGCAGCCTTCTTCAAAAATTCGTTTGGTGGGGCGTGAGTGACTCGAACACTCGACCTACGGATTAAGAGTCCGCTGCTCTACCAACTGAGCTAACGCCCCAACGAGACCGAGATAATATCGGCTCTTCCGCATGGGGTCAACCCTTGATGGTGAAAATCCGCAAAAAAGTCTTAGGCGAGCAAAGGAACCAGCTCGAAAGCCAGCACGGTGAGCACCGCACCCACGACGACGAGCAGCGATCGCCAGCACATTCGAATCGCACCTTTGCCGGGCATGGCCCCGACGACGATCGCACCGAATACCGCGATCGCAAACATGCTCACGAGTTGGGCGTTGGAGAGGTGGGGCACGATCATGGTCGATCTCCCTGTGGCTGTCAGGCGATTCGAGACGCGTCTTCAGTATAGAAAACGGCCTCCCTGAAGCAAAGCGGCGCGACGACCGGGGTTTCCCCAGTCGCCGCGCCGCTTTGTTCAATCCTGTCCTGCTTGTCGTGCCGTCCGTGCCTTGCGCGCGTTCCATTCACATCGCAGCGCGAGCAGCTTACGCCGTCGATAGTCGTGCCGCTTTGCCGACGAACGTCTTCAAGGTGAGGTGCGTATCACTCCGGAAGGTCGAGGATCAGGATGATCGTCCAGGCATCGTCGCCTTCATGATGGTACTGACGCTCCACCACGACGAACGGTTGCTTCTTGTCGCCCTTGCCGAGGAACATCACGTCGCCTTCCTGCGGCAGGCATTCGAGCGGCGGCAACCCCAGCGGGGTGTCTTTGGGCACGAGTTTTTCGGCCTTCTTCGCTGCGCGCTCGGTCCACTCGATATCTAGTTGGATGTCACTCACCGGATGATCCTGTCTATGCAAATTGAAACGGCTGCATGGTAGCACGCAGCCTGCGCTGCTCGCGAAACCCGCCATGAAAAAAGCCCGCTCCCCAGGGCGGGGGAGCGGGCGAAAGTCCCATGCGTCCATTCGATAGCGGGGAACGCATGGCGACAGGAGAAGCGCCCGTGGGAAAGCCGTCGGTGCCTGCTTGACCGGAGGGGAAGAGAACCGGTCGGGGGGGGGGCATGACGGTCTGCCCGGTGCTGCGTTGCTGGGCGTGGGCGCGCGCCTGTCGGCGGGACATAGGGGACAACGATGCTGAAGAGGTGACGCAACGCGGACAGGAGATGCCGTCCAGCCCGCGCGCGTCGTGTCATGACGCCGGAGGCAGGCGGCATGACGAGGGACGAAACGTGGCTTACGGATTCGAGTACTTCATCTCGCCGTTTTGGCGGGCACGAACGAGTTCGTCGTAGACCTGTGCGCGCGTCTTGCCGGGCACATTGGCGTTGGGCATCGTGTTGAACGCCGGGTAGTCGTAGTCGTTCTGCGGGATCAACCCTTGGGCGCGTGCTTCGATCAGTTGCTCACGGACCTGCGCACGCGTGAGTTGCGACGTTTGCGGGACCCAGGCGTACGGCGAACCGTCGGGGTAGGCGTCGCTCGACAAGCGCGACTGTGCGAAGGCGGAACCTGCTGCGGCGGCCATCGTGGCCGAGATCAGTGCGGAAACCATCAACTTGCGATTCATGACAATAACTCCTGTTCTTCTGTCTTGCTAAGGGCGCTGGGTGCGCGACCGTTGAAGCCAGTCTAAGCGTCCGGCTATCACAGAAAAACGGCAATTAAGCGAATAAATACTTACGCGAATCGCAACAATGCGTGATGGGTGCTCGTCGGGCGAGACGTGGAAGGCGGGTGGGATGCGCTGTGGGGGCGAGCCGAGGGAGGCAATGAAAAACGCCGCCCGAAGGCGGCGTCGATTACGCAAAAGAGCGAGAGGATGCGAGGCTTAACGCGTAGCGATGGCGACCGCTGCGCCGGCCATGACCGTGCCCGTTGCACGGTTCAACCGCTTGACTGCGCGTGCCGAACTCAACAGGCGTCGCGCGCGGGCGGCCAGCGCGATATAGCTGCCGAAGACGATCGCCAGCACGGTGAGCGTGACGCCCACGACTTCGATGTAACCGAGCGCTGTCACGCGTGCCAGATCGAGCAGGTTGGGCAGCAACGCGAAATAGAACACGACCACTTTCGGGTTGCCCATCGTCACCGACAGGCCGCCGAAAAAGAGACGCCAGGATTTCTCGCGTGGCGCGGCGGCAAGCGGCTCCGCCGGCGCAATCGCCGGGGCGTTCCACATCTTCCATGCAAGATAGAGGAGGTAGGCGGCGCCTGCGTATTTGATCGCGAGGAACACGCCCGAGAACGTATGGGCCAGCGCGGCGACGCCAAGCACGGCGAGCGTGAGCCAGACAACGTCGCCGATTGCCACGCCGGCCGAGAACGCGATAGCGCCTTGCGTGCCGCGTCCGAGCACGCGCGCTACGATGGCGGCGATGCCGGGGCCCGGCGTGCCTGCGCCCACGAACAAGGCAAGCGCAAACGTCAGTAAATGTGTCCAGTCCATCACGCGTCTCCTCGCGTCGTTGACGATCCGGCGGCCAGGTCCGGGGCGTCGATCCTTCGTGCCGAATGGCGGCGGCGCGTGAGCTTCACGACGCCGCGATGTAGTCTCAAGCGCCCAGCCACGGCAGGCCGCGGAAGCACCAGCCGCTCACGTGCTTGCGATGACCTGCGCTGTCCTTGTCGCCTTCGAAGCCTTCGAGAATATCGAACGACTGCGTGAAGCCCGCTTCATAAGCGACCTTTGCGGCAGCCTTCGAGCGTGCGGCGCTGCGGCACAGGAACAGCAGCGGCGTATTCTTGTCCGGCGTTTGCGACGTCAGTTGTTCGAGGAAGTGTTCGTTGGGGACGCCGCCCGGGTATCGCACCCATTCGACGTTGGCGTACTGACCGTCCGGGACTTGCGGGCGACCGACCCAGTCGAGTTCGGCGCGCGTGCGTACGTCGATCAGACGAACGTTCGCATCGGCCTTCAGCAGTTCCAGCGCTTCTTCCGGCGTCACGGCGCCCGTGTATGCGAGCTGGCCCGAGGCGCGACGTTGCGTGGCTTGATCGAGAATGGCTTTGGCGCTTGTCATATTGCTGTGATCTCGTTAGTCGATGGTTGTCCTTCATTCTAGCGTGCACCACACGCTAGATGCGTGTTAACTGTTCGGTCGCGATATTGGGAGTCGTCCGGATGTTTTGGGATTTGCACTATCACGGCTTCGGGTGACGCATTATGACGGTGCAGACACGCGCACGATTTCGGGCCAATGAGTTCGATGAATGGCACCTAAAAGGTGCATAATCCTCGAATGCACCGAGTTGGTGATATTTTGGTGCGGCATGCACCGAAATAAGGAATTTCAGCCCATGAGCGGGAATTCACGGCAGGACGCACCAGAATCGATTATTTCCTTAGAAATCAGTGGGCGAGGGTGGAATGTAGCGGGTGAGCGATGCGCTGGCACGCTTCCTGCTTATCAATGGCGAATCCGAACACGGAGTTCGTTAAGAGGGTGCGGCGACGCGGGCGATGAGCGCCAGCAGCGCCAGATTGAATCTTTCGGGAGATAGCATGAGCAAATCTGTGGCAGATGTGTTGAACCTGGTTAAGGAAGAAGACGTCAAGTTCGTCGACTTCCGTTTCACCGACACGCGCGGCAAAGAGCAACACGTCTCGGTGCCCGTGTCGCACTTCGACGCTGACAAGTTCGAGAGCGGCCACGCTTTCGACGGTTCGTCGATCGCAGGCTGGAAGGGCATCGAAGCCTCGGACATGCTGCTGGTCCCGGACGCCAACACGGCGTACATCGACCCGTTCTATGAAGAAAGCACGCTGGTGCTGACCTGCGACGTGATCGAACCGGCCGACGGCAAGGGTTACGACCGCGATCCGCGCTCCATCGCCAAGCGCGCTGAAGCGTATCTGAAGAGCACGGGCCTGGGCGACACCGCCTTCTTCGGTCCGGAACCGGAATTCTTCATTTTCGACTCCGTCCAGTGGAACACGGACATGTCGGGCACGTCCGTGAAGATCAATTCGGAAGAAGCACCGTGGTCGTCGTCGAAGGACTTCGAAGGCGGCAACACCGGTCACCGTCCGGGCACGAAGGGCGGCTACTTCCCGGTCGCGCCGGTCGACACGTTCCAGGACATGCGTTCGGAAATGTGCCTGCTGCTCGAACAACTGGGCGTGCCGGTCGAAGTGCACCACCACGAAGTCGCCGGCCAGGGCCAGAACGAAATCGGCACGAAGTTCTCGACGCTGGTCGAGCGCGCCGACTGGACGCAGATCCTGAAGTATGTCGTGCACAACGTCGCACACAGCTATGGCAAGACGGCGACGTTCATGCCGAAGCCGATCGTTGGCGACAACGGCTCGGGCATGCACATCCACCAGTCGATCTGGAAGGATGGTCAGAACCTGTTCGCCGGTAACGGCTACGGCGGTCTGTCGGAATTCGCGCTGTACTACATCGGCGGCATCATCAAGCACGCCCGTGCCCTGAACGCGATCACGAACCCGTCGACGAACTCGTACAAGCGCCTCGTGCCGCACTTCGAAGCCCCGGTGAAGCTGGCCTACTCGGCCCGTAACCGTTCGGCCTCGATCCGTATTCCGTACGTTGCCAACCCGAAGGGCCGCCGTATCGAAGCGCGCTTCCCGGACCCGATGGCCAACCCGTACCTGGCTTTCTCGGCCATGCTGATGGCCGGTCTGGATGGCGTGCAGAACAAGATCCACCCGGGCGAAGCTGCCGACAAGAACCTGTACGACCTGCCGCCGGAAGAGGATGCAAAGATCCCGACCGTGTGCTCGAGCCTCGAACAGGCGCTGGAATACCTGAACGAAGACCGCGAGTTCCTGACCCGTGGTGGCGTGTTCACGGACGGCATGCTCGATTCGTACATCGAACTGAAGACCAACGAAGCGCGTCGTGTCGCGATGACCACGCACCCGCTCGAGTTCGAACTGTACTACTCGCTGTAATCGAATCGCTGCGCAGGGAATGCGCCGGCATGACGGAACGCCAGCGGCCGACCGTCATGCTCGACAAGCACGGGGGGATGGCCGCGGCCGTCCCCCTTTTTTATCCGTCGCGCATTCCGCTCATGCGTTCCGTGTCTCTCATGGCTCGCCATGAACTTATCGCCCCGAACCTCGATGAAAAGTGTCCGCGCTGGTGAGAAAGGGCAGACGAAGCGAGCCGCACACGCCGCCGCTGAGGACGCCACCGAAGTAACGACAGACGCCGCCGCAGCGCTTGCCGGGGTGGCTGGTCAAGCGTCGCTGCTGCATACGAGCGTCGACCCCTGGGAAGCGAAGCTTGCCGCGACGGGTATTCTGCCGGGCCTCGAAGCGCTGCCGACCGTGCTTCTGGTGCTCGAAAAACACTCGCTGCGCGTTGTATTCGCCAATCCAGCGGCCGAGGCGCTGCTTGCGCTCTCGCGCCGATCGCTCTCGCAAATGACATGGGACGATGTCTTCACGAACGGGGATGTGCTGTCCTCGACGATGACGGAACTCATCGCCAATCACTTTCAGACGACACGCCTCGATCTGGTGCTCGAACGCACCGCTCAGGAGCCATTGCATACGCACGCCATCGTGGCGGCACCGGAAGCCGCCCCCGATTTCGTGATCGTCGAGTTGATCGAGAACGAGCAGAAGCTGAAGAACGAACGCGAAGAGCGGATCATCGATCAGGCGTTGATGAACAAGCAGCTCATCCGCAATCTGGCGCACGAAATCAAGAACCCGCTGGGCGGGATTCGCGGTGCGGCGCAATTGCTGGAGTTCGAGCTGGATCAGCGCGAGCTGCGCGAATACACGCAGGTCATCATCAAGGAGTCCGACAGGCTTCAGACGCTGGTCGACCGGTTGCTGGAGCCGCATCGCCATCCGTATATCGCCACGGACGTGAACATTCACGAAGTGTGCGAACGCGTGCGTTCGGTGGTGCTCGCCGAGTTTCCGCAGGGGCTGTCGATCGAGCGGGATTACGACGTGAGTCTGCCCGACTTTCGTGGTGACAAGGAGCAACTCATTCAGGCGTTACTCAACATCGTGCGTAACGGTGCGGAAGCGCTGCGCGAGCAGATCGCGCGCGGCGATGCCCGCATCGTTTTGCGCACGCGAGTGGCGCGAAAGATCACGATTGCCAAGCGATTGCACAAGCTGGCATTGGAATTGCATGTGATCGACAACGGGCCCGGCATTCCTGCCGACATTCGTGATCGCATCTTCTATCCGCTCGTGTCCGGGCGTGAAGGGGGAAGCGGTCTGGGACTCACACTGGCGCAATCTTTCGTACAGCGTCACGACGGTCTGATCGAATGCGAAAGCCGGCCCGGACGGACGGATTTCCGAATCCTGCTGCCCCTGGGCTGATGCGGCCCTCACGCCGTCGGCCGTAACACCTGCGGCCGGGCATAGACGTTACACGGTGAACAATGAAGCCGATCTGGATAGTAGACGACGACCAATCGATTCGATGGGTGCTGGAAAAGGCACTCTCACGAGCCAATCTGCCGGTGCGCAGTTTCACCGGCCCGCGCGAAGCCAGCGCAGCGCTCGAACACGACTCGCCGCAGGTGCTTGTCTCGGACATCCGCATGGCGGGCGGCTCCGGGCTCGAACTGCTGCAAATGGCCAAGCAGCGACACCCCGGCCTGCCGGTCATCATCATGACCGCCTTCTCCGATCTCGATAGCGCGGTGGCCGCGTTTCAGGGCGGGGCGTTCGAATACCTGGCCAAACCGTTCGATGTGGATCGTGCCGTCGAACTGATTCTGCGCGCCGTCGAAGAAAGCCTGCGCGAAGCGACCGACGACGAGCGCATCACCGAAGAGCCCGAGATTCTTGGGCAGGCGAGTGCGATGCAGGACGTCTTCCGCGCCATCGGCCGGTTGTCGCATTCGAGCGCCACGGTGCTCATCACCGGTGAATCGGGGTCGGGCAAGGAGCTGGTCGCGCGCGCATTGCATCGTCACTCGCCGCGCGCGTCGGGTCCGTTCATTGCGCTTAACACTGCGGCGATTCCGAAAGATCTGCTGGAGTCCGAGCTGTTCGGTCATGAGCGCGGCGCGTTCACGGGCGCGCAGGCGACACGTCGCGGGCGCTTCGAGCAAGCCGAAAGCGGTACGCTCTTTCTCGACGAAATCGGCGACATGCCGTTGGATTTGCAGACGCGCTTGCTGCGTGTGCTCTCGGACGGCAACTATTACCGTGTGGGTGGTCACAGCCCGATCAAGGCGAATGTGCGCGTGATTGCGGCAACGCACCAGAATCTTGAGGATCGCGTGCGTCAGGGGTTGTTCCGTGAGGACTTGTATCACCGTCTGAACGTGATTCGACTGCGTCTGCCGTCGCTGCGCGAGCGCAACGAAGACATTCCGCTGCTGGTGCGTCACTTCCTTCAGAAGAGCGCGCGCGAACTGGGCGTCGAAACCAAGCGCATCAGCGAGGCGGCACTGGCGCATCTGACGCGCTTCCCGTTCCCGGGCAACGTGCGTCAGCTGGAAAACCTGAGCAACTGGCTCACGGTCATGGCGCCTGCGCAGACTGTTGAAATCAAGGATCTGCCGCCCGAGTTCCAGACGGCGGCGGCGCCTTCGGGGTCTGCCGGGCAGGCCGCGTATGTCAATGGGACGGCGGGTGGCGCGACGGCACCGGTGTCGGCCGGCAGCAACCCGGGTTACGGGAGTGTCGGCGCCGTGTCGTCAGCGCCTGCGGCCGGAGCGGGTGGTGTGAGCGCTCCGGGCAGCGTTGGCGCTGTCGCAGACGTGTCTGTCGCATCGGGGATGGCTGGCGTCGAGAGCTGGGAGCCGATCCTGCGGCGGGAGGTCGCGCGGTTGCTGCGCTCGGCATCGCCCGACGTGATGGATCAATTGACGCGACGCTTCGAAACCGCGCTGATCAACGAAGCGCTGGATTTCACGCGGGGCCGTAAGGTCGAAGCCGCCAGTCGTCTGGGCATCGGCCGGAACACTATCACGCGCAAGATCCAGGAGCTCGGGCTGGAATCCTGAAGCAAAACGGGGTAGGCTCCTTTGCTTTCTTACATCGCAACAAGGGAGCCGTAACATGGCAAGACGCATCCTGTTGACGGGCGCGACCGGTCAGGTCGGGTGGGAGCTGGCACGTTGCCTGCAAGGCATGGGCGACGTGCACGCCCCCGGACGTCACGAAATGGATCTGCTCGATACCGACAGCGTCGCGCGTACCCTGCGCGACTTTGCGCCGGATCTGATCGTCAATCCGGCCGCCTACACGGCGGTCGATCGCGCTGAAACGGATGAGGCGGCGGCCTATCAGGTCAACGCGGTCGTGCCAGGCATCATGGCGGAAGAGGCGAAACGTCTCGGTGCGCTTGTCGTTCATTACTCCACTGACTACGTTTTCGACGGCACTTCATCGACGCCGTATCGCGAAGACGAACCCACCAACCCGCAAAACGCCTACGGCCGTACCAAGCTGGCGGGCGAGGCCGCTATCGCCGCCAGCGGGGCGAATCATCTGGTGCTGCGCACGAGCTGGGTGTACGGCACGCGCGGCGCGAACTTCCTGCTGACGGTGCAGCGACTTGCCCGTGAGCGCGACGAGCTGCGTATCGTTGCCGATCAGTACGGGGCGCCGACGTGGTGTCGCACGATTGCAGAACTCACGTCGCAAGTGCTGGTGCAGGGGCTGACGGAGACGGGCGTCGATGCCGATTTCTGGCGTGAGCGCGGCGGTCTGTATCACTTGACGGCGGCCGGTCAGACCACATGGCACGGATTCACCGAAGCGATTCTCGACGTGAGCGCGTCGGAGAAGCGTCCGAACGTTGTGGAGATTCCGACTTCTGCCTATCCGCTGCCGGCCAAACGCCCGGCGTATTCCATCCTCGACAACGACAAACTGGCGCGCAACTTCGGCGTGCGGGCTCCGGACTGGCGCGACGCTCTCCAGCTTTGTCTTGCATGATGTGAACGACGCGATAGCGGCGTCACCCGGGCTGCGCGGCTAAATCGGAAATTCCTCAGCGCGCAGCGGCGGGTTCTTTCGGCAACATGGTGGCTTTTTGTGCATGCGCCCAAGCGCGTGCCGAGGAGCGATACCGCATGCCGCTTCAGCCCACGGTAACAGGCAATGGACAAGCCCCGGCAGGTTCGATGGCCCTGGTTCCCACCGCGTTTGCGGGCGCGCGTTCCGTGGGGCAAGGTGACCGGCCGGCCTCTGCACCGTCGGCGAACCCAATAGCCGCGCCGGACGTCTTGTGCCGCGCCATGCGATTGGCCGACGCTGACGAGCAGCGGACTCTCCTGCTTCACATGTCATGGCTCTCGCATGCGTTGGCAGAACGTGCGCGAGATCGCTGTGTCAGTGTCGAGCGCCTATGCGTTCGAGCGGATGCTGCCCGCGGTGAGTTGCCGTTCGACAAATCGGCGTTGAAGCGGGTTTGGCGAGAGCGCTTTTCTCATCTGTCACAAGGTGTGCGCGCGGGCGATGTCGCGTGTGAGTTGATAGCGTGGTGTTCGGCGTCGCGCGACAGGACATCTTTTGCCGCGTCATGGCGTGCATTGAGCGATGTGGACGATGCCGCGTTCAACGTGAGGTCATGGGTGCATCTGCCGATGCGCGAATGGCCGGCAGGCATGCTGAGCGTGGCGCTCTCACTCTCGAATTTGCGCGACGCCGTGCTTCCCGACCTGTCGTTGGTGTGTGGGGATCTTCGCGGCATCAGCGCACTGCGCGCCCAATTCGGCGGCGGGCAGTTCAACGGCACTTCATGGTGCAACGCGATGCTGCGTCGGGCAGACTTCGCTTTTTCCAATCATGTGAACGCCAATTTCGAGCGCGCAGATTTGCGCGAGGTCGGCTTTCGTGCGGCGGATTTGTCCGGGACGCGTCTGGTCCGTGCGGATCTTCGTGGCGCAGAACTCTTGCACACCATGATGCGTGGTGCAGACCTGAGTGAAGCCCGTTGTGAGGCGTTGACGTTCGCGAAGGTGAGACTCGACGACGCAGCGCTACACGGGACGCGCTTGCGGGGCGCGCGTCTGACGCAGAGTAGCGGGCGCCGGCTGGCGCTCATCGGCGCGAGCGCCAGGCACTCGCACTGGGTCTCGGTCGTGATGAGCAATGGGCGAGCGTCGGGAGCGGATCTGCGCAACGCCGAGTTTCGCGAATGCGATCTCGTGGGATGGGATGCGCGTGGCGCAAAGCTCAACGGCACGCTGTTCGAGTCGTGCGATATGCGTCAGGTCCGGTTTTGCGGGGCCAGCCTCAAGCGCATTCGCATCGGACGCCACTGCGATCTCGGCGCTTCGCAGTGGTACGACTCACGTCTGCGTCTCGATGCCGCGTGGCTGAAGCGGTTGACGCCCGCAGAACTCGACGATGTCGTGAAATCGTGGATGACATTCCCCGTCGATCAGCCCGCCATGCGTGCCAGCGTCTTCCTGCAACTGCTCGGGGCGCTGCGGCACCGGTCCGGACTTGGGGCGCCGGCGACCGATACGGCGCCATCGTTGCATCGATTGCCCGAGCACGTTCAGCAAAGCGAGTGGCTGGGGCGGCTGCTGGTGGCGCCGAGCGAGGCGGGCGGTTTGGGCGCGCATGAGGGGTTCGCTGCATTGCGCACACAGTGGGTGGCTCGCAAGCTCGAGGCGTTGACGGACACGCGGCTGTCGTGCCACGAAGCGAAATGGGCCGTACCGGCGCTAATGACGGCGTTGCATGGCCGCTGTGTCAAGGCCTCATCCAAGGCGGTGTGGCCGTATGCCGGCGCCATGTGTCAAACCCTCTACTGGGCCGGGGAAGGTGTCGGGAACGGCAACGATACCCGAGCTAGTGCGCTGCGCGTCGCATGGCTGGAGGCGCTCCCGGCTCACCTCTACACGGCGCTTTCGGCGGATGGCGTCGATGCGCTGGACGCCGCCTGCGTCGTGTTGATTCGGTCCGATGGCGGGGCCGCCGCGCGGTTGCCGAGGTCGCTGTTATCCGGTGTGCTTGGCTCGGCGACGACAGGACCGTCGACGGCAGGGGAGGCGGCATTCGCACAGGCGTCCGTACTCGGCTGGCGCTGGGCCGGTGCGAGGGTGGTGGTTCGCGATGACACGTCGCCGGAGGATTACGTGCCGGGCACGATGCGACAGCTTCAGGGCTTGTTGTGGACGTTCGGCTTCCTCGCGGGTGTCTGGCCGGTGGAGTGTCCACTCGATGCACTTATCCGGCTGACGGGGCGCTGGCTCGGTGATGACGCGCGGGCACGGGCGAGGATATCGTGCGGTGGCGGGTGGCAGCCGGTGGTAGAAACCGTCGCGAAAGAGGCGACGGACGCGCGACATCCGGCGCTGAGCCTGACGGACCGGGTCGGCATGTTGATCGGCACCTCGTCGGTGCCCGCACAGGTCACGCTGCGCTCGGCAGGGCACGCAGACATCGAGGAGGTGTTTCGTGAATGGCCGTTATTTTCCGCCGATGCCGACGCGCCGATGAGTGTTTCGATGTCGCGTCGTGTCCGACTCGTTTCTGTCGCCGCGGGCCTCGGATGGCTCGCGACCCAACCGGAGTGGTATTTGCCATCGAGGGCGGGTGATACCGAGGTGCAGCGTCAGCGTCTCGCGTGTCGTCAGTACGCACTGGCAGTCCTCAACGAGGCGATGGCCGGTGATGCCTTATGGCGTGGGGTAACGCAAGCACTCGCGCTGCGGGCTTGTCTGGCCAATGAAGCCAGTTCGGCGCGTCAACTGGCGCAGTGCCTGGCCGAATGGATCACTTGTCCGGATGTGCGCGATTTACCGGGGCTGGCGCAGGCGTGTCATCACACGTTGCCATGGTTCTGGGCTGTCCGGTTTCCGCTTCCCGCCGACGCGGTTCGCCGAGCCTTGGCAATGCCGACCTTGCGCGAAGCTGTCACGCGGGATGCGAATCCGGGAATGAGGGGCGTTTTGGCTGATATTCCGCCATCGGAATGACCGCGCTTTCGTGGTAAAAATACGTACGCGCAATGCGTTGCCGTGATGGGCAGCGCTTCCAGTCGGCGGGGCGCGTGGCATTTCTGTAAGTTGGCGACATTTGTGGGGTTTTGGCCACGGATGCCTGCACGTAGAGGGTTGCCAAAGACGCAGCCCCACGGGCGGGAATGCGGGGAAGGCCAAAGCCTTGTTCCCAGGCTCTCAGGGGTTTCGTACCCTCCCAGGCATCATGCACTCGACTTGTATTGCGTCAGGCTATCCGGGGTTCGTGGCGGTCAATCGTCGCGAGCTTGACGCACACGCTCCTCTTTCCTGGCCTTTGTTCGACGCCGACGGCACACCGTTGCTGGCGGCGGGCGAGCGATTGCCCTCCGAAGCCGATCTCGATTGGCTTTTCACCATGTTTGCGCCGCACCGGCCGCTGCCCGACGGGGCGACGACGGGCGAGGCGGCGGGGCGCACGGAGGCGGCGAATTCGGCGTCTCCGCTCGGCACCGGTGGTTCGACGGTTTACCTGCACGGTCTGCCGGTCCCGCTGCCGATTGGCGTATGGCTTCAGGTGCGGGTCGCGCCGGACGCCGAGACCGCTCGCGTGCGGGCCCGTCTGATCGGGCGGGCGCCCAACGGCATGCTGCTCATCACACCGCCCTCGGCGGGCGAGACACGCTTGCCGGTGACCGCAGGCGACAAGCTGGCGCTCTGGACCTTTCCGGGCGATAACCTGTACGAATTCACTTGCGACGTGCATAGCGTGCACCACGGTCCGTTCGATTACGTGGTGCTGTCGCGTCCTGCGCAGGTGCGCGAGACGCCGGTGCGTCGCACGCCTCGCGTCGACACACGGCTTGTGGCACGGCTCTCGCCGATCGACGAGACGTCGCGGGCCTCGTTCCGGCGCCTGCTGGCCGATCCGCAGGACACGCCGGAGTGGCTGGTGCTGGTACGCGATATCAGTGCCGATGGCGCGGGCATCGTCGCGAAGGCGCCGTTGCCGGAGGGCTGCCATCATGTGGCGTTGCAGTTCCGGGTACCCATCGGTGCGGACATCGTGCCGATTCTCGGCATGGCGGCGGTGCGAAGCGTTGAAGGTCCGCGCGCGGACGGCACGTGGGCCTATGGGCTCGAATTCATGCAGATGGACACTCGCAACAAGGCGGCGATTCGCTGCTTCGTCTACGAGTCCCGGTTGACCGATCCTCGCGCCAGTCATTGACGGATCGTTGGCGGCGACGAAAAAACGGCACCCTCGGGTGCCGTTCCTTATTGGCTACGTCTGCGCGTCAATCCTTGAACGTGGCGACGACAGGCGTGTGATCCGAGGGCTGTTCCCAGGTGCGCGGCACACGATCGATTTCGCAGGCGGTGCAGCGCTCGGCCAATGCGCCCGAGGCGAGAATGTGATCGATGCGCAGGCCCGCGTTGCGTCGGAACGCGCCCATGCGGTAGTCCCACCAGCTGAACGTCTTCTCTGGCTGATCGAACATGCGGAAGGTGTCGCGCAGGCCGAGGCCCTGCAATCGCGCAAACGCCTGACGCTCCTGGGGCGACACCAGATTGCAGCCTACCCATTTGGCCGGGTCGTGCACATCGCGATCTTCCGGGGCGATGTTGTAGTCGCCGAGCACGGCAAGCTGCGAGTGGCGTTGCATCTCATCCGACAGCCAGTGGATGAGGGCGTCGAGCCAGTTCAGCTTGTAGGCGAACTTGTCGGATTCGAGCGACTGGCCGTTCGGAAAATAGCCGCACACGACGCGAACGCCGCCGATGGTCGCGGTAATGAGGCGTTGCTGCTCGTCGGGGAAGTTCGGCAGATTCTTCACGATATCCGTCGCTTCGCCCACTTTCGCGTGATTG
Source organism: Pandoraea sp. LA3 (assembly GCF_022696215.1). NCBI lineage: Bacteria > Pseudomonadati > Pseudomonadota > Betaproteobacteria > Burkholderiales > Burkholderiaceae > Pandoraea > Pandoraea sp. LA3. The sequence continues at coordinate 15,483 of NZ_PTPY01000025.1, read as the reverse complement.
ACCAGCAGCGCGACACCGTTATACGTCTTCTGACCGGTGAAGTGCGACGTGTAGCCGAGGGCGGCGATCTCCGTGAGCGGAAAGTTCTCGTCGGTCAGCTTCAGTTCCTGAAGGCACAGGACGTCGACCGGATTGCTGCGTAGCCAATCCTGTACGTGCCCGAGACGAACCTTGAGCGAGTTGACGTTCCACGTAGCTAATTGCATGTATGTCCTTGATGAGTGAGCGTCAGGCTCAGGCGATATTTAGGCGTGATCGGTCGGCAATTTCGGCACGCCGACGAAATCGTCGAGCGAAAGCCCCTTTTCCTTGAGCAGGGCTTCGAGCACCGGTTGCAGGCGGCCGAGGCTTTCCTGTACCGCTTCGCGCACGGTGTCGACCACGACCTGCGTGCTGCGCTCGATCTCGATATTCACACGCGAGCCGGCGCCCTTGTCTTCGAACGTCGTCATGCGGCGCGTTTCCGGAATCAGCCAGACCTCGAACCAGCCCTCCTGACGATTCACTTCCGAGACGGTCAGACTCGCGCCGTTGATCGCAATGTAGCCCTTGGCAAAGACGTACTTACGAAAAGCTTCGGGAATGGCGATACGCAATACGCGGTTCGTATCCGAAGTGCGCACGCTGAGAATTTCGGTCGAGAAATCGATATGCCCGGACAGTGGATGGCCGCCGATCTCCGCACCATCCTTGGCCGCGCGCTCCACGTTGACCTCTGCGCCGACGCCGAAGCTGCCGAGAGTCGTCACGTTCAGGCTTTGGAGGATGATGTCGAACGACGCCGCCGTGGGTGAAAGCAGTTGCGTGACCGTCAGGCAGCAGCCGTCGACGGCGACGCTGGCGCCGAGCGTCAGGTCTTCGCAGAAGCCTTCGGGAAAGGCCAACTCCAGGGTGCGCATGCCGTCGCGATCTTCGATGGACGACAGCGTGGCCGTGCCTTGAACAATTCCTGTGAACATCGTGATGTCGGTAATAAAGAGTCTTTGGGGTGCTATGCGGCAGTATTCTACTGCCTGGCGACGGTATGCCGCTCGTCATGCGTCGTGCTACGATGCCGCCTTTTCACGGGATCTCGACAGATCGTTATGGGTTTCGAAGGCTGCCTGCTGGCGGATGACTTTTATTATTGGGCGGAGACGTCGCCCGCGCCGGATGGGCAGTTCCACGGGGTGGTGCACTTCACCGGATGGCGCGATGTGGACGATGTCATCGAGACACTGGACCCGCCGCTGACCCACACGACGCCCGAGGCGTACCGCTGGGCGAGCGATGCGCTCGAAGCCGCGCACGCGCTGGCCAGGACGCTGGCAGCCGAGGGCGACCTCGGAATCGAACCCTGAACGATCGACGCGAATGCCGCTGCAATCAAACCGGCGCGGCATCGAATCCAGGCCGAACACCGGCCGAACGCAAGCTTTACGGACAGCACCATGACTCAGACTAAATTTGAACTTCAAAAGCGTCGCGGCCTGAAGATCGGCGCCGGTGTGCGTCGCGGCCCGCCGACGGGCAAGCAGGTTGGCGCTCAGGGCAAGCGCGGCGCAGGCGGCAGCAAGTTGCTGGGTGCGCTGCTTGGCGCGCCTTCGGACGACACCGAAGCCGTCGATGCCAGTCACGCCGACACGGCCCCCGATCAGGACAAGTCCAAGGCCTGATCGGCTTTCGGCGGTATGACGGTATTGCCGGGCTGACGCGCATGTGGCCCGCCCGGCCGTTCTTGCATCGATATCAGTGCCTTGCTTTCTTTCAGGGCTTCGATCAGGGAACGATGGCCAGGAACAGGAAGGCCGCGAACAGCACCAGGTGGACGGCGCCTTGCAGCACGGTCGTGCGTCCGGTGCCGAGGGTGATCACACCGACGAGCAGCGTGACCGCAAGCAGCACCGTTTCCTTCGGCGCGAGACCCAGCTCGATCTGATGGCCGAGCAGTAACGAGACGGCCGCCACCGTCGGAATCGTCAACCCGATACTGGCCAGTGCCGAGCCGAGCGCCAGATTCAGACTCGTCTGAAGCTTGTTGGCGCGCGCGGCACGCAGCGCTGCCAATCCTTCCGGCAACAGCACCAGCGCAGCAATCACGATACCGACGACCGCCTTCGGCGCTCCCGCCACGGCCACGGCCTGTTCGACGGCCGGCGAAAGCTTCTTCGCCAACCCCACCACGGCCAGCAGCGCCACCACCAGCAGCCCCAGACTCAGCACCGCCGTACGACGCGACGGCGGCGGCACGTGCACTTCCTCACTGGGCGCCTTCGCGAGGAAGTAGTCGCGATGGCTGACCGTCTGCACGAAGACGAACACCATATAAAGCACCAGCGAAATCATGCCCTCGAAGGCCAGTTGCGAGGCCGTGAGACCCGGGCCGACCACCGAACTGGTGTAGTTCGGCAGCACCAGCGTAAGCCCGGCGAGCGCACACAGCACGGCGAGCGCAGCACTCGCGCCCTCCACGTGAAAGCCTTGCGTATGGTGACGAACACCGCCGAACAACAGGCACAGCCCGACGATGCCGGTCGACACGATCATGATGGCGGCGAACACGGTGTCGCGCGCCAGTCCCGCCTTGTCCGGGCCGCCGGAGAGCATGACCGAGACGATCAGCGCGACTTCGATGATGGTCACGGCGACGGCGAGCACCAACGTACCGAACGGCTCGCCGACCTTGTGGGCGACGGTTTCGGCATGGTGCACGGCGGAAAACACGGCGCCGGCGAGCGCGACGGCACAGAGCGTCAGCGAAGCGCTATTCGGCAGGAACCCGGCAACGGCGAGGGCAATGAGGGCCACGATGGGCATGTACATCGTCCAGTGGCCTAGCTTGGCGGTCTTTGAGGAGGACATCGTCGGAGACTCCAGGATTACGGGGAACAGGGTGCAGCCGGGGCACAGCAGATCAGGCAGCGGATCAAGCAACGGCGGGAACATTGCCCCGATGAGAACCTCGGGGCGACGAGTCATGGTCGCAGAAAAGTGACACTCCGACAACCGAAAGGCGTTGACGTGCCGCGAGACGAGTGCCGTGACGTCAGTCCATCGAAAGGCGCATGGACAAACGATCTTGCGCGATCACACGTTTGACTCCGAGTCCGGATTCGTCGAGAAATTCCGTTGAATGCACGGCGAAATGCGAAAGCAGGTTTGGCGAGGATCGGGTAAGCAACATTTGCCGTTGACATCTCATAGGTGACAGGCGTACTGTTTCGTTCATTGGTCTTACCACTGAACAGCAATATGTCTTTCGATCCCATCGTGCAGGTATCCATCTCGGAGCAGGTTGCGCAGCGTTTGCTGACGATGATCCGCACCGGCCTGCTCAAACCCGGTCAGCAACTCCCGCCCGAGCGCGACCTCGCGACTATGCTCGGTGTCGGGCGTCCGGCGGTGCGCGAGGCGATCCGGGGACTGGCGCTACTCGGGTTGCTGCGTATCCGGCAGGGCGAGGGAACGTTCGTCGGCTCGTTGGAAATGCGCGAACTGCTCGAACCGCTGGAGATGATCATCGAGCTGAATGCGGGCACGCTTGAAGCGTTGTTCGATGCGCGTCTGGTCATCGAGCCGGGTGTGGCGGCGCTGGCGGCCACGCACATCGCCGACGAGGACCTCGCGCGTCTGCATGCGCTCGTCGACGACGAGGAGGCGCTGCTGGGCAGTCCCGAAACGTTTTCTGCGGCCGACATGACGTTTCACGAGACGATTATCGACGCCTGCGAGAACCCATTCCTCCAAAGCATCGCCAACAGCCTCTATCTGCTGGGCAAGAAGAGCCGCCGCGTGACGTCGCAGGTCGATGGTGTGCTCGAGCGAAGCTTGCAGGATCACCGTCTCATTCTGGATGCCCTTGCCGCGCGCGATCCCGAGCGCGCCGCGCAAGCCATGCGCCAGCATCTGTGCCGCGTGCGCGACGCCTACGCGGCGTCGGTGGCGGCTGACTCAGGCGCGGACTGAGGCGATACCAGAAGCGCGCATCCCGAAGGCACGACATCTCATCCCTTTTACCCACAGGCTCACGAGGAGACACTCATGACTGGCCGGCTGGCGGGCAAAACCGCCGTCATTACTGCTGCGGCGCAAGGCATCGGACGCGCCTGCGTCGAAGCTTACTTGCGCGAAGGCGCGCGCGTGGTTGCTACGGATCTGAATGCAGACACGCTCGCGCAACTGGACGATCACGCGCATCTGGTGCGGCGTGCGCTCGATGTCACCGATAGTGCTGCCGTGAATGCGCTGGCGAGCGAACTCGGCGCTATCGACGTGCTGTTCAACTGCGCAGGCTTTGTCCATCACGGCTCGATTCTCGAATGCGACGACGCCGCATGGGACTTCTCGTTCGATCTGAACGTGAAGAGCATGTACCGCACGACGCGGGCGTTCCTGCCCGCGATGCTTGCCGCTGGCGGCGGCGCCATCATCAACATGTCGTCGGCGGCGTCCAGCGTGAAGGGCGTGGCCAATCGCTGCGTCTACGGCACGAGCAAGGCGGCGGTGATCGGCCTGACGAAGTCGGTGGCGGCGGATTTCGTCGCACGTGGCATTCGCTGTAACGCCATCTGCCCTGGAACGGTCGAGTCGCCGTCGCTGCGCCAGCGGATCGCCACGCAGGCAGACGCGGCGGGCACGAGTCTGACGGCGGTGCGCGACCAATTCGTGGCGCGTCAGCCGATGGGGCGTGTGGGCACCCCCGAAGAAATTGCGGCACTTGCCGTCTATCTGGGTTCGGACGAATCCTCGTTTACCACCGGCGCCATTCACCTGATCGACGGCGGCTGGTCCAACTGATTTCGCAAGGAGAAAAGCTTTGAAACTGCTGCGTTACGGCCCGAAGGGCCAGGAAAAGCCGGGCCTGCTCGATGCACAGGGCCAGGTGCGTGACCTCTCCGGCGTGCTTGCCGACATCACCCCGGAGACGCTCAGTCCGCAAGGGTTGGCGGCGCTGCGCGCACTCGACGTGACGGCATTGCCGGTGGTGGCCTCGCCGGGACGACTCGGTGTGCCGTTCTCGGGCCTCGGCAAGTTCCTCGCGGTCGGCCTGAACTACAGCGATCACGCTGCCGAATCGGGACTCGCGGTGCCGTCCGAGCCGGTGCTGTTCACCAAGTGGGATAACTGCCTGACCGGCCCGAACGATCCGGTCGTGCTGCCGAAGGATTCCGTCAAAGGCGACTGGGAAGTCGAACTGGGCTTCGTGATCGGTACCACCGCGCGCTACGTCCCGTTGGAGAAGGCGCTGGATTACGTGGCGGGCTACTGCGTGGTGAACGACGTGTCCGAGCGTGAATACCAGATCGAGCGTGGCGGTACGTGGGACAAGGGCAAGGGCTTCGACACCTTCGGTCCTGTCGGCCCGTGGCTCGTGACCACCGACGAGATTCGCGACCCTCAGCAACTCGGGCTGTGGCTCGATCTGAACGGCGTGCGCCGCCAGACCGGCAACACTTCGACGATGATTTTCAGCGTGGCGTATCTCGTGCACTACCTGAGCCAGTTCACTACGCTCAAGCCGGGCGATCTGGTAACGACCGGCACGCCGCCGGGCGTGGGTCTCGGCCAGAAGCCGCCGGTGTTCCTCAAGCCGGGCGACGTCATGCGACTGGGCATCGACGGACTGGGCGAGCAGACGCAGGAAGTTCACGCGTATGACCCGCGCCTGCTCGATTGATCGGGCGTGCCCGATGCTTTTCACATCGATCCGGTAAGTTGACGACAATGGGGCGGTGGCGCGAGTCGCCGCCCCATTGCTTTGGCATGGCACCGGCGTTACAACGTCCGGCGTGCCCTCCGCATTCGTCAACAACCTCATTGGAAGCGACACATCATGGAAGACCTGAAGGGTAAATTCGTTCTGATCACAGGTGCGAGCACCGGTATTGGTGCTGCCGCGGCCAAGGCATTCGCGGCACAGGGCGCAAACGTCGCCGTGCATTACAACCGTTCGGCGGACAAGGCCGAAGCGGTGGCCGACGCGGTGCGCGCGTACGGTGTCAAGGCGATGACGGTCGCCGCCGACGTCCAGGACACGGGAGCCATCGACGCGGCCGTGGCGCATGTGCTCGACGGTTTCGGTCGCATCGACGTGCTGATCAACAACGCCGGCAGCCTCGTTGCGCGCACGCCGTTCACCGAAGTCACCGATGCCTATTTCGACGAAGTGCTCAACGTCAACGCGCGCTCGGTCGTCGCTTTCTCGCGCGCGGTCGTGCCCGCGATGCGCAAGCAGGGCGGCGGGGCGATCGTCAACGTGACGTCGATTGCGGCGCGCCATGGCGGCGGTCCGGGCGCGCTGATCTATGCGGCGTCCAAGGGGTTTGTCAGTACGCTCACACGCGGCATGGCCAAGGAACTGATGGCCGATCGCATTCGTGTGAACGCCGTGTCGCCGGGCGTCATCATGACGCCGTTTCACGAGCAGTTCAGCACGCAGGCGCAGATCGATGCCTTCCGTCAGAGCATTCCGATGGGACGTCTGGGCGAACCGGACGAGTGCTCGGGGGCGTTCCTTTATCTGGCCTCGGAGACGCTGGCGAGCTATGTGACGGGGCAGATCATCGAAGTCAACGGCGGGCAGTTGATGGTCTGACGCAGACGGAGTTGCGTCTCCCCTCCTGGTGCTTATCCCGCTCGATCGTCGGAATATTCCGATCAGGCATTGCCTGAGCGCCCAATATCGAGCGGGAGATGCCGTCGCGGGTTCGCTTCTCCCGCAATTGCTGGCAAACTTGCCCCATTCGTCTATCAACGTTCGCCGCACCCATGTGCGCGCAACCACTATCGAGGGGCAAATGGAACGCTGTCCGTGGAGCGAAGGCTTCGAACAATACCGTCAGTACCACGATCAGGAGTGGGGCGTGCCGTTGCGCGACTCGCGCGAATTATTCGAATTGCTGATGCTCGAAGGCGCGCAGGCCGGGTTGTCATGGTCCACGATCCTCAAGAAGCGCGACACCTACCGCAAGGCTTTCGACAATTTCGATCCGGTGCGTATTGCCAAATATGGTCCCGAGGACGAGGCACGCCTGATGGCCGATGCGGGCATCGTGCGCAACCGGTTGAAGGTCAATGGCGTCATCAAGGGCGCCCGTGCCTATCTGGCTATGGAAGCGTCCGGCACGCGCTTTAGCGATTTCGTCTGGCAATTCGTCGGCGGGGAGCCGTTGCAGAATCGCTGGGCGTCGCTGAGCGAAGTGCCGGCAACGTCGGCCGCCTCGGACGCCATGAGCAAGGCGCTGAAGAAGGCCGGTTTCACCTTTGTGGGCTCCACGATCTGCTATTCGTTCATGCAGGCGTCTGGCATGGTGAACGACCATCTGGTGGCGTGCCCGCGACACAAGGCGGTGAAGGCGTTCGCCGCGGACGAAGCGAAAGCCGGTGCGGTGCTGGCGCGGAAACGCCGTACGGGGGCGTCGTCGGCTACAATTCGGCCTGACGAATCAGGATCTGCCTAATGTTCAGCTACCGCCATGCCTTCCACGCCGGCAACCACGCCGACGTACTCAAACACTTCATCGCCGTCGAATGTATCGATTACATGCGCCAGAAAGACACGGCGTTCTGGTACATCGACACGCATGCGGGGGCGGGCGGCTATTCGCTTGAAGGCAAGTGGGCCGACAAGACGGGGGAGTACGAGACCGGGATCGGCCGTCTGTGGATGCGTGACGATCTGCCGCCCGCGCTTGCCGATTACGTGGCGCTCGTGCGCGAGTTCAATCCGGACGGCAAGCTGAGCTATTACCCTGGCTCGCCGTATTTCGCACTGCAACTGCTCGGCGATCGCGACCGTCTTCGGTTGTTCGAGGCGCACCCGACCGAGCAGGATGTGTTGCGCGAGAATTTCGAAGCGCAGGGGCGGGCGGTCGCGCGTCGCACGATGATCTTCGGTGCCGACGGGTTTGCTGGTCTCAAGACAATTCTGCCGCCGGCGCCGCGCCGTGCCTTCACGCTCATCGATCCGTCCTACGAGGACAAGCGCGACTACACGCGCACCACACAGACGGTGCAGGAAGGTCTCGACCGTTTCCCGACGGGCATGTACGCCGTGTGGTATCCGCTGGTGCAGCGTCGCGAAGCGGCACAGTTGCCGGAGCGCATGAAGCGGCTCACGATCGACGAGAAGCCGATCAAGAACTGGTTGCATGTGGCGCTCACGGTCTGCAATCCGGTCCCGGGCGGCATGGGTTTGCACGGCAGCGGGATGTTCATCGTCAACCCGCCCTATATGTTGCAGGAGACGTTGAAAACGACGATGCCTTACCTCGTCAAAGCGCTGGGTCAGGACAAGGGCGCGAAGTTCCTGCTGGAAGGTAAGCAGAACTGACGCGACTTAGCGCGCCGGGGCTGCACGAGCCAAGGCGCCGTGCGGCAACGGGCCGGTGAGGGCGGAGGAGGAGGCTGCGCGGATTGAGTGGCCGCTGAAACTGCCCGATCCGCCGATGTGTCGATCCGCCGAGTGATGTGTGGCGGCGCACCGAAGCCGAGACTTCGGAACGCCATGCCGCGGTGCGAATTACTTACCGGTGTGCGGAATTTCGTACGGCAGCGACAGCAGTTCATCCGGCGAAAGATAGCGCCATTCGCCGAGTTCCAGATTCCCCATCGGCAATCCGCCGATGGCGGTTCGTACCAGACCTTCCACGCGATTGCCTGCGGCGGCGACCATCCGCTTGACCTGATGGTATTTGCCCTGCGTGATCGTCAACGCGATTTCGTGGGGCGATGGGCTCATGACGTCCGTTGCCGCGAGCGGTTCAGTCTCATCTCTTAGCAGCACGCCATTGCGCAGTGCCTGCAACATCTCTTCCGTCACCGGGTGCTTCGTGGTCGCGACATATCGCTTCGGCACATGACGCCGGGGCGACATCATGGCGTGCAGGAAGGGGCCATCGTCGGAGAGCAGCAGCATGCCGGTCGTGTCCTGATCGAGACGACCGGCCGGTTGCACGCCGCGCACGGCCAACGGTAATGGCAGCAGCGAATGCACACCCTCGTGATGCGTCGGACTCGTAGAGCACTCAAAGCCTTCCGGCTTGTTCAGCAGGAGGTAGACGTGCTCTCGGTAGTCCCACGTTTCGCCGTCGAGCGTGAATTGCAGGCCCGTCGGGTCGATCGATTCGCGGGGATTGTCGTGCATGACGCCGTCGATGGCGAAAGCACCGGATTGAATGAGCTTGCGGCACATCTTGCGACTGCCGAAGCCCTGAGATTGCAGTAAACGTTCGAGCTCGATGATGCGTTCTCCGTCAGGCATCGGGATTCAGGCCGCTATTGTAGCGGCCTGGCGCGGCCTGGCGCGATTTACGCCTCCTGCGCGGCCCCGCTGAACCGGCGGTAGATGAATCGCGCCGCCCAGTCGAGAGCGAAGCCCAGCACACCGATCACGAGAATGACAGCGGTCAGTTCCGAATAGGCGAGACGGTCGCGAGTGTCGAGAATCAGATAACCCAGACCGGCGTTCACGCCCAGCATTTCCGCCGGCACCAGCACGATCCAGAGAATGCCGATGGCCAATCGCACGCCCGTGAGGACATGCGCGGCAATGCCCGGGACGTAGACATGCCAGAGCATTTCCCAGCGTGTCGCGGCAAGACTTTCTCCGAGTTGTACCCAACGGCGATCGATGTGCGTGACACCCGCCGCCGTGCTCATCACGAGCGGCCACAGGGCGGCGAACGCCAGCAGAAAGTACACCGCAGGATCACCGACGCCGAGCGACATCACGGCAATCGGCATCCATGACAGCGGGGACACCATGCGCAGGAATTGCAGCGACGGGGTGAGGGCCTTGTCGAGCCAGCGGACCCGCCCGATCAGAAAGCCAAGCGGCACGCCCAGCACGATGGCCCACGCAAGACCGACGGCGATGCGGCGCAGACTCGCAAGGATGTGAAGCCCGAGTTGCTCATCGCGAATGAGGTCGGGCAGGGCGTTGAGTGCTGCCGCCGGCGAGAATTGCGACGCGAGCGAGCCGGACGTCGTGAACAACGCAATACCCAGCCACCAGATCGCCACGATGCCGGCGAGCCCCGCCAGCCCGAGCCACGCGCGTCGCGCGGGACGTGTGCTCGACGCCCCTGCCGTCTGCGCCGCAGCGTTGCGGCTTTCGCTCACCGGAGGCCGCACGCGGCCGGACGCAAGATCAGACAACGATAATCTCCTGACGCGTGAAGCCTTCCGGCAAGCCGAAGGCCTTCATGCCGCCCACGGCCGCGATGCTCTTCTTGACGAAGCGATCGTCGACGAGATCGCGTGCCACGAACGCCGGATCGAGCTTGGCCAAAAACGACGCGTTGCCTTCGACCTGCGTCTTTTGCATGTTGCGAACCAGCGCTTCGGTGTAGCTCGGATACGGATACGGCTGGAAGTCGATGCGCTTTTCGTGCCAGTCGGCATGGATGATCGCCTTGTCTGCCAGATAGCGGCCTTGCTCGGATGCTGCCGGTGCCAGCACACGTTGCAGTACCTGGAACGGATGCGGCGTGTAGCGGTTTTCGCCTTCTTTCGACAGCAGACGCGCGGCGTCTTCGGGATGCGCGCGCGTCCAGGCCTGCGCCTTGACGATGGCGTCGACGACCTTCTGCGACCATTCCGGGCGCGCGGTCAGGTCTCGTTCATGCATGGTCACGACACAGCAGGCATGGTTTTTCCAGATGTCGCCAGTGAAACGCAGCACCTTGCCCACTTTCAGATTTTCCGCTGCCGCATTGAAAGGCTCGGCCACGATGTACCCGGCAATCTGCTTTGCGGCAAGTGCCGGCGGCATGTCCGACGGTGCCATCACGATCAGGTTGACTTCGTTGGCTGCGGGCGCGCCGTTCTTCTTGAGCACCGGCGTCAGGCCATTGGCGGCGAGCAGGTTCTGCAATACGACGTTGTGGATCGAGTACCAGAACGGCACGGCGACGGTCTTGCCGCCGAGGTCGCTGACCTTGTTGATGTCGTTCGTTACGGTGATCGCGCTGCCGTTGACGTGGTTCCACGCCACGACCTTGGCTTGCGCCTGACTGCCGTAGCGTGCCCAGACCGTCATGGGGGAGAGCAAATGAACGACGTTGACCTGGCCTGACAGGAACGCTTCGATCAACTGCGCCCAACTGCGCAGCAACGTCGGCTTCTCCGCCTTGATGCCAGCCTGTTCGAAATAGCCGTTGTTATGTGCCACGAGCAGTGGCGTCGCGTCCGTGATCGGCAGATAACCGATGCGCAACGGGGCATCCGGCTCAGCGGCGGCACGCGCGGCGGCCGATGCCAGCAGTGGGGCTGCGCCTGCAACCGTCATCATCGAAGCGAGTTTGAGCCATTCGCGGCGGGAAATTTGGCACATGGTCTGAGAATCCCCGTGGGTGTCGTCGTAGAGACTTATCGTGTTGGGTGAGGCGTTGTCGCGTCGCGGGACATCGCGAGTTGCAACGCTTGCAGTATTTCGATACGCAGGGCTCCGAGCGCTTCCACCTGCGCTTCGCGCGGCGACGGCACGTCGATTTGCCACTGTGCGAGCGTGCGTCCCTGATTGCCAAGCAACACGATGCGATCGGAGACGAGCAGCGCCTCGTCGATATCGTGCGTCACAAGGACGGTGGCGGCCCCGGTATCGCGTACGACCGTCACCAGCAGACGTTGCATGTCGGCACGCGTGACTTCGTCCAGTGCGCCGAAGGGTTCGTCGAGCAGCAGCGCACGTGGCTGACGGGCCAGGCAGCGCGCAAGCGCTACGCGCTGCGCCATGCCACCCGACAACTGACGAGGGTTGAGGTGATGTGCGTGCGCGAGGCCGACTTCGGCCAGTGCTGCGTCGATGCGGGTGCGTCGCACGTCGCGTGCGAGTTTCGGCTGCCGCGCGAACGTCAGTCCGAAAGCGACGTTGCGCTCCACCGAGAGCCACGGCAGCAGGCAAGGGTCCTGAAAAGCGAGTGCGACGTCGGGGCGCGGACCGGTGAGCGGCGTATCGTCCACTGTGACCGAGCCGTCGCTAGGCGTGAGCAGTCCGGCAGCAATGCGCAGGAGCGTCGATTTACCCGAGCCGCTGGGGCCGAGCACGGAGACGAGTTCGCCTGGTGCGACCGAGAGATCGACGCCCCGCAGAATCGCGCGCTCGCCATACGACAAGCCGATATTGCGCAGGGTCAGAAAGGGCGCGGCCAATGACGAAGCGCGCGAGGCATCCTCGCGCGCGGTGGCGATGAACGTGTCGGTATGCGCGCGTTGCGTCGCCGTGGGTTGGGTCATGAAACCGTTCCGAGTTTGATGTGTTGCGCCCGTTGTGCCGCTAGCTGGTTCTTCAACTGCACGAGGCTCGGTGTGACGATCGGCACGAAGGCCGCCTCGCGTTGACGCCGCGCCAGACCCGAGAGTCCGCGCAGATAACCGCGTCCGCCGCCAGTCTGCACTTCCAGCGTGGCGGCGTCGTGAACCAGCTCCGCGAGCGCAATGCGCAGCTTGAACAGACTCGCCGGGGTGTCGACGAAGTCGCCCTGCGTCACACCCGTCTTCAGGCGTGTGGTGAGTGTATCAAGTTGGTCGGTCAACGCGGCAACGTCGTCGGCCACGGCCGCGCGCGCGCCCGGTCCGCCTTCGTGGGTGGCGGCCAGACTGCGACGCGCTAACCCCAGCGACATGCCGCATTGCAGCCCGAGGAACGCCGGGCGCACACGCACAAGCCAGGCGGGCGCGTCGTCCGTGATGCGGTCGTCGTCAGTGAGGAGCGTATCGGCCATTTGCAGCGCGGCAGTGTTCGTGCCGCGCAGTCCGATCAGATCGAGATCATCGCTGCGCGTCACGCCCGGAGCATCGTGGGCAATGGCGAAAATCGAGGGCGGGCCGCCGGCTTCGTGATCGACGGCCGCCGCCGCGACGAAACCCTGCTTGCGCAAATTGGTGATCCACGGCAGGCCGCCGTTGATTCGCCACGCGGGCGCACCATTGCTGCGCGGCGTGTCCGTCGCGCGAATTTGCAGCGGTTCGATCGCGGACAGAAACTTCATGGCGTTCGACAGGCCGGTCGCCCCCGCGAGTTCTCCGCAGAGCAGGGCGGGCAGCAGGCGATCGCGCAACGCGCGATTCGGGCTTTGCAGCAAATATTCGACGAAGGTGCGCTGCCCCCAGAGCACGAACGCTGCAGCGAACGAATGCCCGGCGACCTCGGCCACGTTGTCGATCGCATCGCCGATCGTGCCGCCGGTCCCGCCCAGCTCGACGGGCACGCCAATGCGCAGCAGGCCCGCGCCGGCCAGTTGCGGTACCACGTCGGCACTCAGCGTGGCGTCGGTGTCGAGCGTCTCGGCGTTGGCGTCGAGCCAGTCCGCGAGCGCCGGGGCGCGTGCGGCCAGTCCGTGCAGGCTGGGTTGGGCGTTCATGCGGCTCGCACCTTCGGCTCCCAGCGGTAAGCCGCCAGTTGCGGGTTCAATTCGTTTTGCGAAAGGTTGTTCGCGAAGTTGCAGAGCGTTGCGAGCGATACGCCGAGCACCACTTCGAGTGCGGCAGCATCGTCGAACCCAGCCGATTTGAATGCGGCGAATTCGGCGTCCGAGACCGCGCCACGCGTGGCGATCACCGCGCGTGTGAAGACCGCAACGGCATTCAGACGGGTATCGGACAACGTGTCCTGATCGCGGATCTCGTTGACGAGGGCTTCGGGCAGTTGCGCTTTCTTGAGGGCGACGGCAGTGTGGCCAGCGACGCAGAAGCCGCAGCCGTGAATGCCAGCTGCCGTGATTTGCACCACTTCGCGCTCGGCGAGCGTCAGGCTGGCGCGGCCGTTGATGGCGCCGACCGTCAGATAGGTTTCGAGTGCGGTAGGCGCATTGGCCAGCGATGCCACCAGATTCGGCAGGAAACCGTTCGCGGCAAGCGACTTCTCCAGAAACGGACGGCTCGCCTCGGGGGCGGTTTCAAGGGTGTGCAATGGCAGTCGGCTCATATCGGGCTCCTTACAGTCGAGCCCCCATTGTGCGCAAGCCCGGCCAGATGCTCAATGCGCGCCCGTCTGGAAATTCTGCGGATTTGTCTCATCGAGGGGCGGAAAGGTCCGATGTCTTCCGCACAACGTGCCGATGCCATCCTGCCGACGTAATGTAGGCAGGATGTCGGTAAGGCGGCGTGGGCAGGTGCGGTCAGTGCAGCGGATATGTCGCGGAGGCGGTAGCCGTGGGCTGGGAGGCTTCGGTGCTCGCGTGGGCTATCTGACGACGCCACGCGCCCGGCTGCACGCCAGTCACGCGTTTGAAGGCTTGCGCGAAGGCCGATTCCGACTGGTAGCCGACTTGCTCGGCGGTATCGGGCAGTGAGACGCCCGCGCGCAGCAGCGCTGCGGCCGTCTTCATTCGCACCAATGTGACGAACTGCGCCGGCGGTTGCCCGCCGATTTCCGCGAACTGCTTGCAGAAACGAGCGCGCGACATGTGCACGAAATCTGCCATGCTGTCCGTTGTCCAGCGCCGTGCAGGTGATTCGATGATCGCCGCGGCGAGGCGGCCGAACGCGTCGCGGCGCATCAAACGCCACATCCCCGGCGCCACGTCTTCCGCATGGACGGCTTCACGTAACGCATAGTAGAAGAGCAGGTCGGTCAGTCGTGCCAGTAGCGGCGATGGCGTATCCCCGGGGCGTCGCGCTTCGGCCTGGATCAGCGTGAAGATTTGCGTCATGCCTTCCAGTCGGCCGCTGTCGCGCCGAGCAACGATCGGATTCGGCAGCATGCCCAGCACCAGCGCATCCAGATCGGTGCGGAATTCGAAGAATCCGCATGCCAGGGCGACGGATGAGGTCTCGGATGACGGTTTGCGCGGCTCTGCGGTGAGCGGCGTCATTTGGCCGAGTCGGGTCGTCAGGTCGGTCGGCGGTGTTGCCGACGGTGTGAGTGCGTGCGGTACGTCCGAGAGCAGAAAGACTGCATCGCCCGCGCTCAGCGAGACGGTGCACGCGGGATTGCCGGAATCTGCGCCGATGTGCAGGTAGCAACGGCCATCCAGCACGACATGGAAACTTGCGCGTTGATGTCCCGCCGTTGATGCCTGATAGGTGCCGCAGTACTCGCCGACATGGAATAGGGTGCTCTTCAACTCAAGCCCCGCAAGCAACCAGTCAGCCACGCGATCAGGATGTTCGACGTCGGTTGGCGCGTGGGCGAGCGTTGCCGATGCGGTATCTTCCGCAAGCCCGATCGCCCCCTCGATGCTCCGCTTCTCTTGCATCATCGCCTACTCCAAGCCCTCGGTACTTGCGTACCTTCCCGAACAAAACATCCATCCTCCCCACCGACATTCGCCAGGGCAACTATTTTTTCGTTGGATGCTTATTACGGGAAGGGGATTGAGGGGGGCGGGGTGGGTTTTAAAACCCGCGATATGGCTGGGGATCGGTGGTCCCACTTATGCCCGTACGGCGCCTGCGGCACCGAGAGGACTCGGTCACGTTCCGCGACCCCGGCATCGCTTGCAAGCGATGCCTTTCGAGTCCCCACGCAATGTGCACTGGCACATTGCTTTCTGGGCAGAT
>NZ_PTPY01000024.1:0-160727 GCF_022696215.1 Pandoraea sp. LA3 | reverse complement strand
CGGAAAATTCCGTGATGAATGTTTGGCGATGGAGTGGTTTCGCAACCGAATTGAAGCGAAGATCGTGATCGAAGACTGGCGCACTCACTACAACGAAGTGCGCCCGCATTCGAGTTTGCAGTACCAAACCCCGGCCGAATTTCGTCGGGATAGCGAATGTAGTTCAACCACTGGGGCCGTGAATCTCTAGACACCGGTGGTACGAAAAAATCCGTCAGGTCAATTCGTCATCGAATAACTCAACACGTTGCCCGCCCCGTCAAACTGCGAGTAGTTGACCTCGTATTTCGCCGCACCGTCCGACTTCGTCACCTTCTGATGCAGCAGACGACCGTTCTGGTCATACGTGCTCTGGCGCGTCTCGCTGCCATTTCCGCCCGCGGCACCGTTCAGCGCGTTGACGTACTCCTGCGGTAGCGCACCCGCCGGTCCCGTCTGCACCACTCGGTTCGCACCGTCGTAGTAACGCGTATCCAGCAACACACCGTCGCGCGACACGTGCGACAAACGATTGTTGCTGTCGTAGTCGTACGCTTCCGTCGTCAGACCGTTCACCGCCGTGTACTGCGTGCGATAGGCGGCGGACGGCTGTGCAATGTATCCATACTCCGGATTGCCGGCCTCATCGGTACCCACCACGCCCCACACCGACGTCCATTCCGTGTGATCGAACACGCGATCCGACTGCACGCGCGTGCCGTAGTACGTGTCGCTGATCCGGTTACCGTTTTTGTCGTAGCTGATGCGGTGGCCCTAGCCGACGCCAATATCCCCATTGGCATTGATACCGTCCACCACCGTCTGACGATTCATCGCGTCGTACTTGAACCAGCGATCTTCGTCCTGGCTCTGATCCATGGCATTGATCACATGAGACGTGACGTGTGTACGGTTGCCGACCGCATCGTAATCGATGCTGATATGCACGCGACCATCGGCCACATCGCGCAGTCGACCCAGCGCGTCGTAGGCCAGATGGTTGTCCTCATACGTCGCACCATTGGTAACGGTGCGCTCACCAGCCCAGGCATTTGACGAGTGCGAGTGCACCGATACTTCATGCCACCGTGAATCGTGGCGCACCGTTTTGGCATGAAAATTGTCTTATGTCGTTGCCATCGCTGCTTACGCCGGAGTCGCGTCATGTCGCCATCGCTCTCAAATCTGTCCATCGAATTCTCAACCGGTCTTCCCGCCCACCCCATCGACGCCGTCGTCCATCCCGACCCGTATCCTTACTACGCGACGCTGGCCGCGCGACGTCCGTTCGGTTTCGACGCATCGCTCGGGATGTGGGTGGCGGCTGGTCCCGAAGCGCTCGCTGAAGTGCTGCGGCATCCGGCTTGCGGGGTGCGTCCCGCCGGTAAGGTGATCCCGCCGGCGTTGGCAGACGGTCCCGCCGGAGACTGGTTCGGTGCGCTCGTGCGCATGAACGACGGCGCCGCCCATGGCGCGATGAAGCCGTGGCTGGCCACGCGGCTCACTGCGCTACGCACCGACCGGGACGCGCTCGCCCGACTGCACGACGCCGCACAGGCCGCCTGTGCCGATGCCTACCTTGCTCAGGGAGAAGCGCCCGCCGCGCGTCTCGACGACTTCGTCTTCCGGCAGCCGGTCTACGGACTCGCCGCGTGGCTCGGTGTCCCCGCCGCGCAGTGGACCGAGGTTTACGACGACGTCCATCGACTGGTTGCCGCGATGGCCGAATCCGGCAAACCCTCGCCGAACGCCAACGTGCTGGCGCTCGGTCACCATGCCGCCACGGCACTTCGCCAACGCGCCACGCGTTGGCTCGACAACGACGCTGCGCCCGGTTCATGGCTGCGCGACACCGCCCGCAGCGCCGCGCGCGATGACGGCATCGACTTCGGCGTGTTGAACGCGAACCTTGTCGGTCTGTTCACGCAGACGCACGACGCCTGCGCCGGACTCGTCGCCAATAGCATTCGACGGCTTGCCCGCACTGCGCCGACGGGCACGACGGGCGCAGCAGCCGATGCGTCGACAGGCAGCTCGGCCAGTCCCGGCTCCCCCGACCTGACCCACGCTATCCAGATCGTGGGCGACGTCATCCGTTTCGATCCGCCCGTGCAGAACACGCGCCGGTTCCTGCATGCGTCCGCAGTCATCAGCGGGCACAAGCTCTCCATGGGAGACGTCATTCTCGTCGTGCTGGCATCCGCGCCGTCAGGCCCGGCGTCCGACGACGTCGCCTGGACCTTTGGACTCGGTGCCCACGGGTGCCCGGGACGCTCCCCCGCCAGCACGATCGCGGCTGTCGGCGTGCAGGCGATTCTGGAGAGCGGGGTCGATCTGGCCACCGTCGCCGATGGTTCGGCTTACCATTCGCTGGCGAATGCGCGTATCGCGAGGTTTTCCGCGTAGCGGCTGACACGTCGGAACGGCATCGCCAGCTCAAATTTCATGTGTTTTATTTGATGAAACTTAAATTCCATTAGATAAAACAAATCTTCAAATTCGGAAACCTTGTAAACACAAGGCTTTGCAGACGGCCGAATCGCGCTTCCGGGAATTCGGGCAGGATGGCGCTTTCCCCCTCGCCCATCGTCATCGCGCCATTCCGACGCGCGACGAATGCGCGACCGTCTCCTGCGCCGCACTCATGTCCGACACACTTACCGACGGCATGCCGATGCCCGCACGGCTCTGGGCCGTTGCGACCGTCATGCTCGCGATCTCGCTTTCGGTCCTCGACAGCGCCATCGCCAACGTTGCGCTGCCGACCATCGCACGTGACCTGAACGCCAGTCCCGCCACGTCGATCTGGATCGTCAACGCGTACCAACTCGCGATCACCATCTCCCTGCTGCCGCTCGCCGCGCTGGGCGAAATCGTGAGCTACCGGCGCGTGTACACCGTGGGCCTCGCGCTGTTCACCGTCGCCTCGCTGGCCTGCGCACTGTCGGATTCGCTCGTCACCCTGACGCTGGCGCGCGTGGCACAAGGCTTCGGCGCCGCCGGGATCATGAGCGTGAACACCGCGCTCGTGAAGGCCATCTATCCGTCACGCTGGCTCGGACGCGGCGTCGCGCTCAACTCGCTGATCGTGGCGTTCTCGTCCGCCGCCGGGCCAACGATCGCCGCCGGTGTCCTGTCCATCGCCCACTGGCCGTGGCTTTTCGCGATCAATGTCCCGCTGGGCATCGTCGCGTTCGTCATCGCCGTGCGTTCGCTGCCCGACAGCGCGCGCGCCTCGCATCCGTTCGACTGGACGGGCGCCCTGCTGAGCGCACTGACGTTCGGGCTGCTCATCTCCGGGATCGATTCCTTCGGTCACGGACAGGAACGCTGGCTCGTGGCGGTCGAACTCGTAGCCGCCGTGGTCATCGGCACGGTGTTCGTGCGACGCCAGCGCAGCCAACCCGTGCCGTTGCTGCCCGTCGATCTGCTGCGCATTCCGATTTTCGGGCTCTCGATCTGTACGTCGATGGCCTCGTTCTGCGCGCAGATGCTCGCCTTCGTCTCGCTGCCGTTCTTCCTTCAGGACACGCTCGGCTTCGATCACGTGCAGACCGGCCTGCTGATGACGGCGTGGCCGCTCACCATCGTGGTCGTCGCTCCCTTGGCCGGACGTCTGCTCGAACACTACAAACCGGGCCTGCTCGGCGCGATCGGGCTTGCCGCGTTCGCGCTGGGGCTGCTCGCGCTCGGCTTGCTGCCTGCACAACCGACCTCGCTCGATATCGTCTGGCGTATGGCGTTGTGCGGCTTCGGCTTCGGTCTGTTCCAGTCGCCGAACAACTACGCGATGCTCATGTCCGCGCCGAAACATCGCACCGGTGGCGCGAGCGGCATGCTCGGCACTGCACGTCTGACCGGACAGACGACGGGCGCTGCACTCGTCGCACTGGTGTTTAGCGTGGCGCCGCAGGGCTACGGCACACGGGCCTCGCTGTATGTGGCCGCAGCCTTCGCGGCCGTCGCCGCCGTCGTCAGCAGCCTGCGCACGCTGCCCTCGGCCCAGCCCGATGCGAAATCGTCGGTCTGAGCGCATTCATCCGGCCGACCGTCCGGCCGTGCTACACTGCCGACCTTTTACGGCTCGCCCGCGCGGGCCGCAAATGCCATGAGTTTCTGCGCCATCGATTTCGGCACTTCGAATTCTGCCGTCGCCGTGCAAAGCGGCGGCGCCATGCGTCTGGTCGAACTGGAAGCCGGCTACGGCACACTGCCCACGGCCGTGTTCTTCAACGCCGACGAAGGCGGCCGGGCGTCGTTCGGCCGTCAAGCCGTCTCCGACTATATCGATGGTTACGACGGGCGCCTCATGCGCTCGCTCAAAAGCCTGCTCGGCTCCTCCCTGATCGAAAGCACCACCGACCTCGGTAACGGTTCGGCGATGCGCTACATCGACATAATCGCCACGTTCCTGCGTCATCTGCGCACGCACGCCCTCAAGGCCGACGGCGGCGAACTGCGTCATGTGGTCATGGGACGCCCGGTGTTCTTCGTCGACGATGACCCCAAGGCCGATGCCGCCGCACAACGCTCGCTTGAGCAAAGCGCGCGCGACGTGGGCTTCAAGGACGTTCAGTTCCAGTTCGAGCCGATCGCGGCCGCCTTCGATTACGAGTCGCGTCTCACGCAAGAGCAGCAAGTGCTCGTGATCGACATCGGCGGCGGTACGTCGGACTTCTCGCTGGTGCGTGTCGGCCCGGAGCGTGCCCGTCATCTGGATCGCAAGGACGACGTGCTCGCGCACCACGGCGTGCACATCGCGGGAACGGATTTCGACCGCCGTATCGAACTGGCGACGATCCTGCGCGAACTCGGCTACAAAGCACTTGGCCCGGATGGCAAGGAAGTGCCGAACCGCATCTACTTCGATTTGGCCACGTGGCACCTGATCAACACCGTCTACACGCCCAAGCGTGTCGGCGAGTTGGCGCTCACGGCCCATCTCTATGCAGATCCGGCGCACCATCGTCGCCTCATGCGTACCGTCGAACAACGCCTTGGACACGCGCTCGTGGGCCACGCGGAAGACGCCAAGATCGACGTGTCCGCCGGTGGCGAAACCCGCATCGATCTTTCGGTGATCGAGCGTGAACTGAGTGTCGCGTTCTCGGAAACGGCGCTGGTCGACGCGGTCAGCGACGAGATCGCGAGCATCACGGCCGGCGCCGTGCATACGGCATCGCTCGCCGGGCTGCGTCCTGAAGACGTGGATGCGTTGTACTTCACCGGCGGCTCGACCGGCCTGCGTTGCCTGTCCGGCGCGATGTGCGCCGCCTTCCCGAAGGCCACGCCGGTCTTCGGCGACCGCCTCGCCAGCGTGGCGCTGGGCCTCGGCATTCACGCCAAACGCGTGTTTTCCTGAGCACACTGCGGCGCATCGGGCAGACGATCCACCAGACCGTCACTGCCACCAACAAAAAAGCGCGCGACCGGAAGGTCAGCGCGCTTTTTTCATGCCGTCAGGCAAGGCAAGTTACACCAGCAATTGCCAGAGCAACAGCGTCATCACCAGACCGACGACGGACACGATCGTCTGCAAGACGGACCAGACCCACAGCGTCTCCTTGAGCTTCAGGCCGAAGTACTCGCGCACCATCCAGAAGCCCGCGTCGTTGACGTGGCAGAAGAACACCGAACCCGCGCCGATCGCCAAGGCGATGAGCGAGCCCTGCACCGGCGGCAGATGCATCACCAACGGCGCGACGATGCCCGCCGTGGTCGTGGTAGCCACCGTCGCCGAACCGGTCGCCTGACGCAGCGCCACGGCGATCAGCCATGCCAGCAGAATCAGCGGCATGTGCGTGCCGACGGCCACCTTGCCGATGGTCGTGGCAATGCCTGCCGTCACCAGCGCCTGCTTCAGACCGCCACCTGCACCGATGGTGAGCAGCAGCCCGGCAATCGGCGGCAACGCGCGGCGCAGTGTCTCGCCCACGCGGGCGCGCGGCAAACCACGCCCCCATCCCAGCACCACGATCGCGACGACGACCGTGAGCGCCAGCGCGATGATCGGCTCGCCCAGGAAGTTGAGCGCGTCAAACACCGGGGTTTCCGGCGTGAGCGCCACCTTGGCGAGCGTGCGGCCCAGCATGAGCACCACCGGCATCAGAATCACCAGCAGCGCCGCTGCGAACGGCGGCGGGGCGACGTCGTCGTCGCGCTTGGTGAACAGATCGCCGAGTTGCTGCGGCGCCTCCACGTGCAGACGCGGTGCGAGCCACATGCCATACAACGGCCCGGCGAGAATCACCGCCGGGATGGCGATCAGCAGACCGAGGCCCATCGTCATGCCCAGATCGGCATGCAGCGCCGACACGGCGATCAGCGGTCCCGGGTGCGGCGGCACCAGCGCATGCAGTGTCGTCATGCCCGCCAGCGCAGGGATCGCGACACGCAGAATCGGCGTATTCGCACGACGCGCCATCACGAAGATGATCGGCACCATCATGACGAGGCCCACTTCGAAGAAGAGCGGCAGGCCGATGATCATCGCGACGAGCGCCATCATCCACGGCAACGCCGACCCTTTGGCGAACTTGAGCAACACGGTCACGATCCGGTCTGCCGCCCCGGTGTCGGCCATCAACGCGCCTAGCATGGCCCCGAGCGCGATGATCATGCCGGCGTCGCCGAGCAGGCTCCCCGCCCCTTTGCTGAACGAACTCGCCACCGCTTCGAGCGGCAAGCCTGCGCCTAGCCCTGCGATGAACGTGCCGATGAGAATCGACAGGAACGGCGAGAGCTTCAGCGCGCTAATGAAAACGATGATGGCCACGAGGCCGACGAGACAGGACAGCAGAAGGCGAGTGTCGTGCGCTGCCCAAGGCACGACGTGGTTGACTATCTCCACGATGATCCTTGATGACGAGAAACGAAAACACCGGTGCGCAGCGCGCAGCCGGTGTGTGAGGGGATTGTGCTACCGGAGTCGGCCGCGTGCACGCACGGGCCGCAACGCCCCGTGATACGGGGCAGGCGGGGCGCGGCGGCGAGTTTCAGTCGACGAAACATCGCGGCCGCCGGGTCGCGTTACTGGAACGCGACTTCGTTGAAACTGCGCAGCTTGCGACTGTGCAGCCGGTCCAGACCGTTGTCGCGCAGCAGCTCCATCGCCTTGACGCCGATCTTCAGATGCTGATCGACGCGCTCGCGATAGAACCGGTCGGCCATGCCCGGCAACTTCAGCTCGCCATGCAGCGGCTTGTCGCTCACGCACAGCAACGTGCCGTACGGCACACGGAAACGGAACCCGTTGGCGGCAATCGTCGCGCTCTCCATATCGAGCGCAATCGCGCGGCTCTGGCTCATGCGCTGTACCGGCTCGCGGTGATCGCGCAATTCCCAGTTGCGGTTATCGACGGTCACCACCGTGCCCGTGCGCATCACACGCTTGAGTTCGAAGTCGTCCAGTTGCGTGACGTCGGCCACCGCGCGCTCCAGCGCGACCTGCACCTCGGCCAGCGGCGGCACGGGCACCCACAGCGGCAGGTCGTCGTCGAGCACGTGGTCCTCGCGCACATACCCATGCGCGAGGCAGTAGTCTCCCAGACGCTGAGAATTGCGCAGCCCCGCGCAGTGTCCCAGCATCACCCACGCATGCGGGCGCAGCACGGCGATGTGATCGGTGATGGTCTTCGCGTTCGACGGCCCGACGCCGATGTTCACCATCGTGATGCCCGTATTGTCGGGACGCACCAGGTGATACGCCGGCATCTGCGGCAGACGCGGCGGCGACATGCCCTCCTCGGCTCGCGCGTCGAGGTTCTGATTCCAGTGCGTGACGTTGCCCGGCTCGACGAACGCCGTGTACTGACTGCGGTACTCGCGCAGCGCGGGATCGTCAGTGGCGCTCATCAACTCGCGCCCCAGTTCGACGAACTCGTCGATATAGAACTGGTAGTTGGTGAAGAGCACGTAATTCTGGAAATTCTCGGGCGAGGTGGCCGTGTAATGACGCAGGCGATGCAGCGAGTAATCGACGCGCGGCGCCGTGAACAACGCCAGCGGCAAAATCTCGCCGGGCAGCGGATCGCGCGTGCCGTTGACGATGCTGTCGTCCATCTTCGCCAGATCGGGCACGTCGAACACCGTGCGCATGGCGCGCAGGTGCGTCTGATCGAGATCGCCCTCGAGATACACGCCGTCCTGATAGGCGAAGTGCACCGGAATCGGCTCGTCGGAGACACCGACTTCGAACGCCACGCCATGGTTATGGGCAAGACGCCGAAGCTGCTCGATGTAGTAGTTCTCGAATAGATCGGGGCGGGTGACGGTTGTCTGATAGCTGCCCGGGCCCGACACGAAACCATAGGAGAGGCGCTTGTCGAGCTGGGTGATGTCTTCCGTGGTGATGCGGATGAACGGGTAATGCGCGCTCACGCGACGCGCCTGATCTTTCTGCTTGGAGAAGCGCTCGAAGGCGGCGCGAAGATACGCCGTGTTGGCGTCGTAAATCGTCTTCAGGTAGGCGACGGCTTCCACCGGATCTGCGATCGATCGGGTGGCATGGACCGGTTCTTGTTCGGACATGCGCAAACCTCTTCTGTCTTTTTCATGATCTGGAGTATGCGCCTATTGTGACACGACTGTACGACATCTGCGGGCTATTGAAGTCCGTCGATTCCCATTTTCCGGGGCGACGAAAACGCAGGAAAGTGCAGGAACGACGGGGGACATTGCAGAAGGACGTCGGAGGACCGAAGGCCGGGAAATCACGCAGTGCCCGGGGCGATCCCGAACAGGATTTCACACGGGCATCCCGGCCGGGATGTCACACGAATTCCCGGCCGGGACAACGGACGCTCAGTCTTCCAGACGCATCCCGACCTTCAACGTGACTTGCCAGTGCGCGACCTTGCCGTTCTCGATATGGCCACGCGTTTCAGTGATCTCGAACCAGTTCAGATTTCGCAGGGTCTTGCTGGCGCGCTCGATGGCGCCGCTGACCGCGTCTTCGATGGATTTCGTCGACGAGCCGGTAAGCTCGATCTGCTTGTACACGTGATTCGTCATGTCAGTCTCCGGGTTAGGTAAGGAGACTTCCCATGCTAGGCGCGGACTACTGTGGCCGCAAGTCGGTGAATTCCGACAAACCGTCGTCGGTCGATTCGGCAGCGTCGAGCCGCGTCGGGGGGGCACCGTCGTTCATGCTTGCCGCACCCACGGCATCCGCCGGTTCACGACGCAGCATCGCGGGCACGACCGTGTCGAGCGGCGTGGGCACGACGTTGTTGAGATTGCGCCGCACTTTTTGCAGCAACTGCGTGAGCTGCACGGCTTCGAAGGCGGTCAGGCCATGGAGCGCCTCGTCGCGGACGTCGTCGGAGAGCTTGCGGGCGATCTGTAGCTGTGCAACGGCCGCACGCGTGACGAACAGACGTTCGATACGCGGATCGCGCGCATCCGCACGGCGACGCACCCAGCCCGCCTCCTCCATACGTTCCAGCGTACGGGCAAGCGTCTGCGGCGGGGTTTCGAGGATGTCGGCGAGCACTGTCTGACTCACGCCGCGATTGACGGAGAGATAGGCCAGCAAACGACATTGGGCACGTGTCATCGGCAGCGTGCGCTGTGCAAACTGCTCGAAGCGGCGCCCGAACAGACGTTGGATGTCTGCCACGAGAAAGCCGAAACGTTGGGCGGAATCGGTCACTTTCATATGCCGCATTATGCTGAACATGTTTAGGGATATCAAGGCGGCGAAGATTCGGCGTCCGCAGCGTCGCCGCCGTTTTTCCCAACATGACCAACGCGGCGATCCGTCCCTAAATACGGTATTCGGCGAGATCGGATACGATCCGCCGATGCACACGGCAAGGCATCACGCTGCGGCGGGCGTTCCCGAATCCTGACCGCTGCCGTGACCGAGCCAGTCGAGCGCGCCCTCGCCGGCGGTTTCCGCCCCCGGCCCCGCCCGTCGAATGGCAACGCCCACGGCCAGCACGTCGATCGCGGCGAGATGCAGAATGCGCGCGATCATGGTGACGTGTGCCCCCATCGTCTCGACGTGATCGTTCGGCAACACCAGCGTCGCCTTGCGCGCGAGCGGTGAATTGCGAGCGGTCAGCGCGATGACCTTCGCACCGCGCGTGAGCGCGATATCGACGGCGCGGTTCAGATCCGCCGAGCGCCCCGAAGCCGAGATCGCCACGACCACGTCTCCCTCACCGAGCAACCCCGCCGACGCTTGCAACAGATAGGGGTCCCCATAGGCAATGGTCGGTTTGCCAAAGCGGAAGAACTTGTAGTGGGCGTCCTGCGCGATCACGCCCGAGTTGCCCAGCCCGTAGAACTCGATACGGCGCGCGCCGTCGAGCAGCGTCACGGCCGCTTCCACGGTGCGGGCATCGAGATGCTCACGCATTTGCAGAATCGACGACACGGTATTGTCGAGCACCTTGGCGCTGAACTCTGCCGCCGTGTCGCCCACGTGCACCTGCCCGTGACGCACCGGCAACGTGCCCGTCAGCGCGCTCGCGAGCTTGAGCTTGAAGTCCGAGAGTCCCTGACAGCCCAGCTTGCGACAGAAGCGAATGACCGTGGGCTGACTCACGCGCGCCAGACGCGCGATCTCTGCAACCGGCTCGGCGAGCAATGCACGCGGCTGTTTGAGCGTCAGTTCGGCCACGCGCTGCTCCGCCGGACTCAGACGATCGCGCAGACGGTGCAGGCGGTCGATCAGCGCGCCCGCACCAGCCGCGTGTGTGCCAAGTTGCTCGGCAAGGATCGCGGACGTGCCGAGAAACGCTGGATGATCGGCCGTGATGACGTACGTCGGAATCTTCTTCAGATAGGCTTCGAAACGTCCCTTGGCTTCGAAACGCTGACGGAACGGCGAATCCTCGAACAACTTGCCGAGCTTCGGAATCACGCCTCCGCCGAGGTACACGCCACCGACCGCGCCGAGCGACACCGCGACGTTGCCCGCGAGCGTGCCGAGCATCGCGCAGAAACAGTCGACGGTCTCGCGCGCCAGTTGGTCGCCCGACTGCGCGAGTTTGACGATGGCCGGCGTCTCCAGCGAGTCGACACGTTGCCCCGCACGCTCGGCCAGCGCCTGATAGACGAGTGCCATACCGGGGCCAGCGACGAGACGCTCGAACGAGACATGCGGAAAGTGCTTCCATGCATAGCGCAGGACATCGATCTCGCGCTCGTCCGCCGGCGCGAACGTGGTGTGACCGCCTTCGCTGCCGAGCGCGATCCACCGGTCGCCGGCCGGAATCAGGCCCGACACGCCGACACCGGTGCCCGGCCCCAGCAGCCCCAGCACACCGTTCGGACGCGGTTCGCCACCGCCGACCGGATGCTTCTGCGCATCCGTCAGGTAGGGCAGCGCCATCGCCAGCGCCGTGAAATCGTTGACGACCAGCAACGTCTCGAAGCGCAGCGCGCGGCGCGTTGTTTCGATGGAGAAGTGCCAGTCGCGATTGGTCATGCGGATCTCATCGCCTTCGATCGGATTGGCGATGGCGATGGCGGCGTGTTGTACCGGTTCGGCGTGATCGGCGTCGTCGAGATAGGCGCGGATGACTTCCGGCACGCCGGCGTAGTCGTCGCAGGCGTAATCGCGGATCTCGACGAGATCGCCCGGCGCAATCTCCAGCGCGAACCGGGCGTTGGTGCCGCCGATATCGGCCAGCAGGCGCGGGCCGCTCAGATGCGGCGGATTATTCCTCACTCCAGAAGACATCGATCTTGACTCCTTCGCGGTGGATCAGCCGGGAGATGGCGTTGTCCTGTTCGTCTGCCTGCGCGGCTTCGAGCACGGCGCGCTTGGCGTACCCCTGAATTTGCAGGATTAGGCGATCGCAGGCGGCGAGCGCGGCGAGCGACCACGACACGCGTTGATACGGCGCGCGCTGCGGCTGCACGAGAACGAACTTGTCGTGGGTGGTGATGGCGTCGTGCCATTGAGGGGCATCGGCAAACAGCGATGCCGTATGCCCGTCCTCGCCCATGCCGAGCACGCAGACCTGCGGCACGCCGTGCGTCCACGTGTCGTTGAGCGTGCGCACCTGCAAGGCGGCGGCCGTCGCGGTATCGACGAGCGGCAGCCAGCGCGCGCCCGTCGCGCCGGGCAGTAACGTCTCGGAGAGCAGACGCGCGTTGCTGTCGGCGTGGTCAGGTGGTAACCAGCGATCGTCGACCAGTGTGATGTCGACGTTGCGCCACGCGACCGGCAAGCGCGCAAGCTGCGAGAGAAACGCCCGGGGGCTCGTGCCGCCGGACACGGCGAGCAACGCGCGCGGACGAATCGTCAGCGCTTCGTCGATGCCCGCGACGACGGCGTTCGCGAGGGCGTGCGCCTGGGCATCGCGCGTCGGAAAGGTGCGCCAATGGATCATGCGTGTCTGCCTCCGTTGCCTGGGGGTGGACGTTATCAGTTGTCTTC
The DNA here is from genome assembly GCF_022696215.1 of Pandoraea sp. LA3. NCBI lineage: Bacteria > Pseudomonadati > Pseudomonadota > Betaproteobacteria > Burkholderiales > Burkholderiaceae > Pandoraea > Pandoraea sp. LA3. The sequence continues at coordinate 148,354 of NZ_PTPY01000024.1, read as the reverse complement.
TTCCACCCAACTCGTGCCGTACTGCGTGAGCAGCGCGCTCGCGGCGGGCGGCCCCCAGGTACCCGCGGCGTATCGCTTCGGTCCCTTGTGCTGACGCGACCAGTACGCCTGAATCGGCGCCACCCAGCGCCACGCCTGCTCCTGCTCGTCGCGTCGCACGAAGAGCGCGAGACGGCCGTTGATGACATCGAGCAGCAAGCGCTCGTAGGCATCCATCCGGTGTCCCTTGAAGAACTGGTCGAATGCCAGATCGAGGTGCACCGATTGCAGGTTCATGCCCTCGCCCGGCTGCTTCGCCAGACAGTAGAGGCGGATCGATTCGTTCGGTTGCAGGCGAATCACGAGACGGTTCACACCGGGCTGCGCGGTCACATCGCCAAGCAGCGGATACGGCGTCGCGCGATAGTTCACGACGATCTCCGCTACACGCTCGCCGAGCCGCTTGCCAGTGCGCAGGAAGAACGGCACGCCTGCCCAGCGCCAGTTGTCGATGTCGGCCTTGAGCGCCACGAACGTCTCCGTCTGACTGTCGGACGGCACGCCCGGCTCGTCGACATAGGCCGGCACCGCCGACTTGCCGATCGCGCCACCGCCGTACTGCCCGCGCACGACGTTGCGCGCCACGCTCTCGTCGTCCAGATGACGCAGCGAACGCAACACCCGCATCTTTTCATCGCGCACGGCGTCGGCATCCATCGATAGCGGCGGCTCCATGGCCACGATGGCGAGCAGTTGCAGCAAGTGGTTCTGCACCATGTCGCGCAGCGCGCCGGTCTGTTCGTAGAACTCGCCGCGCCCTTCGACACCGATCTCCTCGGCAATCGTGATCTGAATGCTGTCGATCAGCTCGCGCCGCCACAGCGGCTCGAAGATCGCGTTGCCGAAGCGCAGCGCCAGCAGGTTCTGCACCGCCTCTTTGCCGAGGTAGTGGTCGATCCGGTAGATCTGATCCTCGCGGAAGATCGCGCCGACGGCGTCGTTGATCGCCTCCGACGAGGCCAGATCGTGCCCCAACGGCTTTTCGAGCACGATGCGGCTGTTCTCGTTGAGCTTGGCGCTGCGCAGTCCTTCGCAGATGGGGATGAACAGCGACGGGCCCGTCGCGAGATAGAAGATGCGCACGCCGGGACGCTTCGACAGCCGGTCGGCGAGCACGCCGAATTCGGCTTCGCGGCCGAGATCGAGCGGCATGTAGTCGATGGTGGCGAGAAAGCGCCGCCACGCGTCTTCGTCCCAGACATCCGGCTTGATGTGTTTGCGTACGTGTTCTTCGCACCACGCGTGATATTCCGCCGCGTCCATCGGCTTGCGCGCGATGGCGAGAATTCGACCGGTATCGAGACCGGCGCCGCCCGCTTGCTCAGGCCCAAGCTGCCCGGTACGAAAGGCGCGGAACAACGACGGCAGCACTTTGCGCAGCGACAAATCGCCGGTAGCGCCGAACAACACAAAGGTATAGGGTGAAGGCGTGTTCATGACAAGACGTCCACGTGTCACTGGGAGAGCGCAACTTTGACACTGCATTGTAGTTTAACTACACTGCAAATCAACAAAATCTCGTGGTTTGACTACATCGAATAGTCCCGTTCCCCGTCCCCCGTCCCCCGTCCCGGAATCACCATGACCCAGTCTTCGCACAATGTGTCCCTGCATCCGGTGGTAAAACGCGTGACCGAGCGCCTGATCGAGCGTAGCCGGGCGTCGCGTCAGGCGTATCTCGACGGCGTGGCGCGCGCCACCGAAGGTCAGCCCGGCCGAGAAAAGATCGGTTGCGCCAATCTGGCCCACGCGCTGGCCGCCGCACCCGCCGACGACCGCCTCAAGATCCGCTCCGAACGCACGCCCAACATCGGCATCGTCACCGCGTACAACGACATGCTCTCGGCGCACGCGCCCTTCGTCGAATTCCCCGATGTCATCAAATCCGCCGCACGCGCGCATGGCGCAAGCGCGCAGGTGGCCGGCGGCGTACCGGCCATGTGCGACGGCGTGACGCAAGGCTATGCAGGCATGGAACTGTCGCTGTTCTCGCGCGACGTGATCGCCATGGCGTCGGTCGTCGCGCTCTCGCACCAGATGTTCGATGCCGCTATGTTCCTCGGCGTGTGTGACAAGATCGTGCCGGGTCTGGTGATCGCCGCGCAGGCGTTCGGCCATCTGCCCGCCGTGTTCAGCCCCGCCGGGCCGATGCCGTCGGGCTTGCCGAACGACGAGAAGTCGCGCATCCGGCAGGAATACGCGGCAGGACGCGTAACGCGCGCCGCGCTGCTCGATTCGGAACTCGCCGCGTATCACACCGAAGGCACCTGCACCTTCTACGGCACGGCCAACAGTAATCAGATGCTCATGGAGTTCATGGGCCTGCATCTGCCCGGCTCGTCGTTCGTCAATCCGCACACGCCGCTACGGCATGCGCTGACGCAAGCTGCGACCGCCCGCGCGATCGCCCTGGCGAAGTCGGGCATCAACACGTCGCAGATTCTGGATGAGCGCGCGTTCATCAACGGCGTGGTCGGGTTGCTCGCCACCGGCGGGTCGACGAACCACACGCTGCACCTCGTGGCGATGGCGCATGCGGGCGGCATTCTGCTCGACTGGCAGGACTTCGCCGAACTGTCGGACGTCACGCCGTTGCTTGCCCACGTCTATCCGAGCGGCAAGGCGGATGTGAACCAGTTCCACGCAGCGGGCGGCCTGAGCTTCCTGATTCGCGAGCTGCTCGATGCCGGTTTCCTGCACAACGATGTGACGACCGTCATGGGGCACGGGCTGCGCGCCTACACGCAGGAGGCTTTCCTGCGCGACGACGTGCTGTCCTGGCAGGAAGCGCCGACGGAAAGCCTCGACGAAAACATCGTGCGCCCCGCGTCGCGACCGTTCGCACCGGAAGGCGGCCTGCGCATGCTCGCGGGCAATCTCGGACGCGCGGTCATCAAATCCTCCGCCGTCAAACCCGAGCATCAGAAGGTGCGCGCCCCGGCACGCGTATTCTCCGATCAGGAGTCGGCGCAGGCCGCGTTCAAGGCAGGCGAACTGACGCGCGACGTCATCGTCGTGGTTCGCTTTCAGGGGCCGCGCGCGAACGGCATGCCCGAGTTGCACAAGCTCATGCCGATGCTCGGCCTGTTGCAGGACGAAGGGCATCATGTGGCACTCGTCACGGATGGGCGGATGTCGGGGGCGTCCGGCAAGGTACCTGCTGCGATTCACCTCTCGCCCGAGGCCGAACAGGGCGGCATGCTCGCCCGCGTGCAGGATGGCGACATCATCTCCATTGACTGCGCGACGAACACGCTGCACTGCGAAGTCGACGACGCCACGCTCGCCGCCCGCACGCCGGAGGCCGTGCCGCAGCGGCCGTTCGATCCGTGGCGTAACCTGTTCGGTCTGTTCCGCAACAACGTCGGCGCGGCACCGCACGGCGCGTGCGTGCTGTTCAACGACGCCGACTATCCGAAGCAGGCGTGATCGCGCGACGGCGTTGAGGGAGTTGAGGGAGTTGAGGGAGTTGAGGGAGTTGAGGGAGTTGAGGGAGTTGAGGGAGTTGAGGGAGTTGAGGGAGTTGAGGGAGTTGAGGGAGATAAAGCAATAAAGGGAATAGAGACGGGACCGTAAAGACAGGCGTCGAAATCTTGACGCCTTTTTTACCCCGGCGTCCCTAGACTGGCCTCGTTGTCACTTCAGTCGTTAAACGACACGTTGCCATGCCTGCTATCGCTCAACGCGCCAGCCTCGAACCTCCCGGTGCGAATACCGCTTCCCCCGCTTCGGTCCCGTCCGCCGACACGCTCCGCGCTTACGGCGCAACGCAGACGTCGCCCGCTGCTGCACGCGCCTCGGTCACCACGGCCAGCCCCATCGCCGCTTCTACGCCGGCCAGCACCGCCGCCGCACCGTCCACCGACGCCTTCTCTGCTGCGCGGCAACGCAATCGATACAACCCGCGTGCGCGCCTCGACGCCACACTCGACATCACGCTCAGCCGTGCCGCCGTCTCCTCGCTCGCGGTCACGCTGGCGATGAGCCTGCCGCTGCCCTGGCGCGTCGAGACGATTCGTCCGATCCGCCGCGACACGGCTGCCGTCGTGTCGATTGCCCTGCCGCGCGTCGAAGCCTCCCGTGCGATGGACGTCGTCATGCAGTCGCTGCCCGAAGCGGAATTCGGGGCGCTGCGCCTGCGTCCGTCGGCCTGATGCCATAGACCCGATCATCGAATCGTCCGAATCGTCAGAACGAGCGGCGTCGGGCAGTGCGCCGGCGCCATTCGTCAAATACCGCATCTTCCGGTTATGAACACAGCCATCTTCCAAGGCGTGTGGGTTCCCCTCGTCACGCCAATGACCGGCGCCAATGGCGCCCAGATCGATCACAACGCCTTCGCGCGTCTGGTCGACTATTACCTCGCTGCCGGCGTGAACGGTCTGGTCGTGGCCGGCACCACCGGGGAAGGCACCCTGCTCAATGACGACGAGCGTCGCTGGCTCGCCGAGACGGCCTGCCACCTCGCTCACGGCCATGCGCCGGTGCTCGCGGGGGTGGGGGCCTCCGATACGTCGAACGCCGCGCGTCAGATCCGCCATCTCGACGACCTGCCGCTCGCCGGTTATCTGGTGCCGCCGCCGTATTACCTGCGTCCGTCGCAGGAAGGCATTCTGTGGCATTACCGAACGCTCGCCGCTGGAACGCGCAAACCGCTGGTGCTCTACAACGTGCCGCTACGCACGGGCGTGACGCTCGGCGTGGAGACGATTCGCGAACTGGCCTCGCATGAAGCCTTCGCCGCGATCAAGGAATGCGACGCGCATCCGCTCACGCACCTGCCGTCGCAAGTGACCATGCGCGTGCTGTGCGGCGACGACATGCAGATCCTGCCCGCGCTGCAAGCGGGTGCGGTCGGGTGCATCTCCGCTGCGGCCCATATCCGTCCCGATCTTTATCTGAAGCTGATCCGCTACGTGCGCGAAGGCGACATGGATCACGCGACCAAGTTGTTCAACGGCATGAAACCATTGATCCGGCGTCTGTTCTCCGAGCCGAATCCGGTCGCGATCAAAGCGGCGCTCACCTCGCTCGGCCTGTGTACGGAGACGGTGCGCCGCCCGCTCATGCCCTGCTCCCCTGCGCTGCGCAAGGATATCGACGCGCAACTCGAAGTGACGATGGCCTTCTGATTCGCCACGTCGAGTGCACGCGCCTGCGCCCTCGCCACACGACTTCCTCCGCTCTCACGACAGGACACTCGTCATGGATGACATCGAACAGCGTCACCGCACCGTCGCCCGTCTGCTGATCAAGCTCTCGGGCACCACGCTGGCACGGCTGGCGTATGCCACCGGCATTACGGGCAATACGATCTCGCGATGGGTACATGGCGATCCCTGTGCACTCGGGCCGCAGGGGCGCGACAAGCTGTTTGCCGCGCTCGGCGTGCGCAGCGACGGCGTGAACGTGCGCTTCGCGCATCGCGCCACGGGGGCCGCGCAACCGGTCTTCCAGATCAACGGTCTGGTGCAGGCCGAGCGCTTCGCCACCCTCGCGGCGCTGACCTCGACGCAATTCGTGGCAGCACGCGAGACGTGCCAGGGACACACACTGGTGAGTGTGATCACCGACATCACCGGACAAACGACGGCGCTGCTCGTCGGCACGCGCGAAGCGCTCGACGAGTTGTACGCCGAACTCGGCATCGCCGTCTCGCCCCGGCGACGCTCGGACCCTCACGATCATCCCGACCGTTTGGAGGCCGACCTCCGTCCATATCCTTCGACTCGCACGACAGTGCGGCTACACTCGAACTGACCGTAATCTACGTAGCGCCGCCGGAATGCCCGACTTCCCCTGACGTTCCCCGGTGCGACGCAAGCCGCGTAACGACATCCGGCGTCTGGCATCGGCTGGATACCGAGCGGCGATCCATCTTTGGCCCCCCGTCAACCATGGAGCGTGTCATGACGACAGATCGCATCAACAAGCGCCTGAAGGTTTACGCCAAGGACGGCTGGCAGGACACGGGATACAAGGTCGGTGCACAAGGCGCCCCGAAAGTGATCCTGCGGGCCGAAGGCGAATGGTGCACGCGCACCGACGACCGCAAGTTCGGACGCCGCGACGCCAACGGCCGGACCCCGAACTCCGGCGCGACGTATCTTCACAAGGTCTCCGGCGACGAGGAATATCCGTACCACGGCGGCGACGCCCTCATGGGGCAGTTGGTCGGACGCTTCGGCGAGAGCGGCGAACCGTTTCTCGTCGGCAATCACAAATCGTTTCGCGTAGACGGCATGCCGAAGGACGTATCGCTCTGGCTGTGCTGCAACGATCCGCTCGACAGCGCCAAGCGCGACAACGACGGCGCCCTTGACGTCACGCTGGAACTCGACGACGCGCGCGACGTCTTCGCGCCTCGTTCGCAGCACTTCGACCGTCCGTCCGGACGCTGGGTGGACGATTGAGGCACTGGCTGACGCCGGCACAGGCACAATGAAAAAAGCCAGCGGAGAAGGATTCACCGCTGGCTTTTCTGTCTTGCTTCGTTGCCGTTGATTACGACAGCAGGTTCCTCACTGCCATCCGAAGCGGCGCGCGAACATGCCCTTCATCAACTGCGTGAGCACCGCGTACGCCAGCAGGATCGCGGCGAGCATCGGGAAGTAGGCGAGCGGCAGTGCCTGCATCCGGAACGTCTCGGCGAACGGCGACATCGGCAGCATGATGCCGATCAGCATCACCGCGCCCGTCATCAGCAGCAACGGCCACGCCGCACGGCTCTGGATGAACGGCAGACGGCGCGTGCGGATCAGGTGCACGATGAGCGTCTGCGAGAGCAGCCCTTCGACGAACCAGCCGGACTGGAACAGCGTCTGATGCGCCGCGCTGTTCGCGCCGAACAGGTGCCACATCGCGACGAACGTCAGCACGTCGAAGATCGAGCTGATCGGGCCGAAGAACACCATGAAGCGCGACAGATCCGCCGGATTCCAGCGCTGCGGCTGCGTGAGTTGTTCGCTGTCGACGTTGTCGAACGGAATCGTCGTCTGCGACAGGTCGTAGAGCAGGTTCTGCGTGAGCAACTGCAACGGCAACATCGGCAGGAACGGCAGGAAAGCGCTCGCGATCAGCACCGAGAACACGTTGCCGAAGTTCGAGCTGGCCGTCATCTTGATGTACTTGAGCATGTTGGCAAACGTGCGACGCCCTTCGATCACGCCCTGCTCCAGCACCATCAGGCTCTTTTCGAGCAGGATCAGATCGGCGGCTTCCTTGGCGATATCCACCGCCGTGTCGACCGAAATACCGATATCGGCCGCGCGCAACGCGGGCGCGTCGTTGATGCCGTCGCCCATGAAGCCGACCACATGACCGTTTGTGCGCAACATGCGCACCAGCCGCTCCTTGTGCGCAGGCGTGAGCTTGGCGAAGACGTTGGCGCGCTCGACCGTCTGCGCGAGTTCGGCGTCGCTCATCGATTCGATGTCATCGCCCAGCACGCAGCCGGTCACCGTCAATCCGACTTCGCGGCAGACCTTTGCGGTCACGAGATCGTTGTCGCCGGTGAGCACCTTGACGCCAACACCCGAGGCGGCCAGCGCCTTGAGGGCCGGGGCTGTCGACTCCTTGGGCGGATCGAGGAAGGCGATGTAGCCCACGAGCACGAGGTCGCTCTCATCCGCGATGCCGTAGCTGTCGCGCACCGGCGGCAGATGACGCGACGCCACGGCCACCACACGCAGCCCCTCGGCGTTCAGGTCCGCCGTCACGCGACGCAGACGCGCCAGCACGTCGGGCGTGAGCGGTTCGATGTTCGCGCCATGCTGCACGCGGCTGCACACCGACATCACCTCTTCCACCGCGCCCTTGCAGATCAGTTCGTGGTGATCGCCGCTCTCGCTGATTTCACTCACGACCACCGACATGCGGCGACGCTGAAAGTCGAACGGGATTTCGTCGATCTTGCGGTAGCGGTTGACCACGTCCAGCCGTTGATGCAACTCGGCATGATCGAGCACCGCCACGTCGAGCAGGTTCTTCAGGCCGGTCTGATAGAAGCTGTTGAGGTAGGCGTATTCGAGCACGTCCTCCGAGACATTGCCCCACACGTCGGTGTGACGCTCCAGACAGATCTTGTCCTGCGTGAGCGTGCCGGTCTTGTCGGTGCAGAGCACGTCCATCGCGCCGAAGTTCTGGATCGCGTCGAGCCGCTTGACGATCACCTTCTTGCGCGAGAGCACCACCGCGCCCTTGGCGAGCGTGGCCGTCACGATCATCGGCAGCATTTCAGGCGTGAGGCCGACGGCCACCGACAGCGCGAAAAGCGACGCTTCAAGCCAGTCGTGCTTCGTGAAGCCGTTGATGAGCAGCACGATCGGGGTCATGACCAGCATGAAGCGGATGAGCACCCACGACACGCGGTTCACGCCTTGCTGGAACGAGGTGACGGTCGGCTGCTGTGCCGTCACGCGTTGCGCGAGCGAGCCGAAGAACGTGCGGGCGCCGGTCGCCACCACGACGGCGGTGGCCGAGCCGCTCACGACGTTCGTCCCCATGAAAGCGAGGTTGTCGTACGCGAGCGGGTTGCTGCCGCCGGTCTGCGCGGCGTGCACGAACTTCTCCACGGGCAGGGCTTCGCCGGTGAGCGCCGATTGCGACACGAACAGGTCTTTGGCGGCCAGAATGCGCACGTCTGCCGGGATCATGTCGCCCGCGGCGAGCAGCACGATGTCGCCCGGCACCAGTTCGGCGAGCGCGACCTCCCGGCCCATGCGGCCAATACGGCCTATATGTCGCACCTTGTCGGTGTCGGTCACGCCGTCGCCCGGCGCTTCGCGGCGCAGCACCGTGGCCGTGGTACTCACCATGGCCTTGAGCTTTTCCGCCGCCTTGTTCGAGCGCGCTTCCTGCACAAATCGCAACACCGTGGAAATGATCACCATCGACGCGATGATGATCGTTCCCTCGGTGTCGTCGGTCGCATAAGACACAGCGGCCAGTGCAGTGAGCAGCAGGTTGAACGGGTTGCGATAGCAGTTGAACAGATGACGCCACCAGGGCAGCGGCTTTTCATGCGCGACTTCGTTCGGGCCGACGTGCGTGCGCACCGTGGCGGCTTCGTCGTCGGACAGCCCCTCGCGTGTCGTGCGCAGGCGCGCGAGCAGGTCCGGCCCGGTGTCGCGCGCGGCGTCGAGCAGACCTGGCGGTGCCTCGTGCCCGTGCGCGGGCGCGTCGAGGGTTTCGAGCATGTCGCGGCGACGGAAGAAGCGCAGGCCGAGGCGCGCGCCAAGCACCGCAATCAGTCGCTCGCTGAGCGTGAGAGCTTGTTGCATCGGATACATCCTGAAAATACGGATGGGGCGCCCGACAAACGCGGCGCCCCGTGAAAAACGACGAAGCGCGAACTCAGTCGCGTCTGGCTTGCCCGCCGCGGCGAACGAACGACCGCAGCCACTGCCCGGCACGTGTGAACGCCCCGGTGCGCGCGGTTGTGTCATGGGCCTCGACGGCGTCCGGGTGCGGATCGACGTGATAGTGATGCAGGCACTGGGACGGCAGCATGAGCGCTTGCGGATTGCCCGAGCGAAGGGTCATGGAGTAACGGAACACGATGAATCTCCCGGCCACACGGCAGCGGTCCGTCACAGGCGTATCGTTCGCGTCTGTCCCCGGTTCAGGGAAACACACGAACGCACGCGCACGACGGGACAGCCCGAGCGGCAGACGTAAAACCAATAAGGGAGCGTGCTACGAAAGACGGACGCTATCGATACGGCCCAACGAAACCCCTCGTCGCACAAACGCTGCGGCTAAAGGGGGCAGACCATCGAAAGGAACATCCGAGGTGCGCGCCAACCCGACAATGCGAGTTAGCGGCTGGGAAGATCCCGGGGACTAACTCGCGGTGGTGGTGTCGACTTCGGTCGACCGGCAACTACCACTAGAACTACTGTCCACGGAAGGACCTCCTGAGAGCTATGACGGCGCGATTTTACCCCCGAGTGCGTCGAAAGAAAAGTGACAATTCAACGTGTTACAAAATGATGACAAAAGCCCTTTCCTCCGGACGGCGGCTCGGCCAGAATCTGTCATCCAATCGTCACAAACCGCCCGCCAGCGGCCGACGGCCCGCTGCGGCGACGGTCATTCGTCCCCCCGGCAGCCGCCCGAACGCCCGGCACGCACTCGATCCCCCCGGACTTCATGGATTCGCTCAACCGCGCCCTCTTCCTGGCCATCAACGCCTCCCCCAACGTCAGCGAAGGCGAACTGGCGCTCGCCGTCTTCCTCGCCAAGTATCTGATCCTGCTGCTGCCGATCGGGCTCGCCACGCTGTGGCTGGCCGGCGGACGGGATCGCGAAGGCGCGGTGCATGGGCTGCTGGGCGTGGGCCTCGTACTGCTCGTCAATGGTGTGATCGGTCTTGCGTGGTTCGAGCCGCGTCCGTTCGTCGTCGGCCTCGGTACGAACCTGCTGCCGCATGCGCCGACGAGTGCATTCCCGAGCAATCACGGCGCGATCATGTTCACGTCGGCCTTCGTGCTGATGGGCGCGGTCGCACGCACGCCGCGTCTGCTTGGCAAGCTCCTTCTGATTTGTGCGCTGCCGGTGTGCTGGGCGCGCGTCTATCTCGGCGTGCATTGGCCGGTCGATATGTTCGGTGCGCTGGCCGTATCGATCGTCGTCGCCCTCATCATGCGCACGGCGAGTGCGCGCGAGACGAGCCGCATCGTCTCGGCCATTCTCGAAAGCGTCTACCGTCGACTGATGGCATGGCCGATCGCACGCGGCTGGCTGCGTCGCTGAACACGACATTCGAGACGCAAGTACGGCGGGACTGCGGGAACTGAAGAAGCTGGAAAGGCTTGAGGAACTTGCGGGACTGCGGGAAAGACGCGACAGCGAGAGAGATGCTTGGGAGACTCGGGAGATCCGAATCTCCCAATGGTGCTTCGGAGATGTGAATCAGCGGTGGTATTCGCCAGCGGCTTCCGGCTGGTAATCGAGGCCGAGCAGTTCCAGCTCGATCAGGTGACCGCCCGGCACTTGCCAGTGAATCGACTGGCCGATACGCAGCCCCAGCAGCGCGCTGCCAACCGGCGCCAGCACCGAAATACCGTTTTCCGTGGCCGCGAGATGCTGCGGATACACGAGCGTTACGCGATGCTCCTGCTGCGTGGCGAGATCACGATAGCGCACCACCGAATTCATCGTGGCGACGTCGGCCGGCATTTGCTCCGGTTCGACGACGCTCGCACGGGCGAGCTCTGTTTCGAGTGCCTCCACATACGGCAATGCCGTGCGCGGCGCATTCTCGATGACCGAATAAAGACGATCGAGGTCGAGAGACGAGACAGTGATCGAAGGACGTTGCGAGTTGACGGTGGACATGTCGACGGGCCTTGAATTTCCTTGGGCGTTGAGTAAAGGTGCCTTCAATCTAACAGAAGCCCCGCGCGGGGAGAAGTCCCGGACCGGGGCGCCATCCGCTAGAATCGACGCATTAAGGTGAATAGGCCCTCGCGCCGCAAAGCAGAACTCATGTCCGAAAACACTACGAATGCCGCGCTGTTCGAGCGCGCTCAGCAAACCATCCCCGGTGGCGTGAACTCGCCCGTGCGCGCCTTCCGCTCGGTCGGCGGCACGCCGCGCTTCATCGCCCGCGCACAAGGCCCCTACATGTGGGATGCCGAAGGCGTGCGCTACATCGACTACATCGGCTCCTGGGGCCCGATGATCGTCGGTCACCTGCATCCGGAGGTCGTTGCCGCCGTCCAGACCGCCATGTCGCAAGGCTTCAGCTTCGGTGCGCCGACGCAGGCCGAAGTGGTGATGGCCGAAGAAATCTGCCGCCTCGTGCCGTCCATCGAGCAAGTGCGTCTGGTGTCCTCGGGCACCGAAGCGACGATGAGCGCGCTGCGTCTGGCACGCGGCTTCACGGGCCGCAACAAGATCGTCAAGTTCGAAGGCTGCTATCACGGGCACGCCGACAGCCTGCTGGTCAAAGCCGGTTCCGGCCTGCTGACGTTCGCGGATTCGACGCGCAACGCCCCCTCGTCCGCCGGTGTGCCGCCGGAAGTCACGCGCGACACGCTCGTGCTCGAGTACAACAACGTCGACCAGCTTCGTGAACTGTTCGCCGGTCAGGGCAGCGAAATTGCGGCCGTGATCGTCGAGCCGGTCGCGGGCAACATGAACCTCGTGCGCGGCTCGCGTCATTTCCTCCAGACGCTGCGCGAACTGTGCACCGCGCATGGCGCCGTGCTGATTTTCGACGAAGTGATGTGCGGCTTCCGCGTCGGTCTGGGCGGCGCGCAGGCGCTTTACGGCATCACCGCCGACCTCACGTGCCTGGGCAAGGTCATCGGCGGCGGCATGCCTGCGGCGGCCTTCGGCGGACGCCGCGACATCATGTCGCATCTGGCGCCGCTAGGTGGCGTCTATCAGGCGGGCACGCTCTCGGGCAACCCGCTCGCCGTGGCCGCCGGTCTTGCCACGCTCAAGCTGATTCAGGCGCCGGGCTTCTATGAAGACCTGGCCAAGCGCACGTCGAAACTGGTGAGCGGGCTCGTCGATGCCGCACAAGCGGCCGGTGTGCCGTTCTCGGGCGACAGCGTCGGCGGCATGTTCGGTCTGTACTTCCGCGCCAGCGTGCCGCAGAGCTTCGCCGAAGTCACGACGTCGGACGTGGCGCGCTTCAACAAGTTTTTCCACGCCATGCTCGATCGCGGTGTCTACCTCGCACCGAGCGCGTTCGAAGCCGGCTTCGTCTCCGCCACGCACGACGACGCGATCATCGATGCGACCATCGACGCCGCGCGCGACGCGTTTGGGACGCTCGTGTGAGTGCCGTGAGGCGCTCACTACCATTTGCACTGTGGCGCTTTCCACGTATTGCGTAGTCCGCCGGATGTCCGTCCGGCCATAACAAGGGGAAACATCATGCAAATGCTGCTGCCGATCAAGCTCCGTCAATCGTTCCTGCGCTGGCTCACGCTGGGGCTGCTCGCGTCGTTGCTCTCCGCTTGCGGATACAACGAGATTCAGGTCAAGGACGAAGCGGTCAAGGCGTCCTGGAGCGAGGTCGTCAACCAGTACCAGCGCCGCGCCGATCTGGTGCCGAATCTGGTCAATACCGTGAAGGGCTATGCGTCGCACGAGCAGGCAACGCTCACCGAGGTGATCAATGCCCGCGCCAAGGCGACGAGCATCACGGTCACGCCCGAGACGCTGAACGATCCGGAAGCCTTCAAGCGCTTTCAGCAAGCGCAAGGGGAATTGTCCGGTGCACTCTCGCGTCTGATGGCCGTCTCGGAGAACTACCCGAACCTGAAGGCCGACGGTCTTTTCCGCGACCTGCAATCGCAGCTCGAAGGCACGGAAAACCGCATCACGGTGGCGCGAAATCGCTACATTCAGTCGGTGCAGGACTACAACGTGTACGTGCGTCAGTTCCCGAACAACCTGACCGCCAAGGTGTTCGGTTACGCCACCAAGCCGAACTTCACCGTGGATAACGAGAAGGCCATTTCCACGGCGCCGGCAGTCAAGTTCTGAGGATCCGGCCATGATGGCGGCTACGACTCTGCCGAAGCGTTTGTTGTGGACGTTGTGGGCGCTGACGCTGGCCGCCCTGTGCTGGCTGGCGCTGCCGGCCAGCGCCGAAGCGCTGGTCGCGGTGCCCGCCCTCACGGCCCGCGTGACCGACCTGACCAACACGCTCACGCCCGAGCAGCGCAACGCGCTCGAAACCCAGCTCGCGCAGTACGAGCAGCAGCGCGGCAGCCAGATCTTCATTCTGATGCTGCCGAGCACCGCGCCCGAGACCATCGATCAGTACAGCATTCGGGTGGCCGATGCGTGGAAGGCCGGTCGCAAGGGCGTCGATGACGGCGTGATCATGCTCATCGCGAAGGACAATCCGAACGACTTGCGCAAGATGCGTATCGAAGTCGGACGCGGCGTGCAAGGTTCGCTCACCGACGCGATCTCGGGCCGCATTCTGCGCGACGTGATGGCGCCCTACTTCCGTAGCGGCGACTTCTTCGGCGGACTGGCCGCCGGCGTGGCCGCCGTGCAGGCGGCGATGAACAACGAGGCGCTGCCCGCGCCCAACCTGCCGTCGACACGCGCGCCGCATTCCGATCTTTCCGATTTCCTGCCGCTGCTTTTCATCGTCTTCATCATCGCCATGGTGGTGATCATGGAGGGCCGCCGACGCTTTCAGGGCCCCGGACTGCCCGGCGCCAATCCCAACGATCCGCGCTCGCGCGTGCTGACCGGCCAACGCGGGCGCATCGGTCCCGGTGGTTTCGGCGGCGGTATTGCGGGCGGGCTCGGCGGCGGACTCGGCGGTGGCTGGGGACGTAACGACGGCGGCGGCTTCGGTGGTGGCGGCGGTGGGGGTGGTTTTGGCGGCGGAGGCGGAGGCGGTTTCGACGGCGGCGGCTCCTCGGGGAACTGGTGACGGTAATGACGACAGCACACGAGAAGGAAATCGCGATGTCACAGAAGCCTCACGATGTCTCGCGCTGGCTGCGTCACGCCGGAACGTGGCGCGCGCACGCCCGCTGGCTGTTTCCCGACGACGCCCTCGATACGCTCGAAGCGTCGATCCGCGACTCCGAGCGTGAACACCGCTGCGAGATCCGTCTGGTGATCGAAGCCGCGATGCCGCTCGCGGCCGTTTGGCACGGGCAAACCTGCCGTCAACGCGCCGTTGCGCTGTTCCATCAGTTGGGGGTTGCACACACCGACGCGCGCACAGGCATACTGCTGTACATCAACATCGCCGATCACGACATCGAGCTGGTTGCCGACAAGGGCGTCAATGCACTGGTGAGCAGTCACCGGTGGGACGCCGTGGTCGCGCAGATGAGCGCCGGTTTCCGTGACGAACGTTATGTCCAGAGCGTGCTCGACGCGCTGAACACCCTGCGCGGCATTGCGCGCGAATCCCTGCCGGCGCGAGCCGGCGCAGCACCGGACAATGCCTTGACCGACCGGCCGCTGATGCTCTGACGATCCGACGTCTCATGTTTTCCGATCAGGATTTTGCTTACATGCGCCGCGCGCTGGCACTGGCCGAGCGCGCGATGTTTACTACGACGCCGAACCCGCGCGTCGGCTGTGTGATCGTGCAGGACGGCCGCGTCATCGGCGAAGGGTTCACGCAGCCCGCCGGACAGGACCACGCCGAAGTGCAGGCCATGAAAGACGCACGCTCGCGCGGTGAATCGGTGCGCGGCGCGACCGCCTACGTCACGCTCGAACCGTGCAGTCACTATGGCCGCACGCCGCCGTGCGCCAAAGGCCTCATCGAAGCGGGCGTGAAACGCGTGATCGCTGCGATGGAAGATCCGAATCCGCTCGTCGCCGGACGCGGCCTCGGCATGCTGCGCGAAGCCGGTATCGAAGTGCGCTGCGGCTTGCTGGAGCAGGAGGCGCGCGAGATGAACATCGGCTTCATTGCCCGCATGACGCGCGGCACGCCGTGGGTGCGCATGAAGGTCGCCGCCAGTCTCGATGGCAAGACCGCGCTGAACAACGGCGTGAGCCAGTGGCTGACCGGTCCGGCCGCGCGCGCCGATGGCCATGCATGGCGCGCACGCGCCTGCGCCATCCTCACCGGCATCGGCACCGTGCGCGAAGACGACCCGTCGCTCACGGTGCGCGAAGTGGAAACCACGCGTCAGCCGCTGCGCATCGTCGTCGACTCGCGTCTGGACATCTCCCCGACGGCCAAGGTGCTCGCCGACGGCAACGCGCTCGTGGTCTGCGCGAACGGCGATCCGGATCGCGTGTCGCGTCTGCGCGATCTTGGCGTGAGCGTGCTCGATCTGCCGAACGCGAACGGCAAGGTCGAATTGTCCGCGCTGTTGCGCACGCTGGGGGAACGTCAGTTCAACGAGATTCACGTCGAAGCCGGCTACAAACTCAATGGCTCGATGCTGCGCGAAGGCTGTGTGGACGAACTGCTTACGTACATCGCACCGTGCATCGTCGGCGATGCACAGGGCATGTTCAATCTGCCGGCGCTCACGTCGCTCGACGACAAGCTCGCCCTCGAATTCACCGACGTTCGTATGATCGAGAGCGACCTTCGCGTGATGGCCCGCGTGAAACGCTGACGTTGGTGCGCGGCGACGCGGGACCTCACGGTTTCGTCATCGTCTGCACCATCCAATGAAAACGGGGTGTGCCGCGTCGCGATGACCGGCACACCCCGTTTTGTCTTGCCGGGGTAGCGAACGCCGCTCCCCGATCGCGCGATCAGACGTGGAAACCCACGCGCCCGAGCGACTCCATCTCGACCGACACGTACTGGCCCGGCTTGATGTACTCGGCCGGCGTCGCACCGCCCGCCATCACGATCCAGCCCGCCTGCAACGGCTCACCGGCCGCCGCCGACAACCGTGCCGCGGCCACCAGCGAACGCAGCGGATGACCGAGCAGCGCAGCGGTGGAGCCGACTTGCACGGTACGGCCGTCGATCGTCATCGCCAGTCCCAGATTCGAGAAGTCGACATGCGGGTCGTGCCACGCACCGATCACGAAACCGCTCGACGACGCGTTATCCGCAATCACCTCCGGCAACGTGAACTTGAAGTCCTTGTAGCGCGAATCGATGATCTCGATGGCCGGCGCAATCGCTTCCACTGCCGCGAGCGCCTGCGGCCCCGTGACGTTGCCTTCGAGCGGCTTCTTCAGGATGAACGCGATTTCCGGCTCGACACGCGGATGCACATAGCGCTTGAAGTCGATGGCCGTGCCCTCTTCGACTTGCATGCCCGATGTCAGACGCCCCCAGATCACGTCCGAGAGTCCCATCTGGATCATCTTGGCGCGGCTGGTGAAGCCCATCTTCACGCCGACGCGCGTCTCGCCGCGCTCGGCACGGCGGGCCAGCGAAGCGGCCTGAATAGCGTAGGCGTCGTCGAGCGAGAGGCGGTTGTCAGTGTCGAACTGTTCGACTTCGTAGGCGAAATGCGCTGCATCGTCGAGCAGCTTGGCGTAATCGTGGATGTGGCTCATCGTGCAGCCTCGCTGGCAGGTTCAAAGACGGCGCGGACCGAGCCCAGGCCATTGATGCGGGTCTCGAAGATGTCGCCCGGCGTGACCACGGCCATGGGGCCGAGCGCGCCGGACAGCACCAGATCGCCCGCCCGCAGCGGCGTGCCCACGGCCGCCATCGTGCGTGCAAGCCACACCACGGCGTTGATCGGGCTGCCGAGGCAAGCCGCGCCCGCCCCCACGGACACCGGCTCGCCTCGGCGCTCCATTACCATGCCGCACATGCGGACGTCGAATTCGGACAGCTTTTTCGGCGTGTTGCCGATCACGTAAGCCGACGACGATGCGTTATCGGCAATCGTGTCGGTAATGCGGATATTCCAGTCGGCAACACGGCTACCGACGATTTCCAGCGCCGGCAGGGCGTACTCGATGGCGTTGAGGACATCGAGCTGGCCCGGGTTCTCGACATTCAGATCACGGCCGATGACGAAGGCGATCTCGGCTTCGATTTTCGGTTGCGTGAGGATCGAGGCGGGAATCGGTTCTCCGTCGCCATAGCCCATGTCGTCGAACAACATGCCGAAATCCGGCTGGTCGACGCCGAGCTGCTTCTGCACGGCGACCGACGTCAGGCCGATCTTGCAGCCGACGATGCGGCGGCCTGCGGCCAGCCGGCGCTCGGTGTTGATGCGCTGGATCGCGTAGGCGTCGTCGATGCTCAAGGGCGCGAACGTGTCGCGCAGCGGGGCGATGAAGCGGTGCGAGCGCTCGGCTTCGAGCAGCGCGTCGGCCGCCTGCTGAAGACGTGCCTGCGTGGCGGGATCACGCGGCGCGTTGGACGTTGCGGCGCTCATCACGCGCCTGCCTTGGCCGGCGCGGCCGGCTCGTCCTTGGTGCGCTCACCCACGGCCCAGTGCGCGGCCGGCACCTGCGTCGCATAGACGCGAATCGATTCGAGCGGCGCGCCGAGGGTCTCGTGCACCGTGCGTGCCACGGCCTTCACACAGGCCTTCACGGCGGCGTCGTCACGACCTTCCACCAGATTGATATGTACGATCGGCATGTTGGTGTCCCCTGAAAATGCCCAAACGAGACCTGAACAAGGGTCTCCGTGTGGCCATGATGCGCGCGCGACGAGATACCGTCCAATACCGATTTCCGAGAATCCGATACCATTTCGGTATCAAGATGGAGGACATCTCATGGACATCAGGCAAATGCGGTACTTCCTGGCCGTGGCGCAGGAAGGCCATTTCGGCCGCGCGGCCGAGCGGCTGAACATGGCGCAGCCGCCGCTCACCCGTCACATTCACGCGCTCGAAGCGCAGTTGGGCACGGCCCTGTTCATGCGCACGCCCAAGGGAGCCACGCTGACCGCCGCCGGGCAGACGCTGCTCGCCGAAGTGCCCAACATCCTGTCGCTCACGCGCCGGGCGGAGGAGCAGACGCGTCTGGCGGGCGAGGGTTACATCGGACGGCTCGACGTCGGCATCTTCAGTTCAGGCATTCTCAACGTGATTCCGCGACTGCTGGCGAGCTTTCACACCGAGCGCCCCGAAGTGAAGATCGGCCTGCATAACCTCTCCAAGACCGAGCAGATCGCCGCGTTGCGCGAACGGCGTATCGCCATCGGCTTCAATCGCCTGATTCCCGACGAGCCGGATATCGTCGTCGACTGGATTCATCGCGAACCGTTTCTGGTCGCGCTTTACGAGGGACATCCGCTATGCAAACGGGCGTCGCTCACGCTCGCCGATCTCGATAACGAACGGATGATTCTGTACCCGAACGCGCCGGTGCCCGGCCTCGCGGAGGAGGTCACGGCGGCCTTTCGTGCGGAGGGCGTGACGCTGCGCGTAGAGCAGGAAGTGGAGGATGTGGTGACGTCGATTGCGCTCGTGGCGAGTCGTTTCGGCGTGTGCGTCACCACGGAATCCGCGGCCAACCTGCGTTTGCCCGGCGTGGTGTATCGCCCGTTGAAGTCACAACGGCTACGCTCGATCGAACTGAACTGCATGTACCGGCGCGACGACGATTCGCCAATCCTCGCCGCGTTTCTCGCGCTCATGCGCCAGGCGCGCAACCAGCGTCATGCCCTGTCGATGTAGGGAAGTGGTCTCTTACGCAATATATCTGCGTGGATATCGGCGCATGGATGCAAACATTCAGACATTGGATTTCAATGCGGCGCAGATTGTATCCAAAATGTCCTGATGCGTAATCCATTGTCGTCATTCAACGTGGCCCCGATTTGTCGATTGCCTTCACACGGACCGCACTTTCAATCTGCGTAGTACTACGGAGTATTGCTGTGACGACTCTTATTTTTTTCTTATGACCCTTTTGAAAGCCTTTATCCATAAGGGTTTCGGGATGACTCAGGATACCTGTTTCTATTGATGCGCTTATTACGCTACTATGGCGCATCGTTCGCGCCACCCATGGCCAGAATGATCCAATACCGACCAGGTTCAGCAGTCGATTAAGACTACCGCAACGCCGGGTAGTCAAAAAATACAAATCAAGGAGATGTCCACAATGCAGTTCCGTCACAAATCCCTGTTCGTTGCCGCTGCTCTCGCCCTCCTCGGAACGGCCGCCAACGCCGAGACCGTCAAGATCGCCATCGCCGGCCCGTTCAGCGGTTCGGTTGCCCAGTACGGCGATATGGTCAAGGCCGGTGCCATGACGGCCATCGAACAGATCAACGCCGCTGGCGGTGCGAACGGCAACAAGCTCGAAGCTGTGTTCATGGATGACGCATGCGAACCGAAGCAGGCCGTCGCCGTCGCCAACAAGATCGTCAGCCAGAAGATCAAGTATGTGATCGGTCACGTGTGCTCGGGCTCGACCATCCCGGCATCGGACATCTACGAAAACGAAGGCGTGGTGATGATTACGCCGTCGGCCACGGCCCCGCAACTGACCGAAGGCAAGAAGCGCCACTTCATCTTCCGTACGATCGGCCGCGACGACCAGCAAGGTCCGGCAGCCGCTCAGTACATCATCAGCAAGGTCAAGCCGAAGAAGGTTGCCGTGCTGCACGACAAGCAGTCGTACGGTCAGGGTATCGCCACCTCGGTGAAGAAGGATCTGGACGCCGCCAAGGTGCCGGTCGTGCTGTTCGAAGGCATCAATGCCGGTGACTCGGACTACTCGGCTGTGATCACGAAGCTCAAGGCACAAGGCGTGGACTTCGTGTACTTCGGCGGCTATCACCCGGAAATGGGTCTGCTGCTGCGTCAGGCACGTGAACAAGGCGTGAAGGCCACCTTCATGGGACCGGAAGGCGTGGGCAACAAGGACGTGACGGCCATCGCCGGTGCGGCCTCGGAAGGCATGCTCGTGACGCTGCCGGCCGACTTCGCTGCCGATCCGGCCAACGCCAAGCTGGTGAAGGCTTTCGCCGATGCCAAGCGTGACCCGAACGGCCCGTTCCAGATGCCGGCATACACCGGCGTGAAGCTGATCGCCGACAGCATCGCCGGCGCCAAGAGCACGGACTCGGAAAAGGTTGCCAAGTACCTCCACGCCAACACGTTCGACACGCCGATCGGCAAGGTTGCGTATGACGCAGCTGGCGATCTGAAGTCGTTCAAGTTCGTGGTCTTCACCTGGCACAAGGACGCTACCAAGACCGCCGCCAACTGATTCCCTGACGCTTTACTGGCCAGCGAATCACCCCCAGCCGCCCGCCGACCCCGGCGGGCGGCTCGCATTCGCGCTCGGCCCCCGCTAGTCGCGAGGCTTCCCGCATGAACGAATTTTTCCCACAGCTTGCCCAGCAACTGGTCAATGGCCTGACGCTGGGCGCGATCTACGCGTTGATTGCCATCGGCTACACAATGGTCTACGGCATCATCGGTATGATCAACTTTGCCCACGGCGAGATCTACATGATCGGCGCCTATGTCGGGCTTGTCACACTGACTGCAATCGGAACGGCGGCGGGCTACCCCTTGCCGCTCGTGCTGGGCGCAGCGCTGCTGGTTTCGGTGCTGATCACGGGCCTGTACGGCTTCGCGATCGAGCGGGTGGCGTATCGCCCGCTACGCGGCGGACCTCGTCTCGGACCGCTGATCTCCGCGATCGGTATGTCCATCTTCCTGCAGAACTACGTGCAGATCGGTCAGGGCGCGCGTGACGTTTCCGTGCCGATGCTGATCTCGGGCGCCATCGATATTCCGATGGGCGACTTCACCGTGACCATTCCCTACGCCCGCATGTTGATCGTCGGGGTGACGGTGGCACTGATGATTCTGCTCACGCTGTTCATCGCGAACTCGCGCATGGGCCGCGCCTGCCGTGCCTGCGCCGAGGACATGCGCATGGCCAACCTGCTCGGCATCGATACGAATCGCGTGATCTCGTTCACGTTCGTGCTCGGCGCCATGCTCGCGGCCGTGGGCGGCGTGCTGATCGGCCTGACCATCGGCAAGCTCAATCCGTATATCGGCTTCATCGCCGGCATCAAGGCCTTCACGGCGGCGGTGCTGGGCGGTATCGGCAGCGTTCCCGGCGCCATGCTGGGCGGCGTACTGCTGGGGCTGGCGGAGACGCTCGCCTCGGGCTACATGCCCTCCGAGTACAAGGACATCGTGGCGTTCTGCCTGCTGGTGCTGGTGCTGCTGTTCCGCCCGACCGGCCTGCTGGGCAAACCCGACGTCGAGAAAGTCTGAGGTCGACCATGACACAACAACTCACCCTCAAGTCCGGCGCCGCCAACGGCGCACCGGCAGGAGAGACGCTCAAGGGTGCGGTCATCGCCGCAGTCATGACGATCATCCTCACGGCCCCTATCCTGGGCCTGCAACTGAAGCTCGACGGTTACAAGGTCGTGCTCGAACAACACTGGCGTCCGGTCTGGATCGCGACGGCCGTGGTGTTCGTGTTCCAGTTGATCAAGCCGTTTCTGGTGCGCACGAAGCGTGCCGTGAAGCTGCCGGCCGTGCCCGCGATGGGACGCCGCCAGCAACTGACCGCGATGTGGGTGCTGCTCGCCGTCGGGCTCGTGTGGCCGTTCGTCGGCTCACGCGGCGCGGTGGACGTGGCGACGCTCGCCCTCATCTACTGCGTGCTCGGCCTCGGCCTGAACATCGTCGTGGGCTTTGCCGGCCTGCTCGATCTGGGCTACGTCGGCTTCTACGCGGTGGGCGGTTACACGTACGCGCTGCTCAACCAGTACTTCGGTCTGACCTTCTGGGAATGCCTGCCGCTCG
Source organism: Pandoraea sp. LA3 (assembly GCF_022696215.1). Lineage (NCBI taxonomy): Bacteria > Pseudomonadati > Pseudomonadota > Betaproteobacteria > Burkholderiales > Burkholderiaceae > Pandoraea > Pandoraea sp. LA3. Next base: position 126,131 of record NZ_PTPY01000024.1, on the reverse strand, counting down.
CAGCGCTGATGTCGGCAACCTTCGGCTTCCTGCTGGGCTTCCCGGTGCTGCGCCTGCGCGGTGACTACCTGGCCATCGTGACGTTGGGCTTCGGCGAAATCATTCGCCTGCTGCTCAACAACCTGACCAGCCTCACCGGCGGTCCGGACGGCGTGTCGGGCATTCCGAAGCCCAGCGTGTTCGGTCTCGAGATGGCGCGCTCGTCGAGCGTGGAAGGCGTGAAGACGTTCCATGAACTGTTCGGGCTCGAATACAGCGGCTCGCACATGGTGATCTTCCTGTACCTGCTCGCGTTCGCCCTGGTCGGCTTCACGCTGTTCGTCACGAGCCGCCTGATCCGCATGCCGATCGGCCGTGCCTGGGAAGCGCTGCGCGAAGACGAAATCGCCTGCCGCTCATTGGGTCTGAACCCCACGCGCATCAAGCTCTCGGCGTTCACGCTGGGCGCTTCGTTCGCAGGACTGGCCGGCGCGTTCTTCGCCGCACGTCAGGGGCTGGTCACGCCTGAGTCGTTCACCTTCATCGAGTCGGCGCTGATTCTCGCGGTGGTCGTGCTCGGCGGCATGGGCTCGCAGATCGGCGTGATTCTCGCCGCCATCCTGCTCACCATCCTGCCGGAAGTCGCGCGTGACTTCGCCGAGTACCGCATGCTGATCTTCGGTCTGGTGATGGTGCTGATGATGATGTGGCGTCCGCAAGGTCTGCTGCCCGCCACCCGCCCGCATGTGGAGTTGCCGCAATGAGTGCAGAACTGTTGAAACTCTCCGGCCTGCAGATGCGCTTTGGCGGTCTGCTCGCCGTCGATGGCGTCGAGTTCGACGTCCGCAAGAACGAAGTCTTCGCGATCATCGGTCCGAACGGCGCCGGCAAGACGACCGTGTTCAACTGCGTTGGCGGCTTCTACCGTCCGACTGGCGGCTCGATCGTGCTCGACGGCGACAACATCACCGGCCTGCCGAGCCACATGGTCGCGCGCCGCGGGCTGGTGCGTACGTTCCAGAACATCCGTCTGTTCCGTCAGTTGACGGTCGTGGAAAACCTGCTGGTCGCACAGCACATGACGGTGCACAGCGGTTTCCTGCAAGGGCTGTTCTCGACGGGGGCGTTCCGTCGCGCCGAGCGAAGTGCGCTGGAGCGCGCCAAGATGTGGCTCGACCGCCTCGGCCTCACGCCGGTTGCCAACCGCGAGGCCGGCACGCTGTCGTATGGACATCAGCGCCGCCTGGAGATCGCGCGTTGCATGATCACCGAGCCTCGCCTGCTCATGCTCGACGAACCGGCCGCCGGTCTGAACCCGCAGGAAAAAGTCGAATTGCAGCAACTGGTCGACAAGCTGCGTCACGAGTTCGGCATTTCGGTGCTGCTCATCGAGCACGACATGAGCCTGGTGATGGGGGTCTCCGACCGCATTCTCGTGATGGAACACGGCAAGCCGATCATGACCGGCAAGCCCGACGAGGTGCGCAACGACCCGCGCGTCATCAAGGCCTACCTCGGGGAGGAATAATGCTGAAGCTGGAACAGATCCACACCCACTACGGGGCCGTCGAGGCGCTCTCCGGCGTGTCGATCGAAGTGAACAAGGGCGAGATCGTCACGCTCATCGGGAGCAACGGCGCGGGCAAGACCACGCTGATGATGACGGTGTGCGGCACGCCTCGCGCGTCGAGCGGCCGTGTCATGTTCGAGGGCAACGACATCACCGCCCGTCCCACGCACGAAATCATGCGCATGGGGATGGCGATTTCGCCGGAAGGGCGTCGTGTGTTTCCGAGCCTGACCGTCATCGAGAATCTGAAGATGGGCGGCTTTTTTGCGTCCAACGATGAAATCGATGCCGGCATGGAACACGTCTTCAAGTTGTTCCCGCGACTCGCGCAACGCGGCAAGCAGCGTGCGGGCACGATGTCGGGCGGTGAGCAGCAGATGCTGGCGATCGGGCGCGCGCTGATGAGCCGTCCGCGTCTGCTGTTGCTCGACGAGCCGACGCTCGGCCTCGCGCCGCTCGTCATCGCGCAGATCTTCGACATCATTCGCGCGATCCGCGAAGAAGGCGTGACGGTGTTCCTGGTCGAGCAGAACGCGAACAAGGCACTGCATGTGGCCGATCGCGGTTACGTGCTCGAAACCGGTCGCGTCGTGCTCGCCGATTCGGCCGACAACCTGCTGGCGAACGACGACATCAAGCGCGCCTATCTGGGCGCATAAGTCGGAGCAATCGGACGAATCTCGCCGACACGGCGACTCGGTGGCAATTTGCGCTGGGTGCGGCCAATGGCGGCGATGCGGGATTCGCGGCGTTCAGCAAGGCCGCCTTTCTCGGTGCCGACGATGCAAAAAAAGGGGATGCGCCTTCGGGCACATCCCCTTTTTCATTGACGGACAACGCGGTGCGCGGTGTCCCGGCAATCGTCACTTCATCAATTCGACCAACTGATCCAGCGCCTTGCCCCAACCGTCGTGGAAACCCATCGCTTCGTGCTGGGCGCGGGTCGCCTCGTTACCGTGAATTGCAATCGCCGTGTAGCGCGTGCCCTTGCCTTGCGCTTCCATCAGCACGGCCGCGGTGAACTGGAAACCGCCATGCTCGGCCTCCGGCACCGGCGCCGGACGGAAGCCGGGGAGCACCGCATTCGTCCACACGAGCCGCGAGTTCTCGATGACTTCCAGATAGCAACCGACGTTCGGGAACTGCTGCCCTTCCGGCGAGCGCATCACGGTGTGGAAACGGCCCCCGGGACGCAGATCGATCTCGCACTCCACCGTCTGCCACGGCGCGGGCGTGAACCACTTCTTGAGATGCTCCGGTTGCGTCCAGGCCGCCCAGACGCGCTCGCACGGCACGTCGACGTAACGCTCCAGCACCAGATCCAGCTTCGGGTCGACCGAGAAAAGCGTGGCTTGCTTTGCGAGGCTCATGTTCACGTCTCCTTCATCTGCAATAGATAGTCATCGAGTTGATCGAGGCGGCGCGTCCACTTGTCGCGCTGCAACTGAAGCCAATCCTGCGCGCCCGCGAGGGTCTGCGTCTCCAGCGCATACGTGCGCACACGCCCGGCTTTTCGCGAGACGACCAGCCCGCTGTCTTCCAGCACGCTCAGATGCTGGGAGAACGACGGCAACGCCATCGAAAACGGACGCGCCAGCTCGCTCACGGACGCCGGGCCCAATGTCAGGCGCTCGACGACTGCACGTCGAGTGGGATCGGACAACGCCTGAAAGATTCGATCGAGAGGGATGGATTGGTTAGCCATGCGCCTTACTATAGTGGCCGCAATTACTTAGGTCAATGCCTTTGTATTGATGCTTTTCCGTTGGCCGAAGCCCCAGATCGAACGCTGGCGTGCACCGGCTTGGCGTAGAATAGAGCCTTTCCAAATTCAGCCCCGCGTTGCCGCTATGCCGTTGGCCACTACAGAAGAAATCATTGCCGAGCTGAAGGCCGGCCGCATGGTAGTCCTCGTCGATGAGGAAGATCGTGAAAACGAAGGCGACCTGGTCATGGCAGCCGAATTTGCGACGCCCGAAGCCATCAACTTCATGGCGAAGTACGGGCGTGGCCTGATCTGCCTTACGCTCACGCAAGCCCGCTGCAAGCAGCTCAATTTGCCGCTGATGACGTATCGCAACGGCACGCAATACGGCACGGCCTTCACGCTGTCGATCGAAGCCGCCGAAGGCGTGACGACGGGTATCTCTGCCGCCGATCGTGCGCATACCGTCAAGACCGCGATTTCGCGCGACGCGCGTCCGGAAGACATCGTTCAGCCGGGTCACGTGTTCCCGATCATGGCGCAGCCCGGCGGTGTGCTGGTGCGCGCCGGTCACACGGAAGCCGGCTGCGATCTGACCGCCATGGCTGGCCTTACGCCTGCTGCCGTCATCTGCGAAATCATGAACGACGACGGCACGATGGCGCGCCTGCCGCAGTTGCTGGAGTTCGCCGAGCAACACAACATCAAGATCGGCACGATCGTCGACCTGATCCACTATCGCAGCCGCACCGAATCGATGATCGAGACGGTGGCGTCGCGCGAAATGCAGACGGCCTGGGGCCCGTTCCAGGCAACGCTCTATCGCGACAAGCCGAGCGGCAATCCGCACCTCGCGCTGGTGCGCGGCACGCCGTCCCCCGATGACGAGACGCTGGTGCGTGTGCACGAGCCGCTGTCGGTCATGGATCTGCTCGAAACCGGCGTGTCCACTCACTCGTGGACCCTCGCCGGCGCGATGCAGGCGATTGCCGAAGCCGACAAGGGCGTGGTCGTGCTGCTCAACTGCGTGGAAACACCGGAGCATCTGTTCAATCAGTTCGAGGCGCTCGACGAAACCGAGAAGGCCGCGCGCGCCAAGCGCCGCCCGGTCGACTTCCGTACGCATGGCGTCGGCGCGCAGATCCTGCGCGAGCTGGGCGTCGGTAAAATGCGTGTGCTGTCGAGCCCGCGCAAGATTCCCAACATGGCAGGTTATGGCCTCGAGGTCACCGGTTTCCAACCGATGCCCGGCGCCACGGCGGCCTGAGCCAGACCCTTTATCGATGTTCCGCCCAACGCAGGCGGGACATCATCTTGCCGAGCATTGCCTGTCTCGGGTGTGCCGGTACAACGTTGGCCGCACCGCCTGGACGGTACTTTTTTGAGGAAGCCCATTATGGAAATCGGACAATACCAGCCGGAACTCGACGGTGTAGGTCTGCGCATCGGTATCGTGCAGGCGCGATTCAACGACGCGGTTTGCGCTGCCCTGCGTGAAGCGGCCGTCGCCGAACTCGAACGCCTGGGCGTCGACGGCGAAGACGTATTGCTCGTGACGGTGCCCGGCGCGCTGGAAATCCCGTTGGCGCTGCAGAAGATGGCCGAATGCGGCCAGTTCGACGCACTCATCGCACTCGGCGCGGTGATTCGCGGCGAGACGTATCACTTTGAGCTGGTGTCGAACGAAAGCGGCGCCGGCATCACGCGCATCGGCCTCGATTTCGGCATCCCCATCGCCAACGCGGTGCTGACGACCGAAAACGACGAGCAAGCCGAAGTGCGCGCCGCCGAAAAGGGTCGCGATGCGGCCCGTGTGGCGGTGGAAATGACCAATCTGCTCGAAGCCATCGACATGCTCAGTGGCGAAGAGGGATCGGATGAAGACGAAGACGAAGAAGAGGAAGATCGGTAATGAAGAGTGCACGGCGCCGCGCGCGCGAATTCGCGCTGCAAGGAGTGTATCAATGGCTGATTTCGCGCGGCCACGCGAGTGAGATCGATGCTCACCTGCGCTCCACCCCCGGCTACGACAAGGCGGATCAGGTCCTCCTGGAAGCTGTGCTGTACGGCAGCATTCGCGAGGCCGATGCCTTGTCGCAGCAACTCCAGCCCTATCTGGACCGGCCGGCAGCCCAGTTGTCGCCCATCGAACACGCCGCGCTGATCGCCGGTGCGTACGAACTGATTCATCTTCAGGACGTGCCGTACCGTGTGGTGATCAACGAGGCGGTCGAAGTCGTGAAGACGTTCGGCGGCCCGGACGGCCACCGTTTCGTGAACGGCGTGCTCGACAAGTTCGCTGCGGAAGTGCGCCCGGTGGAAGTCGCCGCCAACCGCAACGGCGGTCGCGGCAAGAGCGCCTGACGTCAGCCCCCGTCCGGATACAATCCTCCCCCCGCCCCCCCATGGACCGCACGCCCAATCTCGCTCCCGCGCTGACACTTGCGCAACGCGTCGACGATATCGCCCCCTTCCACGTGATGGAGCTGGCCAAGCAGGCCGCGCTACGCGAGAAGGCCGGGCATCGGGTGATCCACATGGGGATCGGCGAGCCGGACTTTACGGCGCCCGAAGCCGTCATCGAAGCGGCCGCGAAGGCCATGCGCGACGGCCGGACGCAGTACACCGGCGCGATGGGCATTCCTGCGCTGCGTGACGCGATCTCCGGCTACTACCGTAGTTTCTACGGTGTGGATGTCGATCCGTCGCGCATCGTCGTGACGGCCGGTGCGTCCGCCGCGCTCGTGCTGGCCTGTGCGGCGCTCGTGGGTGTCGGCGACGAAGTCCTGATGCCGGATCCCTGCTATCCGTGCAATCGTCACTTCGTCTCGACGTTCGACGGCAAGCCCGTGCTGATTCCGTCGGGACCTGCGGAGCGGTTTCAACTGACGGCTGAGCGAATCGAGTCGCACTGGGGCGCGAAGACGAAGGGCGTGCTGCTTGCCTCGCCATCGAACCCGACAGGCACGTCCATCGAGACGGATGAGTTGGCCCGTATCGTCCAGACGGTGCGCGCTCGCGGCGGCTTCACGCTCGTCGACGAGATCTATCAGGGGCTCTCCTACGACGGGAAGCCCACCACGGCACTGAGCTTCGGCGACGACGTGCTGGTCGTGAGCAGCTTTTCGAAGTACTTCAACATGACGGGCTGGCGTCTGGGCTGGCTGGTGGTGCCGCCGGCCATGGTGCCGACGTTCGAGAAGCTCGCGCAGAACCTGTTCATCTGTCCGTCTGCCGTGGCACAACATGCGGCAACGGCGTGTTTTCTCCCGGAAACCCTGGCGATCTACGAGGAACGCAAGGAAGCGTTCCGTCAGCGTCGCGACTACGTGGTGCCGGCGCTGGCGCAGCTCGGGTTCAAGGTACCGGTCATGCCGGATGGCGCGTTCTACGTGTACGCCGACTGCACGGGCGTCGCTCACCGCGATGCCGGTGACAGCGATCGCCTGACACAATCGCTGCTGCAACAGGCAGACGTCGTGCTCGTGCCGGGTCTCGACTTCGGCTTTGCCGAGCCGCGTCAGTACATCCGCCTGTCGTACGCCACGTCGCTCGAACAGCTGCACGAGGCCATGGACCGGATCGGCAAGGTGTTCGCGGCGGGCTGAACCCGCGCTGTCGACATACCCGCGGCCCTACCGTCTTACCGTCGCCCAAACAAAAAACCCATCGAATCGCTTCGATGGGTTTTTTTGTTGGCTGTCGCGACGCCCTTCTATATAGATAGCATCGCAGCCCGATGGATGCGCCGGCCGTGGCGGCATCACGCGAGGTCGTCGCCCCTTTCAGGTCGATCGGGGCATTCAGGCCAATCAGGCCGCCGTGCTGTCGTCCGCTTCGAGCGGCTTGGTGGCCGAAGCCGCCTTGCCGTTCGACGTCGACGCTGCCGGTGCGGGCACCGATTCCGTCGAGGCGTCCGACTTGCTACCGGTCGAGACCGGCTTCACCACCGGCTTGGCCGCGCTGACCATCACCGGCGCCTGCGGCTCGTTCGGCGAGACCTTGCGTCCCATGGACACGCCACGCAGACGATCACGCTCGGCGAGCACCTTGGCACCGTAGCCGCCGTCACCGGCGCTGGTCGATCCGACATACAGACGCAGACCACCAGCGAGCGAACCGCCGCGTGCGATGCATTCCTTCAGAATCAACGCGCCGACCTTGATGTTGGCCAGCGGGTGCAGCGCCGCTTCCGGACCGCCGAAGTATTCGAGCTTGTCCTGATGCACCTTCGACATGACCTGCATGAGGCCCTGCGCACCGACGGTGCTTTCCGCGTACGGGTTGAAGCCCGACTCGATTGCCATGACGGCGAGCAACAGCAGCGGGTCGAGACCCACTTCCTTGCCGGTCGAGTAAGCCGCGCGCACGAGGTTACCCGTCACGTCACCCGCCACGCGATAGCGGCGTGCGAGATAGTCGGCCACGGCGATCTGCTCGCGCGTGTCGAGCACCTTGGTGGCACGCGCATCGGCCGCCACACGCTGGTTCGGAATATAAGCGGCGAGAACCGCAGCCGACGGGACGTGTTGCGCAGCCTGCGCCATCATCGTCGAGTCGGACGGGGTGCCCTGTGCGAGCGTGCCGCCGTTGGCGCCCTGGCCGGCCGCATTGGCCGTACCGGTGGCTGCCTCGAGCAGCGGACCCACGCGCGACGCCAGATCGGCGCGCCACGTCGGTCGGGCCCACAGCGCCAGCGTGCCGACCACGGCAACCAGACCGACCGCGCTGGACGTATACAGTCCAACACGACCGCCGTGCCATGCCAGGCGACGCCAATCGCGGCGAGCCACGGCTACCGTTGCCGCCCCGCGTGCGCGAAGCGCAGCGAACACGGCCAGTAGCCAGGGTGATAAACCAGACTTCTTCATACTACGTACTCCGGTTACGCCGTCACCACGGGGTGGCCCCGGGCGTAAGGAAGTAAGCCGGTATGCCCGCCAGGCATCCCGTGAAGCGCTTACTTACGGCATATGGAACGAGGCGGTGCATCGTGTTTGTCATGGACGATGCCGCTACCGCCGCAGCGCGCCGACCTGTTCAGGTCTCCGGCGCTGACGAGCTATCGCTCGCGCTGCTTCCTAAAACACTGGCTTCCCGACCTCGGTGAGAAAACCAGCCACTGAAAATCCACGTCGATGTTGTAGTTGTCGCTAAGCTTGAGCGGGTCGGCCTACCCGTCATCGAAGCCGCCTTTCTGGATTCAACGGGCGGATTGTAGCAGTGATATATAAACCGTCAATACTATTATTAGTCGAAATGATTACTAAAAGTAATTTGTAACAGCTGTTTTGCCGTGACGTTCGGACACCTTGGCCGGTAAAATGCCCTGCCTCACCCCGCGTTTACAAGGGTGTTCTCCCAACTTTCATCGATTTCAAACGACCGTTTACTCTGGTCGTATGAATTTCGTAAAAATTTTTGGTAACGGTTTGTTTCATGAAATATCTCGATCTTCGTGACTTCACCGCGCAACTGGAGCGATCCGGCCAGCTTCGTCGCGTAGACGTGCCGGTCTCGCCGGTGCTTGAGATGACCGCGCTTGCCGATCGCGTACTCAAGGCAGGGGGGCCGGCCCTCTGGTTCGAGCGGCCGACCGGTTACGACATGCCGGTGCTCGCCAATTTGTTTGGCACCCCTGAACGTGTCGCCCTCGGCATGGGTGTCGACGACGGGGACAACGCGCTGAGTTCGCTGCGCGATATCGGTCGCCTTCTCTCGACACTCAAGGAACCCGAGCCGCCGCGCGGCCTGAAGGACGCCGGCAAGTTGTTCGGCATGGCCAAGGCCGTGTGGGACATGGCGCCCAAGGAAGTGAGCAGTCCGGTGTGTCAGGAGATCGTGTGGGAGGGCGATGAAGTCGACCTCTCGCGCCTGCCGATCCAGACCTGCTGGCCTGGCGATGCCGCACCGCTCATCACGTGGGGTCTGGTCATCACGAAGGGGCCGCACCGTAAGCGTCAGAACCTCGGGATTTACCGCCAGCAGGTGATCAGCCGCAACGAAGTCATCATGCGCTGGCTTGCCCATCGGGGCGGCGCACTCGATTTCCGCGAGTTTGCGCAGGCCAACCCTGGCAAGCCGTTCCCGATCGCCGTGGCGCTCGGCGCCGATCCGGCGACGATGCTCGGCGCGGTCACGCCCGTGCCCGACACGCTGTCGGAGTACCAATTTGCCGGCTTGCTGCGCGGCAGCCGTACCGAACTAGCGAAGTGCGTCACGCCGGGCCTCGAATCGCTGCGAGTGCCCGCGCGCGCCGAGATCGTGCTCGAAGGTTTCATTTACCCGTCCGAACAACCGCCCGTCGTGCCCGAAGGTGCGCCGCCGGCGCCGTCGCGGGGTGCCACCGCCGGTTATCAGCACGCGCTCGAAGGCCCCTATGGCGACCACACCGGCTATTACAACGAGCAGGAGTGGTTCCCGGTCTTCAAGATCGAGCGCATCACGATGCGCCGCAACGCGGTCTATCACTCGACCTATACCGGCAAACCGCCCGATGAGCCGGCCGTGCTCGGTGTCGCGCTCAACGAAGTGTTCGTGCCGCTGCTGCAAAAGCAATTTTCGGAAATCACCGACTTCTACCTGCCGCCCGAAGGTTGCAGCTACCGGATGGCCATCGTGCAGATGAAGAAGGCGTATCCGGGACACGCCAAGCGGGTCATGTTTGGCGTGTGGAGCTTCCTGCGTCAGTTCATGTATACGAAGTTCATCGTGGTGGTGGATGAAGACGTCGATATTCGCGACTGGAAGGAAGTGATCTGGGCCATCACCACGCGGGTGGATCCGACGCGCGATACGACCCTCGTCGACCAGACCCCGATCGACTATCTCGATTTCGCCTCGCCCAAGGCGGGGCTTGGCTCGAAGATGGGGATCGACGCGACCAACAAGTGGCCGGGGGAAACTTCGCGCGAATGGGGGCGTCCGATTGAAATGACCGCCGACGTGGATGCACGCATGGCAGCGCTATATAAGGATCTCGGTCTGTAAAACAGGCATCGCGATCCTCTGCCATGCCGAACGCCGGCGCCCGTCGGGTTGCCGGCGTTTTCATGGGTGCCGCCCGCTGACGCAGTCCCCCGAGCCCTTGATGGATGGGGTTCGCAGCGGCCGTCACGAACGCCTCGCACGGCTGGAGTAAGCTGGCAGTCTACGGACAGGTCAGTCGTGCAGGCCGTAATCCCGCATTCGTCTCGTGATTCTTCGGGTCATTCGTCTCGTTACCCGCGGCTTCTATCCCTGCGCGCTTTACCGCATCCTTTACCGCGTCCGTTACCGCTGTCATTACCGCTGTCATTACCGCTTTCATTACCGCTTTCGTTGCTATTTCCGTCCTCCGCGTGGCGCTGCCTCCCCAGAGCGCGCCGCACGGCTATCGAAAGGAGCCGATCGTGTCATCATCCCGCCCGCCCCACGCCTCCCGGCAATCCAGCGCTGCGTCCAAAGCGCATCCTGCCCTGGCCCGCCTGAAAGACCCCGAACTGCTCAAGTCCGACGCCTACATCGATGGCGACTGGACACCCGCCGACTCCCACGCCACCTTCGTCGTCAACGATCCGGCGACCGACACGGAGATCGCCCACGTGGCCGACCTTGGCGCCAAGGAGACCGAACGCGCGCTGGTAGCCGCCGAAACCGCCCTGCCGGAATGGCGCAGCAAGACCGGCAAGGAACGCGCGCGCATCATGCGTCACTGGTTCGACCTCATCATGCAGGCGCAGGACGATCTCGGCGCCATCATGACCGCCGAGCAAGGCAAGCCGCTCGCCGAGGCCAAAGGGGAAGTCGCCTACGGGGCGTCGTTCATCGAGTGGTTCGCCGAGGAAGCCAAACGGATCGACGGCGACGTACTCGCCTCGCCCGAAGGCGGCAAGCGCCTGCTGGTCCTCAAACAGCCCATCGGCGTCTGCGCATCGATCACGCCGTGGAACTTCCCCATCGCGATGATCACCCGCAAGATCGCGCCGGCCATTGCGGCGGGCTGCACCATCGTGGTCAAACCGGCCCGTCTCACCCCGCTCTCGGCGCTCGCGCTGGCCGAACTGGCCGACCGCGCGGGATTGCCCAAGGGCGTCTTCAACGTGGTGACGTCGAAAAACTCGTCGGATGTCGGCAACGTCCTCACGTCCAGCCCCCGCGTGCGCCATCTCTCCTTCACGGGTTCGACCCCGGTGGGAGCGAAGCTAATGGAGCAATGCGCATCGACGATCAAGAAGGTCGCGCTCGAACTGGGCGGGCTCGCGCCCTTCCTCGTTTTCGACGATGCCGACGTCGATGCCGCCGTCGAAGGCTGTATCGCCTCCAAGTTCCGCAATGCCGGCCAGACCTGCGTCTGCGCGAACCGCATCTACGCACAGGACGGCATTTACGATGCCTTCGTCGAAAAGCTCACCGCCGCCGTGGGCAAACTGCGTGTGGGTAACGGCTTCGAGCCGGGTGTCGCCATCGGCCCGCTGATCGAGGACGCGGCCATCACCAAGGTCGAGCGCCATGTGGCAGACGCCGTCGCCAAGGGCGGACGCGTCACCGTCGGCGGCAAGGTCTTGCACGGCCGCTTCTTCGAGCCGACCGTGGTGGCCGACGCCAGCGCAGACATGCTCGTCGCGCAGGAGGAAACCTTCGGCCCGGTCGCCCCCATCTTCCGGTTCAAGGACGAAGCGGACGGTATCCGTCTGGCCAACGCCTCCGACTTCGGCCTGGCCTCGTACTTCTTCGCTCGGGACGTCGGACGCGTCTGGCGCGTGGCCGAGGGTATCGAGGCCGGTATGGTCGGCATCAACACGGGGCTGATCTCGAACGAGGTCGCGCCGTTCGGTGGCGTCAAACAGTCCGGTCTTGGACGTGAAGGGTCGAAGTACGGCATCGACGAGTACCTTGAAATGAAATATCTCTGCCTTGCCGGCCTCTGAGTTTTATCTGACCCTTTAACAATCTGTAATAGTCGGATTCTCACGGTGCGAGCCGCGCCGTGACTGGCTTGCGCCCAATTCGACCTAACGTCGGCAAACGGGATGCCATTGTGAAAGTGTTACAAAGTCCCACAGACCCGCGCCGGCTCGGGTAGAATCGCGCTTTTTTTCGCGAACGGCGACTCCGACCCCATTTCGGGGACCGCATGCTCCCCTGCGGTGCCATCGGAACCCGGTAGTTTTTCGCGAAGCCGATCAACAGAAGTCGCGTCCGTCAGCGCTACCCCCGCGCCGTCATGCTCCTTGTGACGGCGAATGGCCTGCCGGCGTGTCCGCCCTCGCGCAACGTGCCCTTCCCGACCACCGGGCGGCCGTTTGCTCCCCCCGGGCGTGGAGAAGACAGAATGGACAACAACCCATCCCTCATGCGCAACATCGGGCCGTTCGCCCTGATGTTGACCGGTCTCGGCTCGATCATCGGCTCCGGCTGGTTGTTCGGTGCCTGGAAGGCCGCCAAGATCGCCGGTCCCGCCGCACTGCTCGCGTGGCTCATCGGCGCCGTCGTGATTCTTGCCATCGCCCTGACCTACGCCGAACTCGGCGCGATGTTCCCCGAATCGGGCGGCATGGTCCGCTACTCGCGTTATTCGCACGGCAGTCTCGTCGGCTTCATCGCCGCGTGGGCCAACTGGATCGCCATCGTCTCGGTGATTCCGATCGAAGCCGAGGCGTCGATCCAGTACATGAGCACGTGGCCGTACGACTGGGCGCATGCCCTGTTCGTGGACGGCACACTCACCACGAGCGGTCTGACGTTGTCGGCATTGCTCGTGATCGTCTACTTCATGCTGAACTACTGGGGCGTGAAGCTGTTCGCGCGCGCCAACACGGCGATCACGCTGTTCAAGTTCGCGATTCCGGCCCTGACCATTGCCGGTCTGATGGTCGCCGGTTTTCACCCGGGCAACTTCAACATCGCCGAGCATGGCGGCTTCGCGCCGAACGGCATGTCGGCTGTGCTGACCGCCGTCGCCACGTCGGGCATCGTGTTCGCGTTCAACGGCTTTCAGAGCCCCGTGAACCTCGCAGGCGAAGCACGTGATCCGGGGCGCAGCATCCCGTTTGCCGTGGTCGGTTCGATCCTGCTCGCCACCGTCATCTATCTGCTGCTGCAAGTCGCGTACATTGGCGCGCTCTCGCCCGAACAACTGGCGGGCGGCTGGCACATGGTGAGCTTCAGTTCGCCGTTCGCCGAACTCGCGATTGCCCTTGGTCTGAACTGGCTGGCGATCGTGCTGTACTTCGACGCGTTCCTCAGCCCGAGCGGCACCGGCACGACCTACATGGCCACGACGAGCCGCATGATCTACGCGATGGAGCGCAACCGCACCCTGCCGGCGATTTTCGGCCGCGTGCATCCGCTGTACGGCGTGCCCCGTCCCGCGATGTGGTTCAACCTCGCGATCTCGTTCGTCTTCATGTTCTTCTTCCGTGGCTGGGATTCGCTGGCTGCCGTGATCTCGGTGGCCACGGTGATCTCGTACCTCACCGGTCCGATCAGTGTGATGGCGCTGCGTCGCTCGGCGCCGGACATGCACCGTCCGCTGCGCCTGCCGGGCCTGTCGCTGATCGCACCCTTCGCGTTCGTGTGTGCGTCGCTGATCCTGTACTGGGCGCGTTGGCCGCTCACCGGCCAGATCATCGTGCTGGTGATCGTGGCGCTGCCGGTCTACTTCTACTATCAGGCGAAGGACAAGTGGCAGGGTTTCGGTCGCGACCTGAAGGCCTCGTGGTGGCTCATCGGTTACCTGCCGTGCATGGCGCTGTGCTCGTACATCGGCAGCAAGGAATTCGGTGGCCTCGGTCTGCTGCCGTACGGCTGGGACATGGCGATCGTTGCGCTGCTGTCGCTCGCGTTCTATCACTGGGGCGTGAAGGCCGGCTGGCGCACGCCTTATCTGTCGGAAGAACGTGAGCAGGACGCCGCCAGCATGGACGGCATGCCCGCGCTGTCTCACTGAGGCACAGCGTCACGCGTCATCCAACGAAAAAGCCCGCCAATCGGCGGGCTTTTTCATGGCCAACGGCGACAGCGAGCCGCGCCTTACCGATGCGCCCGCCGACGCTCGATGAACAAGCTGTTGCCGAGCGCGCGCTTGGCCATCTTCTTCGCATCGGCTGCGGCGGCAGACACTTCCACATGAGACGGGAAGCTCTCCGGCGTGACGGCGACCACACCGATCGACAGGCTCGTGATCGGATGGAAGATGACCATGCCGCGACGATCCTCCGCCTCAAACCCACCGGCCGCAATCTGATCCGGATGAAAGTACTCCGTCACTGCCTCGCCGAAACGCGTGAGCGCTTCGCGGCAGCGGGCTTCCCAGTCCGGGCTGCGGAACAGAATCAGAAAATCGTCACCGCCGATGTGCCCGAGAAAGTCGCGCTCGGGATTGCGCACGGCCATCAACACGCGGGCGACGAGTTGAATCAGGTCGTCACCACGCCGATAGCCGAATACGTCGTTGAACGGCTTGAAGTTATCGAGATCGACGTAGCACGCGTGAAACGATTGACGCTCACCGATCATGCGGTCCATGTAGTCGTCGATCGGCACGTTGCCCGGCAGCAGCGTGAGCGGATTGGCGTAACGTGCGGCGTCGAGCTGCATGTCGGTGATGTGGCGCATCAGCGCGTGTCCCTGCGCCACGCCGAAGTATCGCCCCTGATCCGTCACGATGAAACCGGCGGCAATCTGACGACTCGCCCCTTCAGCGATCATTCGACTCAGGTCCTCGACGCGCGCCGCCTTGTCGAACGTCAGCGGGCGCGGTTCCATCACCGCCGAGCACGGTTTGCGTCCGTACAGTTCGCGCGTGAACGGACGCGCAAACCGCCCGATCAGCGACGCCCGTCCGATCAGCCCGACGGCCCGCTCGCGCTCGACCACCGGCAGTACTTCCAGCGCCGGGTCGCTCTCGAAGCGGGCCACCACGTCCTCGCTGCGCGTGTCCGGCGACACCGGCGCCACGTACGACGCAATACGCTCGAGCGTCACGTTGCCCGCGCCCAACTGGCTCGGTTGCTGATGCACGTACGCGCGACGCTCGTTCACCACTTCCTGCACGTTAGCGGTAATCGCGCGCTGCGGCTGCGCCTCGGGACGCGCGATGAAATAGCCTTGTCCGAGGAAGATGCCCAGATCGCGCACGACCTGAAGCTCCTCGGCGTGCTCGATGCCTTCGGCGATCACGCGCGTGCCGCTCGTCTCGGCAATCTGGCGCATCGAGCGCACGAACTGAAGCTTGACGGTGTCGGTGTCGATCCCATCGACGAAATGCCTGTCGATCTTGACGTAATCGGGCCGCAGTTCCGACCACAGACGCAAGCTCGCGTAGCCCTCGCCCATATCGTCGAGCGCCACTTCGAAGCCCAGCGCGCGATACGCCGTGAGCGACGCGCGCGTGCTCGCCAGATCCAGTGTCGGTGCGTGCTCCGTGAGTTCGAGCACCACGCGCTCGGGCGGCAGCCGGAACGACTGGAGCATGGCGAACGTCTCGTCCAGACCGAGCGATTCGCTCACCCCACCGCCAGGCAATGCGCGTGTCACGGGGCCGATATTCAGGAACAGACGCTCGGGCAAATCCTGCTCGACGAACCCCCGCAGCACCGTGCGACGACAGGCGAGTTCGAGCGGTCCGAGCAGGCCGTGACGGCGTGCCGCGGCAAACAACGCCATCGGCGAATGGATCGAGGTGCCGGCAGGCCCGCGCACCAGCCCCTCGTAACCGGCGACTTCCGACGTCCGGAAGTCGAGAATCGGCTGGAAGACGCAGGTCAGGCCGATGCCTTCGCAAAGCTCGGCAAGCAACGACACTTCGTCAGGTTCGACGAAAGGAGCCGTCGGTGCAGAGGAAGCGACAGAAGTGGCAGGAGATGGGGATAGGGAAGTCGAGCCGGCGGGTGCCGAATGTGCATCGTGCGCCGCCAGGGCGGTGCCAAAGCGGTCTTGCGGACGTATCCCGGCAACTGCGGCAGGCGGGAGAGGGTTCAACTGAGACTCCGTAAGTCGGTGCGGTGCGCCGGCATCATGCAAACAGCGTTACGTAGTGCGGGCATCTGACGGGCACACGCGTACGCACCGCAGGCATTCCACCCCGATGAAGTCTCACCCGTTCCCCGTGCTTCGCGTGCGGTCGCTGCTCTTTGGCCCATGTCCGCGTCTTGTGACGGTGCCCGTGGGCACCCTCTTTTACTTGCCGTTCAGGCTATCGCCGTTATTTGACAAAACGGTGACAGCATCGGAATTGCCACAAATACCGGGACGATGCCTCGCCCATTAAGGGCATTGCCGCAGCCGCCTGAAGCGATGGCTTTGCGCGTGCCAGGAAGACAGCGCTGCGAAGATCCCCGTCAAGTGGCTCTTCTGGATTCCGCCGACGTCCGGATCGTCATGGCGGCGACCCCGGCAACGACACACGCGAGTCCCAGCCAGGCTGACGTAGATAGCGATTCCCCAAGGAACACGACGCTTATTGCGACGCCGATGGGAACGCGCAGATAGGCTTGCGCGGTAGTACCGACCGACCCGAGTGTCTGTACGAGGCGAAAGTAAATCACGAACGCGATCGCGGTCGAAAAGAGGGCGAGTGCTGCAAGCGCCATCAGTGATTGCCACGAAGGATGGAGTGTCCAGGGACGGTCAACCAGCAGACTGACAGGGACGAGCAGGGCCGCACCGACAATCAGCGAACCCGCGGCAGGAACGGCTGGCGAGAGCCCTGCGAAGGACCGTCCGTAGATCGCCGCCGCGGCATAGCAAACCGTCGCTGTAACGATCGCCAGTTGTGGAACCAGTTGCTGCCCGAGTCCTCCGAATGCGCTGACACCAACGACCAGGCATATCCCGGCAAGCCCCGAGACGACGCCGAACGACTTGCGCACTGTCATTCGTTCGTGGCGAGTGATAAGCCATGTTCCGAGAAACGCCATGACCGGCGAGGCCGAATTCAGGATCGTCGCCAGACCCGCGTCCACCGAACGCTCGGCCCATGCGATGAGCGTAAAAGGAACGACACTGTTCAACAACGCCTGCACGAAGAAACGACGCCATACGGCAGGATCGCGCGGCATGGCAATACGCTGGACTCTCATCCAGAGCAGCAGGGCCGATCCGGCAATTAACGTTCTCGCCGCGATGAGCGTTAGCGGGGGAATCGTAGCGACGCCGATTTTGATGAATGTGTAAGATGCGCCCCACAGTGTCGAGAGCATCAGGAGCAACGTCAGATCAAGCAAGGCGTTAGGTTCGCTCGTCGCGGTTGTGCGTGTTTGCGCCAATTCGTTCTCGCCATGAAGGGGGTCGGGATCCACGCGGCTTGTGAGGCGCCGGATGAGGTGGATTATGCGAGCGCCCCCGGCGCGAACGCTTCAGCCTGGCGTTAAATGTGGATCGCCGCTACGCCGAATGGCGGCTTCGGGTTGTGGATTCAACCGGTGGATACAACACACTGTGCGTCCACGAATCGACCGCTTTGACGGGGCCAAAAAAAACGGCAACGCCGTAAAGCGTTGCCGTTTCCGCAGAGCTCGCCGTCGGACGGTGAACCGTCCCCCGGCGTCCTCAAATGCGTTTGCGCACGATGACCGATTACCAGGCCGTCACGACCGAGCCACCGAACTTCTGCTCGATGAATGCCTTCACTTCCGGCGAGTGGTAAGCCTTGATCAGCTTGGCCACCCACGGCTTGTTCTTGTCGGCCGAGCGAATCACGAGCACGTTGGCGTACGGGCCATTGGCGTCTTCGATGGCGATCGAATCCTTCTTCGGGTTCAGACCGGCTTCCATCGCGAAGTTGGTGTTGATGACGGCCACGGCGACGTCGTCGAGCGAGCGCGGCAGTTGGGCGGCGTCCAGTTCCACGAACTTCAGCTTCTTCGGGTTTTCGGCCACGTCGATCGGCGTTGCCTTCAGACCAGCGTCAGCGCGCAGCTTGATAAGACCCTGCTTTTGCAGCAACAGCAGCGCACGGCCGCCGTTGGTCGGGTCGTTCGGCAGCGACACCTTGTCGCCCGTCTTCAAATCGGCCAGCGACTTGATCTTCTTCGAATAGATGCCCATCGGGAAGATCACGGTCTTGGCGATCGATTCGAGTTTGTAGCCGCGATCCTTCACCTGCGCGTCGAGGTACGGCTGGTGCTGGTAGCTGTTCACGTCCAGATCGCCCGACGACAGGGCCGCGTTCGGCTGCACGTAATCGCTGAACTCGATGACCTTGATGTTCAGGCCGTCCTTGGCCGCGACCTTCTTCACTTCGTCGAAGATCTGGGCGTGCGGGCCGCCCGTGACACCGACCTTCAGATTGACGGCGTCAGCCGCCGCAGCAGTAGCCGCGAATTGCGTAGCGAAAACCGTAGCGGCACCAACTCCTGCCAGCAGCTTGAAAAGCGTACGACGTTGCATGGAAAACCTCGCGTGTGTGAATGAAGTGCCGGACTCGTCGGTCCGGCGACATTGTTATGTGGGACGTATTACTTGTGGCTCAGTCGACGCACCAGCCAGTCGCCGAACGTTTGCACCAGTTGCACGAAAACGATCAGGATCAGCACCACGGTGATCATGACTTCCGGCAGGAAGCGCTGATACCCGTAGCGAATCCCGAGATCGCCCAGACCGCCGCCGCCGATGGCGCCCGCCATGGCCGAATAACCGACCAGGCTCACGAACGTGATCGTCAGACCGGCCACGATGCCGGGCAGCGCCTCGGGCAGCAGCACTTTCATGACGATCTGACCGGTCGTCGCGCCCATCGACTGGGCGGCCTCGATCAGGCCGCGATCGACTTCACGCAGGGCCGTTTCCACCAGACGCGCCACGAACGGGGCCGCCGCAATCGTGAGCGGCACCACCGCTGCCATCGTGCCGATGGACGACCCGACGATCAGTCGCGTGAACGGAATCACGGCCACCAGCAAGATGATGAACGGCGTGGAGCGCACGGCGTTGACGAGGATCCCGACGATGCGATTGGTCGGCAGGTTCTGCAACACGCCGTTACGGTCCGTCAGATACAGCAGCACGCCCAGCGGCACGCCCACGACAGCACCGATCAGGCCCGAGATCCCGACCATGATGAGCGTCTCCCAGAACGACGAGACGAACAGATCGAACATTTCACTCCACATGGCTCAGCTCCTCGACAACCACGCCTTCACTGGCGAGGAACGCCATGGCTTCAGCCACACGGGCCGGTGTGCCGCCCGCCATCACGGCAAGCGATCCGAATGCCTGCCCCTGGATCTCGTCAATCTGGCCATGCAGGATGTTGAAATCGAGTTCGTAGCGGCGAATCGCCTCGGACAGCAGCGGCTGGTCGACACCCGCGCCCGAAAACGCCAGGCGGTACAGGTGATCGTGACCGTTACCGATACGCGACGCCACGCGCTCGCGCACGCCCGCGGGCAATTCCTGCGCAATCACGTCGCCGATCAGCGCACGGGTCACGTCGTGACGCGGACGCAGGAATACGTCGATCACAGCCCCCTGCTCCACCACACGACCGGCATCGAGCACGGCAACGCGGTCGCAGACCTGCTTGATGACTTCCATCTGGTGCGTGATCAGCACGACCGTCAGGCCCAGTTCGCGGTTAATCCGCTTGAGCAGGTCGAGAATCGAGCGGGTCGTCTCCGGATCGAGCGCCGACGTGGCTTCGTCCGAGAGCAGCACTTGCGGCTCGCTGGCGAGCGCGCGGGCGATGCCCACACGCTGCTTCTGGCCGCCGGAGATCTGCGACGGATAGCGGTCCTTCTGCGCCGTCAGGCCCACGAGTTCGAGCAACGGCAGCACTTTGCCGCGAATCTCGGCGGCCGACATGCCCGCGAGTTCGAGCGGCAGCGCCACGTTCTGATAGACGGTGCGTGAGCTGAGCAGGTTGAAGTGCTGGAAGATCATGCCGATGCGTCGACGCGCCTGACGCAGGTCGTCCGCCGACAACGACGTCAGATCCTGACCGTCGACCCGCACCGTGCCGTCGCTCGGACGGTTCAGCAGGTTGATGACACGCACGAGCGTGCTCTTGCCGGCGCCGCTTCGGCCGATGATGCCGAAGACTTCGCCACGCTGGATCGACAGGCTGATATTGGAAAGCGCGTCGATCGGCCCCTTGGGTCCAGCGAAACGCTGGGTAATGTTCTGGAGTTCGATCATGCAAAAAAATAGCAGCCCCACTGCAAAACCGCCCGCAGTGCCGCCGCCAAGACTCTATTTAGCGCAAAGGCGACATTCTAGCCCATGCGCCTAAATAGTTGAAAATAATAAAATTTGATCTCTTTATATGGATTTTAGGAGGTAAGGAATCGACGACCGCCAACGGGCGAAATCAGGCCTGCCGACCGGTCGCAAATTCGTCCAGTACCTCGATGACCCGGTCGAACTCCAGCGATTTGTCGAAAAAGTACTGCACACCCAGTTGCTGGCAGCGTTTGCGGTACGTCGTCAGGGCGTAATTCGTCAAGACGATGGCCATGAGCTTTTCCAGCATTCCGCTGTCGTGCAGATACGACAGGACGTCCATGCCCGAGCCGCGCCGGAGCTGGATGTCGACGATGACCGCGTCGAAAGAATCGTTTTCCAGGGTGCGAACCGCGTCATCGGCCGTCTCCGCCACACCTGTGACCTCGAGCATCCCGGTCGATCCGAGTGCTTCGGACAGGCTCTCGCGAATCACCGCCGAATCTTCGATCAGCAGCACCTTCAGGGGCAAGCGGGACCCCGTAAGCGTTGCCGCGTTCCCGGTTGACATGACAGCCTCTCTATCAACTTATCAGGCCGTTCTTGAGCGCATACAGCGTCAGGTCGGCATTGGTTTTCAAATGCATCTTTTCCAGCACCCGCGCACGATAGGTGCTGACGGTCTTCACCGACAAATGCAACTCGTCGGCGATTTCAGTGGGCGTACGCCCCTGAGCGAGCTTGCAGAACACCTGAAACTCGCGCTCCGAGAGCTGCTCGTGCATCGGTTCGTCGACCGGCTTGTCAAGCTTCTGCGCCAGCAGGTCCGCCGTGACTTCGCTGACATAACGGTGACCGCGTGCGACCGTGCGAATCGCCCGGATGATTTCCTCGGGCGCCGCGTCCTTCATCAGATAGCCATCGGCCCCGGCGCGCAGCAGATTCACCGCGTATTGCGCTTCCGGATAGGTCGACAAGAACAGGACACCCTGCTCGGGTCTCAACTGCTTGATCACGCGCAGGGTGTCGATGCCGTTCTTGTCAGGCATGGCGATATCCAGCAGCACGACATCGAATTCGGTTTCTCGCACGGCACGAATCACCTCGTCCCCGCTCGCGGCTTCGCCCAGCACCTCCATATCCGACTCGTCGGCGATGAATTGCTTGAAGCCGGTACGAACGATGGCGTGATCGTCGGCAATCAGGATTTTTATTGTCAGTGACATCTAAGCTCCAGAGACTGTCCCCGTCGGCCTGCTGACCGCGCTCGAACGATTTCGGTACGCGTGCCATGGCCGTCACTCCCGGTCGAGCAGATCCCGCATATCGTCGGCATGCTCTTCCTCGACAGAGAGGATTTCTTCGAGCATGCGACGCGTCGTGGTATCCCGGTCGCCCAAATAATGAATCATCTCGCGGTAACTCTCAATCGCAATACGTTCTGCCACGAGATTTTCGCGAATCATGTCCCGCAGGCTGGTACAGGTGACGTACTCGGCGTGGCTGCGTGACGACAGGCTGTCGGGGGAAAAATCGGGTTCGCCGCCCAGTTGCACGATACGCGTCGCAATGCGATCCGCGTGATCCTGCTCCTGGGCCGCGTGCTCGGCGAATTCCGCCGCTACCGGCTCGGCATGAATACCGGTGGCCATGAAATGGTGACGCTTGTAACGCAGCACGCAGACCAGTTCGGTCGCGAGCGCGTCGTTGAGCATGTGCACGACCGCGTCGCGATCGGCGCGGTAGTCCTCCGTGACAGCACCGTCATCGAGGTGCTCACGGGCACGCTCGCGCATGGCGCGAACGTCGATTTCGAATTCATCACCCGCGTGCTGGCTGTGACCATTACCGGTCATCGCGTGCTTGGTGCGCTTGGCGTGCTGTTTGGCTTGCTTGGCGGTATGCATTGGCGAATCCTCCTGTAGCGGTTTATGCGTCGGACGGGGTTACGAAGGGAACCATGGGAACCATAGGAACCGTGGGAACGCGCGCGCCGGATATGGCGAAGGGCGGCTATTGCCGCCCCGCGTTCCCTGACGGTGACTATCGTCGGACCACCCCGAAGAGCAGCGTGACCAGAAAGATCACCAGGAAGATGAAGAACAGGATCTTCGCGATCTCGGCCGCACCGGCAGCGATTCCCGTAAACCCGAAAACTGCGGCGATCAACGCGATCACGAAAAAAACGACGGCATAGTGAAGCATCGCAACCTCCTTGAATGGTGATGGCTAGTCGACGATCTTCTTGGCGACGGTCAATCCAAGCAGCAGGAAGATCACGAACAGGACCAGGAACAGAACGAACAGAATCTTCGCGATCCCGGCCGCACCCGCAGCGATCCCGGTGAAGCCCAACAGGCCGGCGACGATGGAGATCAGTGCGAACAACAAAGCCCACTTCAACATGGCGTTCTCCTTGTTTATTGCTTCATTTCCCGGAGACTTTTCCGGCTCCCCGTGGCTGGCACGTCTCGTGTCTGGGGGATCGATGACCTTGATCGCCCAAATACGAAGCGCATGAACCACAGGGCGCTGAATGAATAGTAGAAAAACGCCGCTGACGGGACTGCCCGCGCGGCGCTGGTTTTTGCGTAGGAATTGGCTGACAATTGCCCGAAAGGTGCAGTTTTCGCCGTATTATCGAAGCATCCGACGTCGTCTTATGCTGTTGCACGTCGCACGCTATCGGGCAGTAAGGCCATCGCCGCACTTCGACATACGCCCGCCAACCCCCTATCAACGCCACTCAAGGCCCCCATTTCCCAATGCCCCGATTTACGTCCTGGTTGCGTCGCAGAAGCTGGATCATCGCCATGATCGCCGCGATCGTCATCACGGTCGGCAGCCTGATCGGGCTGGAATCGGCGCACCGCCGTCTCGCGTCCACCTACGAAAGTGCGCTGCAAAACATGATGGCCGCCAACGAACTCAACGAGATCATTGCGCGCACATCGACCGTGGTGGCAAGTCAGCGCGGCTATCTGCTCACGAACAATCCGGCGTATCTCGACCCGTATCTCTCGGCCGTGCGACGCATTCGCGATCTCTCGGCACTCATCATCCAGCACTATCAGGATGTTGGCGACGATCAGGCCACTCGCGAATTCGCGCGGGTCATGAAAGTCTTCTCCGAGCGCATTACGGCGATGGATACGGCGCGTGCCGCCGTCACGCAGGGCGAGATGTCGCTCGACGAAGCGCTCTCGCCCTCGAGACTGGGCATCGGGACGATGGAGCCCGTGCAGACCGGCATCACCGATCTGTACAACCGCGAACTGGCGCGGGCGCGCACGGCGCAGGACGACGGCCGCTTCGATCAGGCCATTTCGGCCGTGAGCGCCGGGGCCCTCTCGGTGCTGACGATTCTGCTGTTCGTACTGCTGTTCCGCTCGCTCGGCAAGCAGATGCGACAGGAGCAACTGGCGCGCGACCAACTGCACGAGCAGCAGGCGCATCTCGACCGCCTCGTGCGCGAGCGCACCGAACAGCTCGATGAGCTGGCCACTCACCTGCAGAACGTCAGTGAAGATGAAAAGACGCGCCTCTCGCGCGAATTGCACGATGAGCTGGGCGCTATTCTTACCGCGTGCAAGATGGACGTCACGTGGGTGCATCACAAGGTGCGCAGCGTCGATCCGGTCATTGCGGAAAAACTCGCACGTGCGCAGCGCAATCTCGACTCCGGCATTCAGATAAAGCGTCGCATCATCGAGAACCTGCGCCCGACCGTGCTGATCAACTTCGGACTCGTCACGGCCCTGCGCTCGCTCTCCGAGGAGACGGCCGATCAGCAGCACTGGCAACTCGATCTCGATCTGCCGGAGGAAGACTTCGCGTTACCCGAGTCGACGGCCATCGTGCTGTTCCGCGTGGCGCAGGAGGCGCTCACGAATGCAGGCAAGTACGCGCGTGCCACGCAGGTGCGCGTGGCGCTGGCGTGCGACGACCAGCGCGTAAGACTCGAAGTCATCGACAACGGTATCGGCCTCACTTCCGATCAGTTCAACAAGCCCAAAACGCACGGCCTGTTCGGCATGCGTCAGCGCGTATCCGCCAAGGGCGGGCGCATCGACATCCATTCGCTGCCGCAGCGGCTCGGTACCGAAATTCAGGTGGTGCTGCCGCTGTGCAATCCGGCAGACGCCCTCGAAATCGCCACAGCAGTGACGGAAAGCACCGAGCACACCGAACGCCCTGTCACTCAGGCACCGTCGGCGACCGCCGCCTCCGCCGACGACAAGTCCGGCGAGCCGTCCTCCGGCACGCGGGCTCAGCCTCCACACCCGCCAGTCGGAATGCACTGACAGCCCAACCCGACTCCGCCTACACCGCGACGAAAGCGCGGCTGACAGCGCGAACACTTCGCACTCCCTACCATGGAATCACCTGCCAACGCCCTGCGGGGCGCGGTATGTGAACCCAACCCACCATGATAAGGAGTTGCTATGAACTCGGATCTGATCAAGGGCAAGTGGAACCAGCTCAAGGGCGAAGCAAAGAAGCAGTGGGGCAATCTCACCGATGACGATCTGCTCAAGATCGAAGGCAATCGCGACAAGTTCGTCGGCGTGATTCAGGAACGTTACGGCAAGGCCAAGGCCGATGCCGAGCGCGAAGTCGACACGTGGAACAACCAGCACAAGCTCTGGTAATCCGGGGTCGCGGCGTCCATAGCGCCCTCGGGCCGCTCACGCAGGCCGAGCTCGCCGGGAGGTGAGCCACGGTCCTCCCCTCGCGCTTCCCATGCGCCTCGAACGACAACATCTCTCCAAGGAGAAATCAAAATGAAACGATTGATCGCCATCGCTCTGCTTTCGGGCTTCGCACTGGGCCTCGCCGGCTGCAACACCATCCACGGCGCAGGTAAGGACGTCGAGAAGGGAGGCGAAGCCATTCAGGGCGCCGCCGACCGTAACAAGTAACGATTGCCGCGCCACGCCGCCCCCCTGGCGTGGCGCATCCCCCGGTTGCCCCCCAGCGACACACCGGATCCCTCGGATCCACGACACGCGGCGCTCGACGTCGCGCCTCATGCTCGCCAAATCCCCAGCCAAGGAGGACTCTGAGATGTCACATCGAATCGCCATGAATGTCCTGACCTGCGCCTGCATCGCGGCAGCAGGCATGCTGAGCACCACGGCAGCCAGCGCGGCCGATGCCGCAGCCAAGGACCGGTACGACGCCGCGCAGAAATCCGCCGAAGCGGACTACAAGGCCGCCGCCGCGCGTTGCGACGACATGAAGGACAACGCGAAGAAGATCTGTGTGGAAGATGCGAAGGGCAAGGAGAAGATCGCCAAGGCCAACGCAGAAGCCGACTACAAGCAAACGCCCACGGCCCGCTACGATGCCGCCGTCGCCAAGGCAGACGCGGACTACAGCGTCGCCAAGCTGCGTTGCGATGACAAGAAGGGCAACGACAAGGATGTCTGCGTGAAGGACGCCGACGCCGCCAAGACCAAGGCCTATGGCGACGCCAAGGTCATGCGCACGAGCCGTGAATCGTCGAAGGACACCATGGCCGCACGCCAGGATGCCAACGCCGATGCCAACAAGGCCCAGTACAAGGCCGCCATGGAACGCTGCGACAGCCTGACGGGCAACAGCAAGGACAGTTGCGTCGCCGAAGCCAAGACGCGCTATCACCAGTAAGCAGGGCCGTCGCCGAAATTTCCCCAAATTTTCGCGAACGGTCACCCAGGTTTGGCAGGGAGGAGACGGTGTCCCACGCGAATATCGCTGGACGCCGGCAACGGGCGAATGCTGCGCAAGTGGCATTCGCCCGCTGTTTTTGTGCGACACGCGCCAGCGCCATGTAAATGAATGTAACAAGTGTCGCGCAACGACGCGCTCTGCGCGGTCGGTGCGCGGCGGGGCGATGTCAACCGAAACCAGCGCAAAGCGTTGATTCTGCATAGAATAGGGGCCTGATGCACACGTTTGGCGGCCGCCTTTCTACGCCCGAACGTTCCCCACACCGCTCCCGTTCGCATACTTTGCAACAATTGCGACAGGACCGCGTTTCGGAACTTCAGTAAAGTAAAGCCAAGGAATCTGACGAATCAGGGTGCCGGCGGGCACCGGGCGCGTCGAGCGGCATGGTGCCGTT
Organism: Pandoraea sp. LA3; assembly: GCF_022696215.1. Classification (NCBI taxonomy): domain Bacteria; kingdom Pseudomonadati; phylum Pseudomonadota; class Betaproteobacteria; order Burkholderiales; family Burkholderiaceae; genus Pandoraea; species Pandoraea sp. LA3. The sequence goes on along the minus strand of NZ_PTPY01000024.1, from coordinate 99,626 downwards.
CGGGCGCTGTCATCAGTACGCTGCCAAGTCCGCAGGAGAAATGTCATGAAAACCAAGTTTGCCGCCCTTGCCATCGCCGGGGTCGCGCTCGCCGCGGGTGCGATCGGAACGGCGCAGGCTCACGTCTCGGTCGGGATCGGCATCGGTGTACCGCTGATCGCGCCGGCCCCGGTCTATGCTCCGGCCCCGGTGTATGTCGCGCCGCCCCCGCCGGTCTACGTCGCCCCCCCGCCGCCCGTCTACGTGGCACCTGCGCCGGCCTATTACGGCCCGCCGCCGGTGTACTACGGTCGTCCGTACGGTGGCTATTACGGTCGTGGCTACTGGCGTCATGGCCGCTGGTACGGCTATTGATCGACGGCCGCCTCCGGTACAACCGGCATCGAATGAAAAACGCGCCGCCGACGGCAATGTCGGCGGCGCGTTTTGTTTTTTGTTTATGACGCCAGCGCGTGCGACGTGTCAGCGCGCCACGCGATAAGCGATCCGGAAACCGCCCCAGTGTCGCCCGTTCACGTAGATCGGCGCAGACGCATCCTTCATCACGACAAACTCTCCGCCGCCCATATCGCGACGATACGTTTGCAGCAATAGCGGTTTGGTATTGCGTCCGGCGGCCGCTCCGGTGCGGTCGTTGAAGAGCCGTCGGTTACGGCAATGCGCGGCGTTCCAGACCGGATCGTTCGTCGGCGCCTGCGAAAACTTGCGGTTATGCGTGGGCAGATAGCCATTCTCGTCGACGGCCGCACAGAAGGTGATGCGCTCGTTCATGCCGAGTAGCGGCTCCTGAATCGCGGGCAGTGTCTCGTCGGTAAAGCGCGTGAAGCGCGCCATCAACTGTTGCGGGTTGGATCCGGGAATCGGCTCGTAGCGCCGGTCGAACAGTTCCTGCTCGCTGATCTTCCCCTTGGCCAGCGCCGCCTCGAAACTTTCCCCGACCTGCCGGGCCGCGCGACGCACCGCGCGAATGAACGGTGTGTCTTCGGTTTCGACGTCCGCTTCGGCAATCAGGCCGATCAGGTGCTCGGATACCGACAGCAGACCGTTGATACGCTCGCGCGCGCTTTCTACGTGATCGGCCGAATGCGTCACGCCATCGGCCATCTCATCGACGTGCGCCGCGAGCGTGCTGCATTCGTTTTCGATGGCTTCGCTCGCCTGCGCGATCTGTCCCGCCTGACGGTCGAACGTATCGAGCGCGCTGCCCGCCGTCTCGATCACGCTGGCGATGGCGCGCGTGCCTTCGCGGGCATCGTTGGCGCGCGCGACGTTGGCATTGCTCTCGCGCATGAGACGTTCGGTGCGCTCGCCAAGCGCAGCGAGCGTGTGCTCGATCTGCTGCGTGGCCTCGGCGGTCTTGCTCGCGAGTAGCTTCACCTCCGTTGCAACGACGGCGAAGCTGCGTCCCGCGACACCGGCGCGCGCCGCTTCAATGGCCGCGTTCAGGGCAAGCAGGTTCGTCTGCCGGGCGATGACGGAAATGCCTTCGGCCACTTTGCCGACGTGATCGAGCGCTTCGCGCAGCCCCGATATCTCGTCCGCCATGCCGGAAACGCCTTCGACCAGCCCGTGGATCGACGCGAGCGACGCGTCTGCCGTGCTGCGCGACGCCGAAATTTCGGCGCTCGCGCGGTCGGCGACATCTCGCGCCTCACGTGCGGCGCTGGCAATGCGCTGATTGCCCTCGCTGGTATCGGTCGCGGCACGGCGAAGCTCCTGGAACACCTCGGCCTGTCGCTTGATCCGGACGGCGATTTCATCGACGTTACCGGCGATATCGCACAACTCCACCCCGAGGGTGCCCGCGTTGGCGGCCACCTCGCTCATGATGTTGACGGTCTGCGCGGCTCCCCTTGAGCGCGTGAATAGCCCCATCGTCAGTCTCCTCGCATCTCTGATCTGCTTGTTATGACGAGGGCGGGACGGTCGCCGGAACTGCCGAAAAACGTAAAACGCCGGGTAGACGTCTGCGCCACACGTTCGGGTCTCTGTTGACCCTGTGTCGAAAAGTATAACGGGAGAAAAAACGGCCGACTTGAGGGTTTCTTCGCGTGGTTTTCACCCACTCAGGCCGTGTTTTCCCTGCACTTTCGACGCTTTCGATGTTATGCGGCCACACTCTCACGCACGGCTTACGCGGGACTTACGGCAGCGTCAGGCCGCATCAGGACGCGGCAGCGTCGCTTTCGTCGCTATTGACGCTATTGGCCCCCGCCACCGCACGGCGCAAGGCCTCGCCCACGGCGATGACCAGATCCCCGGCATCGCGGCGGCGCAGCAGGGCGACTTCGCTGTCGGCATCGGCGTCTTCCAGCGCCACGCGGCAGACGTCCGATCCGGCCAGCGCGGCCAGGCTCTCAGGCACGATGGCAACCCCGAAGCCGGCTGCGACCAGATGAACGAGCGTCGCCTTGCGCGAGGTCGCCACGGCCGCCGTGGGGAAGAATCCGTGCTGCTGACACAGTTGCGCCACGCGATAGCTCAGCCCGCCACGCTCGCGATGCGGCAGCGAGACGAACGGCGCCGACGCCAGCGCCGCCACACTCACCGACGCCTTCGACGCCAGTGCATGCCCCTTCGGCACGAGCAATAGCAGACGCTCTCGCGCCATCGTCTCGCAAACGAGCGTCGGCGCGGGGCGCAGTACCGGCAATCGCACGAGTCCGACGTCGATCCGTCCCGCTTCGATCTCGTCTTGCTGCTGCTCGGACGACAACGTCGAGATATCGACGTTCACCCCGGGATGCGCGCGCAGATGCGCGTACAGGGCCGACGGCAGCGCGCCGGCAAACGGCACCGAGCTGGAATGCGCGAGTCGCACCGTGCCCTGCTCGCCGCGCGCCACGCTGCGGGTGAGCGCCACGGAGCCTTCGAGTTCGGTAAGCACGCGTCGCGCTTCGCCCACGAACGTGCGACCGGCGGGGGTGAGCGTCACCCCCTTGGAGGAGCGTTCGAGCAGCACCGCCTGCAATTCGCGCTCCAGCTCGGATATCTGCCGGCTCAAGGCGGATTGCGCGACGAAAAGACGCTCCGCCGCCGCGCTGAACCCACCCGCGTCGACCACTTCGAGGAAATACCGCAACTGTCGCAGCGACACCATGACCATGCCGTTTCGAGATCGAATATCGCCACATTCTATATTGGCGCGACACCCTCACGCGGCCCTAAGCTGACGGAAAACCCGCGTGCCATCGGTCTACGCGGCCCGCAGCTTCTCGTCCTGACGTCTGTCGAAACGTCCCTTCGCCGCCATGCTTTCAACGCTATCCATTGCCCTGCCCGACACCTTCGCTACGCTGACGGCCGCCCTTCCGACGCCCGGCCATTGGCTGCTGATGAGCGCCGCCCTGGTCGTTGCGTATGTGATCTTCGGCGTTGCGGGCTTCGGCACGGCGCTCGTCGCCAGCCCGATCCTCGCTTACGCGATGCCCGTTGCGCAGATCGTGCCGATGCTCGCGCTGCTCGACTTCGGCGCGGCGTCGGGCAACGTGATGCGCAACGCGCGCGCAGCGGACACGGACGAACTCAAACGTCTGGTGCCCGCGCTCGTGCTGGGCAGCCTGATCGGCGGCGCATTGCTGCTGCACCTGCGCCCTGACGTTCTGTTGCGGGCGCTCGCATGGTTCGTTTGCGCCTACGCGGTCTTTGCGCTGATCGGGCCACGCGCGAAATCGCGTCTGTCGCAGGCGTGGGCGGTGCCGTTCGGCGCGCTCGGCGGCATGTTCGGGGCGATGTTCGGCAGCGGAGGGTTCGTCTTCGCGATCTATCTGACGAGCCGGCTGGAACGCGTCGAAGCCATGCGCGTGACGCAGGCGACGCTCATCGGTCTGAGCACCCTCGTGCGCGCCACCTTGTTTCTGTTCGCAGGGGTCTATGCCGACGTGTCGATGCTCGTCACCGCGGTCTCGCTCGTTCCCGCAATGATCGTCGGCATGTGGGTCGGCAAGCACATCACGCTGCGCCTCTCGCGGCAGCAGTTCGTGAGGGCGGTGAATGTCGTAGTACTGGCTGCGGGCATCGCTTTGCTGATCCGCAGTCACTGACCGATCTCACTGTCGGTTAGCGCTGTCGGTTCGCGCGGTTCAATCAGCGAGGGTCGGGTATGCTGACGGCCGTTCTCACCTGATCGTCTCGCGACGCCCCCGTCATGTCCCTGCCTGCCCTGCTGGTTTTCGGCGAAGCCCTTACCGATCTGATTCGCCAGCCGGACGCCGAGGGTCGCCAAGGCCAGCAAAATCGCCAATGGGTGAGTCGCGCGGGCGGTGCGTGCTGGAACGTCGCACGCGTGAGCGCTGCGATGGGCGTAGCAACGGGATACGGCGGCGCAATCAGCACACACGCCCCATTCGGCACCGAACTGCTCGCCCTGTCCCGTGACGCCGGACTGGACGAGCGCTACTGGCAAGCCGTCGATGCGCCACCGCTCGTGGCCGTCGTGCATCGTCACGATCCCCCCGCGTACTTCTTTCTTGGCGAAGACGCCGCCGATCTGGCCTTCGATCCCGGCGCATTGCCCGACGGCTGGCAAGACGCCGCCCATGTCGCCCACTTCGGCTGCATCAGCCTAGTTCGCGAACCGCTGGCGGGCACGCTGCTCGACCTCGCGACGCAATTGCACGCGCGTGGCGTCGCCATCAGCTTCGATCCGAATCTTCGCAATCTGATGGGGCCGGACTACTTCGCGACGTTCGCACGCATGGCGAAACTTGCCACGTGGCTCAAGTTGTCCGTGGAGGATCTGCGCGGTCTGTATCCCGCGCGGACCGACGTCGATGCACTGGCAGACGTGCGTCGCCTCGCGCCGCAGGCCGACATCCTGCTGACGGACGGCGAGCGCGGCATGCAACTTTTGCTGGCCGACGGCACGACGCTCGTCCAACCCGCCTATCCCGTGGATGTGGCCGATACCGTCGGCGCGGGCGACGCCGCCATCGGCGGGTGGCTCGCCAGTCGGTCACGCGCACCCGAGGCCCCCGTGACCGACCATTTGCGGCGCGCTGCGGCGGCGGCCGCCCTCGCCTGCACCCGCACCGGCGCGCATGCGCCAGACTGGGACGCGGTCGAGCAGCTCATCGCCTCGCAACGTCCCCTCTGAGCGCCTTTCGTCACCCGAGCCAATCATCCGAATAATGGCTATGATGAGAGCCAATCATCACCATAGCCGATAAATTCGACGATATGACGCCGGACCAATTGCTGACATTCGCGACGGTGGCCGAACTGGGCAACATCAGCCACGCGGCGCAGGCATTGCACCTGTCGCAGCCCGCGGTCTCCGGGCAGTTGCGGCTCTTGCAGGAGTCGTTCGGCGAGCCGCTCTACCGGCGTGACGGACGCGGCATCCGCCTGACGGCCGTCGGCGAGCAGGTCGCGGTGTACGCCAACAAGCTGCGTCAGGACTACCGTCAGGCGATCGCACTGCGCGACAGCCTGCGCGGACTCGAGACCGGCGCGCTGCACATCGGCGCCAGCACCACGCCCGCGAGCTACCTGTTGCCGTACGTCATCGCGGAATTCCACCAGCGCTACCCGGCCGTGGCGCTGCATATCATCGACGGCAACACCAGCGAGATCGTCGCGCAACTCGACCGGCTCGACGTGGCCTTCATCGAAGGCGCGGTGCCGCCGGGGTTGTCGCCGGAGATTGCGGTGCGTCCGTGGCGTGACGACGAGATCGTCGCGATTGCACGCGCCGACCATCCGCTCGCGCAAACGCCCGAAGGGGCGTCGTTGCAGGCCATCGCCGCCTATCCGCTCATCATGCGCGAGCCGGGGTCCGGCGTGCGGGCGCTGGTCGCGCGCGCGTTCTCGGTCTCCGGGCTGGAGCCACGCGTGGCGCTCGAACTGGCGGGGGTGGAAAGTATCAAGGAAGCGGTGCGCGCGGGGATGGGTGTGGGATTCGTCTCGGCGATGTCGATGCGCCATGAGGACGCCGCGCTCGCCACCGTGCGCATCGATCCGCCGCATGGCCTCAAGCGCCTGCTGACGGCGCTCGTGCCGCATGCCGATGCGTTATCGCGCCCCACCGAGCGCTTTCTCGCGCAATGCTTCGCAGGGGACGCCACCGATCCGGCCGCCTTGCGGTGACACGTGACGACGACCCCATCGTACGCCGCACGGCACTCGTCGCACCGCGAACCGGACCGGCGCGCCGAACCGGCCTCCTCCGGTCCTGCTTCAGATCGCTTTCAAGTCGTTTTCAAGTCATTTGAAATCCCACGCCATCTGCTCGGCCACCGACGTCGACTCGGATGACCGCACGCACACGTCCAGATAATCGGTGACCGACGGCGGTGGCGGCGTGCCTTCGGACAGCAGACGACGGTTGTCGAACACGTAGTCGAGCGCCGCGAACGCGCCGTAGCGTCGCAGCGCCTTGGCCATCAGACGGCTGTTGCCGTGTCCGAGCTGACGCGCCAGTGCGGGCGTCAGACGGTCGATCTCGGTGTCTGCGATATGACGGAAGCGCTCGCCCAGCGGCGCCACGCCACGCGCCTTCGCCAGCGCCGCCTCGATCTCGCGGATGGTGCGCGCACTGCCCTCGCCCGCCGACACGTGATACAGGTCGTGACGCAGACGCGGCAGGAACGCCAGATCGATCAGCGCATCGGCGCAGTAGTCGACAGGCACCACGTCGAGACGGTCATCCAGCCCACAGGTGAAGGCGCCGAGCAACTGCACCATCCGGAACATCCAGAAGATGCTGCCCGACGGTTCGCATCCGAGACGCGTGTGCCCCACCACGATGGACGGCCGCGCGATCACCAGCGGCAGGCCCGGCCACTCCTTGCGCAAGCGCCGTTCGGCTTCCGCCTTGGATGCCGTGTACGCAACCACCTGATGATCGGCAAGCGCCAGTTCGTGCGATTCCTTCACCAGCCCCGAGAGCGAATCGCCGCAAGCCATGGCCGTGCCGACGTGCACGAAGCGCTCCAGCACCGGTGACGCGGCCACCGCACGCGCGAGCGCCAGCGTGCCGCTCACGTTCACTGTGTCGAGCTGCGGATGCGCGGAGAAGCTGGCAATCGCACCGGCGTGTATCACGTGCGTGACGCTGCGCATGCGCGGGTCGTCGTCGAACGTCACCGGCTGTGCAAGGTCACCGCATACGATATTCGCTTCGGTCAGCGTGAGCCGGTGGACGGGCGCGACGCGAAAACGGTCCATGGCGGCGCGCACGCGGGCAAGACCGTCGCTGCTCGTGCGCGCACGCACGAGCAGCAACAACGACGGACCGAAGCCGTCCTTGAGGAGTTGGGCGACAACGGCGCCGCCCACAAAACCGGTACTGCCGGTGACGAGAATTCGCATGGCTTGGGCCTCGCAAAACTAGGGGAAACGAAACCGCGACGTCAGAACGTGTAGTCGAGCGTAGCGGCGACCTGATAGTTGGTCTTCTTGAAAACGATGGGACTCTTCGACGCGTTGCCGGTGTAGCGCATCACACCGCCCGCGACCGTGGTGCTCCAGTGCTTGGTGAACTTGTGTGTCCAGTTGGCGGTGAGGCTCACGCCGTACAGACCGCCGCCCGGCGCGTATTGCCGGTAGCCGGAGTTCAGGCTCTGATTGGCCGTCACACCGAAATAGGTCTGTGCATACTTGCCGCTGGCGAAGTGCGCGGCCGCACCGACGCCGACCGAATCCGCCGCCGACTGATAGACCACGCTGTCCACCGCGAAGCGATAGACGTTGCCGCGATCGCGGTTGGTCAGCGCAACGTCGGTCGCCACACTCACGACCGCCAGATCGCCGATGGCGTAACCGGCTTGCAGCGTGGTGAAGAGCGAGCCTTTGATATCGCCCATGCCGCGCAGCTTGTCGGAACCGGCATCGAGCCCCTTGGGGTGGTCCTTGCGACCGCCGTCGTACGAGAGCGCCGCGGACACGAAGAAACCGGCGGGCAGCGACAGGCGATAGCCGATGCCGCTCAGTCCGACGAACACGCCGAAAGGCGTTTGCAGCGCGAGATTCAGCGCAGGCGTGGCGTGGTATTCGTCGCTGCCCATGTAGCGTGGCGAATACCCGACGCCGCCGCCGATGGTGAACTCATAGCCGCTGTCGGCTGCATTGGTCGGCAGGCTCTGATCCTGCTGAATGCCGCTATAGCGTGCCGGTTCGACGGCATACGCCTGCGAAGCAATACCGGCGAACAGCAGTCCCGCCGCACCGGCCGCTGCAAGCCGATGCAGATGACCATGGCGTTGCTCGCGTTGCGCCGTGCGAAGGTGGCACGCTGAGTTGCGCGCTGATTTTCGGGCTGATTTGCTGTGGCGGCTTTTCATGGCACTCCTACAAGATCCGATAAGTGTTTGAATTTCGATTGCGAGGGTTGGCATTGCGATCGACGCATCGAGACGGATGGATCGCAAGGTGATCGCATAGTAGGAAAGAAGCCGCCGCTTGGCTGTTATCCGATTTAGGAGAGTTGTGAACAAATGTTTTCATTTGTTCGCAGGTTTGAAACGTCCGCCCGGCGGGGCTTTCGGGCAGTAAAATGCGCTTCACCGGAGTGCCGCCGATGGCGTGCGGCACCGCACAACAGGAAAGGAATACCGGCCATGTACCGAGTCTTGCTGGTCGAGGACGATGCGCGTCTGGCCGCACTCGTCACCGAATATCTGCACGCCTACCGCTTCGAAGTGGCGGTCGTGGGCGATGGCTCGCGTGCCCTGGAGCGTTTTCGCGCGTTTTCGCCTGACATCGTGGTTCTGGATCTGATGTTGCCCGGCATGGACGGCATGGAGATCTGCCGCCAGTTGCGCGCGGTCAGCGCCACGCCGATTCTCATCCTCACGGCGCGCGAGGACACCTACGATCAGGTCGCTGGCCTGGAGGTCGGCGCGGACGATTACGTCGTCAAGCCGGTGGAACCGCGTCTGCTGCTCGCACGCTTGCGCGCCTTGTTACGACGCGCCGTGCCGATGGCCGAGGTGGAAGTCGAGAGCGACGACGGGCTCACCTTCGGGCAGTTGCGCATCGTTCCGCGCGACCGCATGGTGTTCTGGCGCGGCGCGAGCGTCGAGTTGAAATCGAACGAGTTCAGCCTGCTGCTGATTCTGGCGCGGGGGGCGGGGCGTGTCGTCACACGCGACGAAATCCTCCAGCAACTGCGCGGGATCGAATTCGACGGCATCGATCGCACGGTGGACGTGGGCATTTACCGGTTGCGCAAGCGCTTCGAAGACACCGATGGCGAACCGCAACGCATCAAGACCGTTTGGGGCCGGGGTTATCTGTTCAGCCCGTCTGCCTGGGAGAGTTGACGCATGTTTCGCGTGCTTTTGAAGTTGTACGCGCTGGTCGGCATCTCTGTCGTCGCCGCGATTCTGATCATCACCTACACGTTCGGCCATCTGTTCATGGACACCATGAACCGCTCGGCGCAGACGCAACTGGGCGGCTACGCGTGGCTCATCAACGAGAAACTTGCCGACATCCCGGAATCCGAATGGCCGCAGTTCATCGCCGAATTTGCGTCGAAGACGCAGGACACCCTGGAACTCAAGCCGCTCAAGGACTTTCCCGTCGAGCGTGAGTATCTGCGCCACGAACTTGAAGCGGGATTGCCGATCGTCAACGGCACCGACGGCGAGCATTACGCCATGCGCCTGCGCGATTCGCAGTGGGTATTGACCTCCGCGAGCGGCACCGACCTGAGCATGAAGCAAATCAACTACCTGGCCTATGCGGTGGTGGCGTTACTGATGCTGATCGCGGTCCTCACTTGGGTGCGCTGGTACTGGTCCGATCTGAAGTCACTGAACCGGGCGGCGATTCGTTTTGGCGAAGGCGATTTCAGTTCACGGGCGAAGGTGTCGAGCTTCTCGAACCTCACGGCGCTGGTGGGCGTATTCAACACGATGGCCGATCGCATCGAGCGTTCCATCAAGACGCAGAAGGACATGATCAATGCGGTGTCGCATGAACTGCGCACACCGATCGCACGGCTGGATTTCGGGCTGGAGATCTTGCAGCAGCGGCGTCACGACGCCGATGCCGATGACCGGATCAATGCGCTCAAGGGCGACATTCGCGAGTTGGACGAACTCGTCACCGAGTTGTTGTCGCTCGCACGTCTGGACCAGATCACGGCGCCGCCGACGCGTCAGTGGGTGTCGTTGCGACTGATGTTCGACAGTCTGGCGGCGAACTGTACGGAAGTGCTGGCGGCGCGCTCCATTGCGCTGGACATCGCAGCGGAGCCGGGTGCCGATCGGGTGGAGGTCGAGCCGAAGCTGTTGGCGCGGGCGGTACAGAACCTGCTCAACAATGCGATGCGACACACCTCGCGACGCATCGTTTGCGGGGCGAAGACGAGCGAGAACGGCGAGATCGTGATTTACGTCGACGACGATGGCGAGGGTGTCCCGGCACCGGAGCGTGCCCGCATCTTCGAGCCGTTCCATCGTCTGGACAGCAGCCGCAATCGCGCGACGGGCGGCTTCGGTCTGGGGCTGGCCATCGTGCGCCGCATCGCCCTGCTCCACGGCGGCCGCGTGGGCGTCGAAACCTCCCCCCTCGGCGGCGCACGCTTTACGATCACCTTGCCGGCCAATCATTCGGCCCCGTTCAGCCCGGCGTTGTGAGCGCCGGCCGCATCACAGGCTTGTCGCGTTATTTAATTGCAGAAAATTAGAGTTTCTCGTTAGTTTTTGCAATTAAATAACGCACCCTCCCCTCATTTCCCTCATCCCCCTCAACGGCCGCCAAGCCCTCCCCGGTCGGCCAACCGCATGCGCCCCCTCCTCGTTGGGATGACGATGCATTGTCATTTTCACGACATGTTGGCCGCTTACATTGGCGGCTCAATTTAATCCCAAAGAGGACCTTGTCATGAAACCCAACCTCCGCATCGCGGCGGCCGGGGGCTGTCTGGCGTTCGCCAGCTGCCTGCCCATGCCCGCTCTGGCCCAGTCTCACGTTCAGCTCTACGGGCTGATCGACTCGGGTGTCGAATTCCTTACCAACGCCGACAAGAACGCCGCCGGCAATACCGTCAGCCTCTCGCGCATTACCTCGGGCAACCTCGCCGGTTCGCGCTGGGGCATCAAAGGCACCGAAGACCTCGGTGGCGGCAATAAAGCGTTCTTCCTGCTCGAAAACGGCTTCAACCTCGCCAGCGGTCAATCGCTTCAGGGCGGTCGCGAGTTCGGACGTCTGGCCTACGTCGGCCTGTCGAACAAGTCCGTCGGCGCCTTCTCGATCGGCCGTCAGGGCGGTGTGTTCCTCGATTGGGTTTCCAAGTTCAACCCGCTCAACAACGCCGTCTACGCCATCAAGATGCAAGACACGGCGTTCTCCGACCGTCTGGACAACAGCCTGCGCTACACCGGCAAATTCGGTGACTTCGAAGGCATGATCCAATACTCGAAGGGCTACGACGACGTGAGCTTCGGCGCCGCCAGCACCACGCCGGGCGACAACCGTCGCGCACAGGTCGTCGATGCGGGTATCCGCTACGCCAACGGCCCGCTGTCGTTCGTGATCGCCTACGACCAGAAGAACGGCGGATCGACGCTGCCGAACGCCGCCATGACCTCGAAGGTCGGCGGGTACGAAGGCAACATGGACCGCCGTATCGCCGCCGCCGTGCAGTACTCGCTGCAAAGCGTCGATCTGTACGTCGGGTATCGCTACCTGAACGCCAAGGCCATCCACCTCTCGGCCCTGAACAAGAGCCCGGTGGAAGCGTCGAGCTACTACTGGATCGGCTCGACGTGGCACGCCACGCCCGCCGTCGACCTCTCGGCCACCGCCATGTATCAGGACTTCTACGGCACGAACCGTGATCCGCTGTCGTTCCAGGTCAGCGCCGACTACAGCTTCTCGAAGCGTACCGACGTCTACCTCAACCTCGGCTACGTCGTGAACCGCAACGGCTCCGATCTCGGTCTGAACGGTTTCGGCACCAACGTGGTCGCCGGCAAGAACCAGTTCGGTACGATGGCCGGCATCAAGCATACGTTCTGATGACGAGCGACACCCGCCCTTCGCAAGACGGCACGACGCCGTCGCGCGCTGGCGTGTCCGTGTCGCTGCGCGCGCTGCGCCAGACTTTCGGTGCGGCGCGCGTGCTCGACGGCATCGACATCGATGTCCCGGCCGGCACCACGACCGCCCTGCTCGGCCCCTCCGGATGCGGCAAGAGCACCCTGCTCAAGCTGCTCGCCGGCCTGCTCGCCCCCACCGGGGGCGAAATCCATTTCGACGATACGGTAGTTGCCAGCGCCAGCGTTTGCCACGCCCCCGAATTGCGCTCGCTCGGCATGGTCTTTCAGGACTACGCCCTGTGGCCGCACATGAGCGTGGCCGCCAACGTGGCGTTCCCGCTGGAGATGCGCGGCGTGAAACGCGCCGAGCGCGCACAACGCGTCGAAGACGCGCTCTCGCTCGTGGGACTCGCAGGTCTGGGCAACCGTCGTCCGCAAGCGCTCTCCGGCGGCCAGCAGCAACGTGTCGCCCTCGCGCGCGCCATCGTCTCGGCGCCCCGTCTGCTGCTGTTCGACGAACCGCTATCCAACCTCGACCGCGATCTGCGCACGCGTTTGTGCGCCGATATCGGCGCGCTGCTCTCGCGTCTGGGCACCACCGCTGTCTATGTGACCCATGACCGCGAAGAAGCCGAGGCGCTGGCCGACCAGATCGTGATCCTCGCCCACGGGCGCGTTGACAAACGTATTACGAGGTAGCCCATAATGCTCCACCGCAAAATTATCGCGACACTCACCATGGCCTTTGCTGCAAGCGTCGGCGCGCAACATGCGCATGCGCTGACCGTCTATACCGCCGGCCCCGGCAACCTCAGCAAGAAACTCGCTTCGGGTTTCGAGAAGAAGACCGGCATCAAAGTCGATGTCTTTCAGGCCACGACCGGCAAGGTGATGGCCCGCATCGAAGCCGAACAGGCCAACCCGCGTGCCGACGTGCTCATCTCGGCCTCGTGGGATACCGCACAGGATCTGGAAAAGCGCGGCTGGCTCGCCCCGTTCCAGAGCGCCAACGCCTCGCGCGTGCCGGCCCCGTTCAAGACAACGCACTACGTCGCGCAAGGTCTCTCGGCGCTCGGCATCGTGTGGAATGCCAAGTCGGGCACGCCGGAACCGCACGACTGGCGCGACCTCACCAAGCCCGCTTACCGCAATCTCGTGACGATGCCGGACCCGGCCCTCTCGGGGGCATCGGCCGACCTGTTGCTGGGTCTGCAAGCGCGTCTGGGCAACGAAGCGTGGAAGCTGTTCGACGACCTCAAGCAAAACGGCATGGTCGTCTCGGGTCCGAACGCGCAAGCGCTCAACCCGGTGCTGCAAGGCGCGAAGGCGGCCGTGTTCGGCGCGGTCGACTACGTCGCGTACGCGGCAGCGGCCAACGGTGAAGCCGTGAAGGTGCTCTTCCCGACGAGCGGCACGGTCATTGCGCCGCGTCCGATGATGATTCTGAACACGTCCAAGCAGCAGAACGAAGCGCGTCAGTTCATCGATTACGTGCTCTCCGAAGAAGGCCAGCAGATGGTCGCCGAAGCGTGGCTGATTCCGGCGCGCGAAGACATCGCCATCAAACGCGCCTCGTTCAAGGATCTGCGTCTGCTGCCGCAAGGCGATGCGCAATCGTCGAACGCTTCACGCGCCGAAGTGCTGGCACGTTTCGCAAAACTCAACGGCCAGCACTAACGGTGAAATCGCTCCGACTTCTTCCCACGGCGACCGTCGCAGCGCTCGCCGTCGTGGTGGCGTTGCCGGTCGCGTTCGTTCTGTTACAGGCTGTCTTCCCGCACCTCGCACAGGGCTCGCTGCGCGCGCCCTTTTCCGCTGTCTGGCCAACGCTGTCGCATGGCGACACGTTGCCGCTCGTCACCAACACGCTACGACTGGGCCTGTCGGTGGCGCTCGGCACGGCGCTGGTCGGCGGTGCGCTCGGAGCGGTTCGCGGTCTGTTCCATGTACCGGGCGCACGGCTCTGGGATCTGTGCTTCCTGCTGCCGTTTCTGGTGCCGCCCTACCTCGCGGCACTGGGCTGGATGCTGCTGTTGCAAACGGGCGGCTACGCCCAGCAACTCACCGGACTCGACGCCGGACGGTTCCTGTTCTCGCTACCGGGCCTCGTCTTCGTGATGACGCTCAACATCTTCCCCGTCGTCTACTTCGCCGTCTCGCGCGCACTGGCGACGACCGGCTCGCGACTGGCCGACGTCGCACGCGTGCATGGCGCCTCGGCATGGCGTGCGTTCCTGCGCGTGACACTGCCGCTCGCGTTACCGGCGTTCGCGGCCAGTCTACTGCTCGCGTTCACCATGGCCATCGAAGAGTTCGGCGCCCCTGCCGCGCTCGGTGCGCGTGCCGGGTTCTCCGTACTCGTTACGTCCATCGAAGGCCGCTTCGCCGACTGGCCGATCGATCTGCCCGGCGCATCGATCCTGTCGGTGGTGCTCGCCGTGCTAGCGCTGTTCGCGTTCGTATTGCAGCATCGACTCGCGGCGGGCAAGGACTTCGAGACGCAGACGGGCAAGCCCATCGCGTCGCCGCCCCGTGCGTTGGGACGCTGGACGGTCCCCGTCATGCTTGGCTTCGGCGCAGTAGCCTTGCTCGCCACAGCCGCCCCGCTGTTCTCGATCCTGGCGACGGCCTTCTCCGGCACGCTCTCGGGCGGCCTGTCGATCGCCAACCTAACGACGGCGCACTTCACGGCGTTGCTCGGTCAGGGCGCGGAAGGACTCGAAGCCCTGGCGACGAGCCTGTCGCTGGCACTGGGCACATCGCTCGTGACCGGCGTACTCGGGTTCCTGTGCGCGTGGTGCGTCGTGAAGTCGACGATGCGGGGACGGGTGCTGATCGACGGTCTCTCGCTGCTGCCGCATGCGCTACCGGGTATCGTGGTCGGCGTCGGCCTGATCCTCGCCTGGAACCTGCCGTTCTGGCCGGTCACGCCGTACAACACGTGGGGCATTCTGTTGCTCTCGTACTGTTGCCTGCTCCTGCCGTATCCGGTGCGGTACACGAGCGCGGCGTTGCGTCAGATGGCGGCCTCGCTGGAAGCGGCGGCACGCGTGCATGGCGCGCCCGCGGGCGTCACGCTGCGACGCATCACGCTGCCGTTGGTGATGCCCGCACTCGGCGCATCGCTGATGATCGTGTTCGCCATCGCCTCGCGTGAACTGGTGACCTCGCTGCTGCTGGCGCCGAGCGGCGTGCAGACCGTCTCGATCTTCGTCTGGCGTCAGTTCGAGCAGGGCTCCATCGGTCAGGGCATGGCGATGGGCGTCGTGTCGATGGCGGTAAGCGGCACGCTACTCATGCTCGCATCGCTGCTTGGCAGCAAGCGCGGGAGCACTGCCTGATCTTTCACGTCGCGGCAGCGAACCACCAGATCACCGCCACGAAGCACGACAGCGCGGTCGCAATCCACAACGCCAGATGCATGCCTGCATCGAACGACCGGGACACAGCAGACGCGGAGGCGACAGAAGACGCGGCGATCAACGCACCGAAGATCGCGACACCCAGCGCCGCCCCCGTCTGACGCGCTGAATTGAGCACCCCCGCCGCAACGCCTGCACGATGCCGTTCAACGCTCGACATCAACGCAGCGGTCGCGGCGGGCGTAATGAGGCCACCGCCCCATCCCACGGCGAGCAACGGCAAACCGATGTGCCAATACGGCGACGTTTGCGTAGCCGGCAGCATGCCGACGAAACCGACGATAGAACAACCGATTCCGGTCATCACCGGCCAGCGAAACCCGTCGGCCCTGGCCCAGCGTCCCGACACCATATTCCCGACGGTCACCACCGCCGTGAGTGGCAGAAATGCCAGCCCTGTGCGCAGCGGGGAATACCCCCGCACCTGCTGGAAGTACAGACTGAGGACGAAGATCAGCCCGAAGAACGTCAGCGTCGTCGTCATCGCGACGATGGCCGCGCCCGAGAACATGGGATTGCGGAAGAAGGTGAGTGGCAGCATCGGTTGCGCCCGCCGCGCTTCGGTCGTCAGAAAGGCGATCCACGCGGTGATGCAAACGGCGGCCCCCATCATCACCGTCGGTGAACGCCATCCGATCGACGGTGCTTCGATGAGCACGGCGACCAGTGAGCCAAGCGCGAGCATCGCCAAGCCCTGCCCCGGCAGATCCAGATGACGTGGGTGCCCGCGACCCTCACGAGAATCACCGGAATCCCGGTATGGGCTGTCGTCGATGCGCGATGTCGTCCATAGACCGATCATGCCCATGGGCACATTGACGAGAAAGACGCTGCGCCACCCCAACCAACCGATCAGAACACCGCCCACCAGCGGACCGGCGGCAAGCGCCGCGCCACCGCACCCAGCCCACACGCCGATCGCTCCCGCACGCTCGCCCGGATCGGGATAGCTGTGGTTGAGCAGCATCAGCGAGCACGGCACCAGCAGCGCCGCGCCGATGCCCTGCAAGACGCGTGCGGCCGTCAGCACCGCAAGGCTCGGCGCGACCCCACAAAGCACTGAGGCGAGCGTAAAGATCGCCAGTCCCGCCAGATAGACGTTGCGCGCGCCCCAGCGATCCCCCAGCGTGCCGCCCGTCAGGAGCAAGCTGGCGAAGGCCAGCGTATAGGCGTTCACCACCCACTGAAGACCGGCAATGTCGGTCGACAGGGCGCCGGCGATGCGCTCCAGTGCGACATTGACGATCGACGTGTCGAGAATGACCACGATATAACTGATACTGGTCGCCGCCAGCACCCGACGCTGTAGCGCATGGCCCTGAGACATCTCGACTTCGGCATTCCCGGCCATCGTTGCACTCCGCATCGTTTCGACGCGATCCAGCATAGACGAGCCCCCGCCCCCGATGCTTCGACCGACAACGAAATATCGCGCCGTGCACCTGTGCTAACGTCGAACCATGACTGGAGTGAGTGCCATGTATCCGCAACCGAACGTCGCCTTCGCCGCATCCTTGATCGCCGATCCTGCCCGTGCCGCCATTCTCATGGCGTTGGCCGATGGGCGAGCGCGGCCTGCCGGTGAACTCGCCTATGCCGCCAGCGTGACCGCACAAACGGCCAGCGCTCACCTGAGCAAGCTGCTCGCCGGCGGATTGTTGAGCGTCGAGACGGAGGGCAGACACCGGTACTATCGGCTGGCCGGAGCGCACATCGCACAGACGCTGGAGGATCTTGCGTCCATCGGCCTCACGCAGATGACACGTCGCAGACCGCTCACGCGACAGGCCCGGGAACTTCAGTTCGCGCGCTGCTGCTACGACCATCTCGCGGGGCGCGTTGGCGTGGCCGTCACGAACGGTCTTCAGTCGCGCGGCTTCATCGTGAGCGCGTCCGACAAACAGTTCGAGGTAACGCCGGCCGGCATCGAATGGTTCGCAAGCCTTGGCCTCGACGTGACCCGGATCACGCCGACACGACGCGGTCTCGCGCGGCAATGTCTCGACTGGACGGAACGTCAGCACCATCTCGCCGGCCCGCTCGGCGTGCAGTTTCTGGCGGTGCTTTGCGCGAAAGGCTGGGTGCGTCGCGACAAGGCCTCCCGCGCCGTACAGGTCACGCAGCAAGGCGCACGAGCGCTGAAGGAACAGCTTGGGGTCGACGTCCACGAACTCGCGTGCGCCGACGCGTCACCGGGCCATTAAGCAGGCGATGGCAGCGTTGCACTGCCATCCGCCCACGCTCCCTATCGGCTTCCCGCACACGACCGTAGCAGCGCTCGCCTCATCACCGGCGCCAGCGCAGCGGCCGCCGCAACGGGTGCCGCTGCGGTCCGGTCGCGACCCACATCGTGGTCGCGCCAGCCGTGCCAGCCGCACCAGCCGCTCCGATCCGTTCGCCGGACAGCGCGGCCGCTTCATCCTCTTCATCCTTGTCGACGGTCTTGCTGGTGTCGATGAATAGCGCCGCAATGACACCTGCACCGAGCAGCGCCGCCGAGATCGCGAACGGTACGTTGTAGCTGCCGCTCGTCTCGATCAGATAGCCGAACGCCACAGGCGAGATCATGCCCGCCAGCCCAAAGCCCGTGTTCATCATGCCGCCCGCCGTGCCGGCGTACTTCCCCGCGATGTCGAGCGGAAGCGTCCACAGCACCGGGTTGGTGATTTCGAGGAAGAAAAACGACGACGAGAGCAGCAGCACCGCCACCATCGGGTCGGACACCATCGTCATGGGCAACAGAAACGCCAGCGATCCGCCCATGCCGACGACCAGCACCGACACCCGCGCGAAACGCAACCGGCCTGTCATCTTGTAAAGCTTGTCGGAGACGACCCCGCCCAACGTGTCGCCCACTACCCCAGCGAGCAGCGGCAACGCCGTGAACAAGGCCAGTTGCTTGAGATCGAAGCCCTGCGATTCGCGCAGATACGACGGCATCCACGTCAGATAGACCCACAGCAGCCAGCCGTAGCAAAAGTCCACGAACGTCACGAGCCACATGCGACGGATGAGCTTTCGCCAGGGCGTGGACGCCCGTTTGGCCCGCTCGCAATCTCCCGAGCGATAGCCGATCTCCGCAGCCTCTTGCGGCGTCACGCGACGGTGCTGCTCCGGCGTGTTGGTGAACACCTTCATGTACAGCACGGTCCACGCGAGGCTCACCACACCCAGCACGATGAACGCTTCGCGCCAGCCGAACGCCACCACGATGGCGAGCACCACTGGCGGCGTAATCGCCCCGCCAAGACGCGCAAAGCTGTGCGTGATGCCCTGCGCAAACCCGCGCTCACCGACAGGCATCCAGTAAGTGAAGGCACGCGTGGCGGTGGGGAACGCACCGCCCTCGCCGATGCCCAGCACGAAGCGCAGCACGACCAGCGTCACGATGCTGCCGGCAAATCCGGTGGCAAGCGTGGCCGCGCCCCAGATCAGCGAGAGCACCGTCAGCACCAGCTTCGGCCCGTAACGATCCGCCAGCCATCCGCCGAAGATCTGCATCGCGGCATACGGATAGGCAAACGCCGAGAACACGAGGCCTAGCTGCACCGTCGTGAGCCCCATCTCCTGTCGGATAAAGGGTCCCGCAACCGCAATGTTGACGCGATCGATGTACGAGATGAAATACATCAGGCACATGACCGCAAGAATGATGTGGCGCGTTTTCACGCGACCGGTACGCTTGTCCATGTTGTCTCCTATGTATTTACGTCGCACACGTCATGCGCGTGCGATCGTGTCCTGCATGACGGGGGACGTAGCCCCCCTGGCACCGTGAATCACGAGGGTTGCAGCAGTTTCAGCCGTTGCACCTTGCCCGACGGGCCACGGGGCAACTCGGTTACGAAACGAAACTCCTTGGGGGTCTTGTAGCGGCCGAGCGTTTGCAGACAGTGCTCGCGAAGTGCCTGCACATCGGGTGGCGTATGGCCGTCGGCATGCGCCGCCTCTCTGAGCACGACGAACGCCACGATCTCCTGCCCGTAGGCGGGGTCGGGCACGCCGACGGCTGCCGCTTCGAGCACGTCGGGGTGACGCAGCAACGCTTCGTCGATCTCGCGCGGGGCGATGTTCTCGCCGCCTTTGATGATCAGCTCCTTGGCGCGTCCGGTGATGTAGAAGTAGCCATCGTCGTCGCGATAGCCCAGGTCGCCGGTACGCAGCCAGCCGTCGGCCGTGAACGCGCCGGCGGTCTCCTCCGGCCGCTTGTAATACCCGCGCATGACCTGTGCGCCACGTAGCACCAGCTCTCCGGTCTCGCCCGGCTCCGCTTGCGATCCGTCGCGCCGGACGACTTTCGCTTCCCCACCCGATGGCAATCCGATGCTGCCGATGCGTCTTGCCTTGGCGTCGAACGGGTTGCTGAAGACCGGCGCGGCCGTCTCGGTCATGCCCATCGTCTCGATGATGCCGATGCCGAACCGCGCCTCGAACGCACGATGGTGATCGGCAGGCAATGCCGCCGATGCGCTGCGGCAGAATCGCAGTCCAGCCAGCGCAGCGCGCTCCGGCACGTCGCCGTCGTGCACGCCGTCGAGCAAATACGCCACGATGGTCGGCACGACGTTGATCCACGTACAGCGTGTGGCCATGACGTCGCGCCAGAAGGTGCGTGCGGAGAAGCGGGGTGCCATCACCACGGAACCCCCGTGAAACAACGGCGTGAGCAGCGTCACCACGAGACCGTTGATGTGATAAAGCGGCAGCGACGCCAGCACGCGATCGTCCTGCGTCAGCCGATGCTCCGCACTGATGAAGGCCGCGTTGGCGAGCAGATTCCGATGCGAAAGCAGCACGCCCTTCGGCACCCCGGTTGTCCCCGATGTGTACATGAGCAACGCAATGTCGCTACCGGCCAACGAGGGTGCGGCGCGGCTCACATCCAACGCCGGGATGTCTGGCAAGCCAGACGCCTCCGGTGACGTGCACACCAGCGCCACAGGCCGCGTCATGCCCTGCGCTCGTGCGGCCTCCATCGCCAGCACCACCGCCGGGAGCATCGCGTCGGAGACGAAGATCACACGCGTCTCCGAGTGCTCGATGATGTATTGCAGTTGCGTCGGCTGACACAGCAGATTGACGGGATTGACGATCAGACCGCAGTACATCGCGGCGAGGATGATGCGCGCCGTCTGCGGCCCGTTGCCCATGCAGACGGAAACGATGTCGCCTTCGCGCAGCCCGGCGTCGGCAAAGCGACGCGCGAGCGCACGACAATCGTCGCGCAAGGCTTCGAACGTCAGTGACGCGCCCGCCCCTTCTCCCTCGGTCAAGGCGAGCAGGTACGGTCGTTGGCCATAATCAGACGCCTGTGTATCGATCAGTTCGCGCAACGTGTCGGCAGGCGTGGCGACCGGCTCGCGCGCCGTAACGACGGCGGCGGTCGCTACCGGATTCGTGGGCGCGTTCATCGTCCGAATCTCCCGAAGTAGTCGGCGAGCAGATCGTCGGCGTCGGGGACTTCGGCGGCGATGGGGTAAGCCACGCGCGTGACGTTGAGATACTGGCGAAAGCCGAGGTTCTCGGTGAAGTTGTTCTTCCCCCAGGTGCCGCATCCCATCGAGAGCGAGAACGGCAGACCGTTGTCGAAATTGCCGCCGGTGGCAAAGCAATGCGCCTGATTCACGATCACGCGCGCGACCGGGAGCGTTTCGCCCAGATGCACCGCCTGCGCCGGGTCCGCACCGTGCAATCCGACCGAATGCCCCGCACCCATGTAGTCGTAGAGGCGTGCGACGAGCGACGTCGCGTCGTCGAAGTCCTTCGCGCGATAGACGGTCAGTACCGGCGAGAGCTTTTCGCCGGAGAACGGATGATCCGCACCGGTCCCCGTCTCTTCGACCATCAGAAAGGCGGGACGCTGCGCGGCCACGTCGTGGAGCCCGGCGAGCTCTGCGATGCGCTGCGCCGACTGCGCCGTGCACTGGCCCGAGAGCTTGCCATCCACCCACATGACCTGCGCCAGTGCGTGCTTCTGGCTGGCGTCGAGCAACACGCCGCCCGCGCGACGCAGCGCATCGAGCATGGCGTCGTAGATACCGTCTTCGATCACCACGCTGTTCTCCGACGAGCAACTGGTCGCGTTGTCGAAGGTTTTCGAGCGGGCGATCTTGTCGGCGGCATCGGTCAGATCAGCGCTCGACGTGACGACCGACGCCACGTTCCCCGCCCCGACGCCGAACGCCGGCGTACCACTGGTGTAAGCCATACGAACGTTCGCCTGCGATCCGGTCGCGACGATCAGATCCGCCTGACGCATGAGCGATGCCGTCGCCGCCTTGCTGATCGGCTCGGGCAGCATCTGCACGAGATCCCGCGACAGACCTGCCCGCTCGAACTCGGCGTGAATGAACCGCAGCAGCAACGCGCAGGCGCTGTAGCCCTTGGGCGATGGCGCCACGATCACCGCATTGCCGCACTTGAGCGCGTTGACGATCTTGTTCGCCGGCGTGGCCGCCGGGTTGGTCGATGGCGTAATCGCGGCCACGACGCCTACTGGCCGGGCAATCTCCACGATGCCCTTGCGGGTGTCCTCGGCAATGACACCGTGCGTCTTGCGTCCGTGCAGATCGCGCAGCAGGCCGAGTGTCTTGCGGAAATTCTTCTGGATCTTGTCGTCGACGTTGCCGAGCCCGGTGTCGCGCACGGCCAGCTCCGCCAGTTGCCGGTTGCGCGACGGCGCCATGATGGCCCACGCCGCCGCGCTGGCCGCCGTATCGAGCGCGGATTGCCCGCCCGCCGCGAAATCGCGCTGCGCCAGTCTGGCCCGCGCGATCAGGTGCCCGACCATCGCATCGACGTCGGGTGCGCCAGTGTGCGTGTCCGAGGGGAACGACCGAGGGTTCTGTGACGCAACGACCGCGCCGGGAGCCCGTGAATTCATGAGACGCCTCCTGTGGTTTTTCGATCGGGTTCGTGTGACCAATCTAGTCAACCGCGGTGGCGATACCGGTCTCAAATTCCCGGTCAACCCGGACACCGTCGGAGGGTGTACAGGGTCGCTCGAAATTCGGGACCGATGAAGTCCGCAAAAGCGATGAAACCGATGCACAATCAGGCTCAGCACCGCACGCAACGACGAGATTGCCAAGCGGGCAAGGCATCAAAGAGACAAGGGGACGAAGCCAGACCTCAGGAGGCGACATGACGGCATCGAATCAATCGAACGCAGCCGCAGTGCGGGCGTTTCGCGTGCTCGAAACCCTGGCAGACGCAGGCAGTCCACTGTCGATGATGGATCTCGTGAATGCACTCGGTCTGCCGAAGCAGACGGTGCATCGCATCCTGACCCAGCTCAAGGATGCCTGGCTCATCACCCGAAGCGACAACGACCGGCGCTACGAATGCTCGCCACGCGTGCGGGCGCTCGCCGTGAACGTGCTGATGCAGACCGGGCCGGCCGCCGCGCGTCACGGCCTGCTGCAACAACTCGTCGCGAGCATCGGCGAGACGTGCAATCTCACGATGCTCTCCGGCAACGATGTGATTTACGTGGATCGTGTGGAGACGGAGTGGCCGCTGCGCATGCATTTGCAACCGGGGTCGCATGTCCCGCTGCATTGCTCGGCGAGCGGTAAATTGCTACTGAGTTTCTTGCCGAAGGAACGGCGCGAACATCTGATCGACACGCTGCCGCTGCGCCGTTTCTCCGATCAGACCTTTACCGATCGCGACGCGTTACGCACGGAATTGCAGCACACACGCCGTCGCAAGATGGGCATCAACAATCAGGAACACTTGCAGGGATTGATCGCGATTGCCGTGCCGGTGCTGCTCAACCGCAATCGCGCGTGCGCCGCCATCGCCGTGCAGGCGCCCATCGGCAGGCTGACGCTCGACGATCTGCTCGCCTTCGAGCCGGAGCTTCGCTTCGCCGCCGAAGAGACGGCGAGAACGTTCCGTAATTGAGCCGCGATGGGGTTATCGATGGGTGTCAGTGCATGTTGACGAGCGTGAAAGGGCGCGTCGTCAGTTGCCGTGCACCAGCCGCTCGAACAGATCTTCATCGCCCATCTGACCGCCCTTGAGCAGGATCTCCATCCCGTCGAGCGTGGCGCAGTCGCTGCGCAGGCGGCAAAGCGGCGCACCCGCCGAGAGGGTGCCGGCATAGGTCAGCCCCCACGCGTCCAGTCCGCGCACCCCGTGGCTCGATGTGTCGCCTCCGGCAATCGCCGCCCGCGAGACAGGCGCCGCTTGCAGCACTTTCCGGAGCAGACGTCCGCCCGCCTGCGCCAGTGCCAGCGCGGACACGGACGCACCATCGCCCTCACGCCCGGCCGACGGCACCGTACACGCCAGCGTATGCCGCCCCGCCCGCAGATGTTGCGTCAGTTCGTCGGCCACGGAGGCCAGATAGCGTCCATCGCCCTGCACCAGACGCGCCGCGTCGAGACGGACGATTTCGAACGATCTGGCCGCACTCACCTGCCTTGCCGTCACCGGAGACAAGCTCCCAGCGAGCACCAGCACCGGTCCGCTTGCGGCGGCGACACGTTCCGTTCGCGCCGCTCCCGCCGTTTCCGGCGTCTGCGGCGTGGCGCCTCGCGTCATGGCGCTCGACAACGCCTGCGTCACGCTGCTAGGCCCCACGGCCAGCAACGGCGCTTGCTGCGCCTGTGCCCAAAGCACGGAGCCGATCTCGGCGAGATCCGATGTCGCCGCGACATCCCAAAGCACGTTGACGACACCCGACGCACGCAACGATTCAAGGCGCGAGGTGATCTGCGCGATCCGCGCCACGGCGTCTGCCTCCGTGGCTCCCGCCGAGGGCACATAGCCGGTCCACGGCATCAGCCCGATGTCCGACACCCCTTGCGCAGCGAGATGCCGCCGCAAATCGGCTTCGTGCATCGGCGTCACGGGATGAAAGCTCATCGTCGGATGCCGGTCGAGACGAAACACCTCGCCCCCCGCGCCCGCTGCGGCGAACAGATTGCCGAACAGACAGTACCGCCCGAGGTTCGGTTGCCCCCCGACGATGGCCGTCCACTGACTGGGCATCGCGGGGGCGAGCGCGCGCATCGCTTCGCCGATGCTGCCCACGTCCGGCCCGCTGTCGAAGGTCGAGCAGGTCTTATAGTGCAGCACGGCCGGTTTCAGGCGACGCGCCAGATCCGCAATCGGTCCGAGTTCGTCGCGCATGGCGGCGGGTGCCAGCGAGCGCGATACCCCGGCAATGCCCAGACAGTCGAGCGCGCCCAGCGATGCCAGACGCGCTTCATCCGGCGGCCCGAATAGCAGCACGCTTCGCAAACCCGCGCGCGCGGCCGTCGCCAGCGCATCGGTCGCGCCGGTGAAATCGTCTCCGTAGTAGAGCAGTTGCGGGCGATGCCTCGCGTCGGCCGTGGCTTCAATCGTGTCGATGGACATGACGGCGCTCCGCTCAACGACCGAAGCGCTGCAACGCCGCCGCCAGTGCCGGTGAGTGCAAGGCGGCCGCTTCGAGCGACTCGCCCTCGCGCACCGCCTGCCATGCGTCGCGCAGGCTCTGTACACCGGCGGCAGGGCCGTCCGGGTGAGCGAGGATGCCGCCGCCCGCCATGAAAAGCAGATCGTCGCGACGCACCGCACGCCAGGTCGCAGGCACCGTGCCGGCCCATTGTCCCGAGGAGAACGCCGGCATGACGCGATCGTCAATGTCGCCGTTGCCGGGGGCATCGAAGGCCAGCGGCGTATAGCAGTCGTGCGCCGATTCGACGACCTCGTCATCCGGCTGCGAAAACTTGCCCTGCAAGCCGTGCACATGCATATGGTCGACACCGGTCAGACGCCACAGCGCCTGATACGCCTGAAAGCCGATGCCGAGCAATGGCGCCCGCGACATCGCGCCGAAACCGTTGCGATGCCCGTGGATCGCCATCCCCGTGTGACGACGTAGCGTCTGCACCGCCGAGAATCCGCACCAGTTCAGGCTGACCATCACGCAATTGCCGCCTTCGCGTCGCACGAGATCGGCGTGACGCAGCATCGCCTCCGTCTCGTCAGTGATGTTGAACGCCACCATCACCTGCTTGCCGGTGCGCTCCCGATGCGCGCGCACGGCCGCCATGACCGCCGGCACCCGCAGCGCCAGTGGTGCATGTACCGGGTTGGCGCACACCTCGTCGTCTTTGATGAAGTCAACGCCTGCGGCACACAGGCGCGCCACCAGCGCTGCGGTGTCGTGCGCGCTCATGCCGACGTTCGGTTTGAGAATCGTGCCGACCAGCGCCCCGCGCGCCACGCCCGTCGCTTCGCGCGTGCCGGCAATGCCGCAGCGCGGAAACTCGAACTGCTCGCGATAAGCCGAGGGCAAGGCGATGCGTTCGAGCCGCATGCCGGTGACTTCGCCCAGATCGTAAAGATTGCCGGCCACCGTGGCGGCGAGCGTCGGCAGGTTGGCGCCGATGTTGTCGCAAGGAAAGGCGATGCGCACGCGCGCCCGATGCCAGGGACCGGTGACACCGGGTCCGCCCTTGCGCTCGAGAAACGCATTGGGCAGCGACGGACGCTCGACGTCGCCCACGAAATCGACGGCCTGCACGACGGCGCGGGCGCGCTCACGCAAGGCATCGGTCTCGCCTTCGACACGCGTGAACGTGCCGCACGACTGTTCGCCGGCCATGACTTCAGCCACCTTTCGCGGATCGAGCGGCGTTTCGATCAGATACGTGGCGTTGAGCGTTGCCGTCATAGCGTCGTCAGATCCGGAAAGGGACGAACGGGATCCGTGCCGTCCCACGCGGCGGCGGCCTCGCGAATCATCGCGAAAAGACGCCCCTTCGGACCGGCGACTTCCGACAGTTCGATAGTGGTGCCCGGGTGACAGCCGGGTTCGGCACTGCGATCTTCGAAGTAGACGAAGCGGCCGTTCTCGCCCACTTCGCCGCCCATGCAAACCTTGAAGCCCGCCGCCTGCGCACGCGCCAGATCGGCATCGAAGTCCTGCGTCCAGTACGCCACGTGTTGCGCCCCCGAGCGCCCCGCCTGGAGAAAATCCCGATACATCGACGGCACGTCGTTGCGAATCTGGAGCAGCTCGATCTGCAAGCCGCCCGCGTTGGCCAGCGCCACCGAGTTATGCGGCTCGAAGGACTCGCCGCGATAGGTGTAGTTGCGAATCGGCACCTTGGGGTTGTAGTACCACGGCCCCACGCCCAGCACGTTCGACCAGTAGGTCATGGCCGCTTCGATGTCGGGCACGATATATGCCACCTGGCGGATTTCGCCAAAGAATCTGCTCATGGATCGTGTTGTATCAGTGAAGAAAACCTGTGGAGATCCACGGAATGGCGGCCACGCAGATCAGCCCGACGATCAGCGCCACCAGATAGCCCCAGATCGCGCGCATGCCTTTGGCCGGGTCGACCTTGCCGATGGCGCACGCCGCGTAATACCCCACGCCGAAGGGTGGCGCGAACAGGCCCAGCCCCATCGAGAGCACCACGATCATCGCGTAATGCACCTCGTGCACACCGACCGCGCGCGCAATCGGAAACATCAAGGGTCCGAACAGCACGATGGCCGGAATGCCTTCGAGCACGCTGCCCAGCACGATGAACGCGATCACCGAGACGAAGATGAATCCCGCGCTACCGCCCGGCATGCGCTCCATGGCCGCGGCCAGATCCTGCGCGAAGCCCGACTGCGTCAGTCCCCACGCCATGCCCGTGGCCGCGCCGATGATGAAGATGATCGCGCCCGAGAGTGCCGCCGTCTCGATCAGCATCGGCAACAAGCGGCGCGTATCGAACTGGCGGTAGATCAACAGCCCCGCGATCACCGAGTAAGCAATGCCGATGGTCGAGACTTCCGTCGCCGTGGCAATCCCCTCGACCACCGCCGCCCGAATCACGAACGGCAACGCAAGCGCAGGCAAGGCGTAGACGAATGCACGCAGCACTTCGCCCTTCTTCGCCTTCTTCACGCCGGAGAGGTCTTCGTGACGGTAGCGCCACCATACGACGCAGCACAGCGCGATCCCCAACACGACACCCGGCAACAGCCCGCCGGTGAAGAGCGCCGCAATCGAGACACCGGTCACCGAGCCGATGGTGATCAGCACGATCGACGGCGGAATCGTCTCCGTCTGCGCCCCCGTGGTCGAGAGCAGTGCCACGAGATCGCCCGGATCCGCGCCACGCTTCTTCATCTCGGGAAACAGCACCGGGGCAATCGCCGCCATATCGGCGGCCTTCGAGCCGGAAATGCCCGACACCAGATACATCCCGCCGATCAGCACGTAGCTCAGCCCGCCGCGCACATGCCCCAGCAAGCTCGCCAGGCATTGCACCATCGCGCGCGCCATGCCCGTCATCTCGATCAGCAGGCCGAGGAAGACGAACAATGGCACCGCCAGCAGGATCAGATGCGACATGCCCTCGTCCATGCGCCCCACGAGCACGACCAGCGGCGTGGTCGTCGTCAGGGCGAGAAAGCCGAATGTGGCGAGCGCGAACGAAAACGCAATCGGCACGCCCGCGAAGACACAGGCCCCGACCACGCCAGCGAAGAAGATCACCAGATTCCAGCGCCCGAGCGGTTCGAGCACGGGACCGAGCAGCCAGAACCCGAGACAGACCGCCGCGACTACCGCCACGGCCTGCACGGCCTTGACGAGCGGCGCCGTGCGCAACAGCCGCAACACGGCCACCAGCAGCATCAAGGCGACGCCTACCGGCAGCGCTGCCGCGCGCCACGCGTTGCTGATTTCCAGCGCGGGCGTGACCACGAACGCTTCCTCTGACGCGTACTCGTATGCGGGATGCACGATCAGCATCAGGAACGCCAGTGCAGCGGCAATCGCCAGCACGTCGAGGAATGCGCGGGTCTCGGGCTTCGCTTTGCCGACGAACGCCGTCATGCGCATGTGTTCACCGCGTCGCAACGCGACCACGGCGCCGAGCATCGACATCCACAGAAACAGGATGCCGGCCAGTTCGTCGCCCCAGACCAGCGGCGCGTGAAACGCATACCGGGCGATCACACCGGCGAGCATGACCACGATGTCGGCGAGCACAAGCAGCGCCGCCGGAATCTCGGTCAGCCACCCGATGGCACGGTCGAGTCCGCCGACGAACGCGTGCCAGCCGCGTTGCGGCGGCACGTCGCGCAGGGTTGTGTCCCTGACGTCCCCGGCGCCCCCGGCAGGCATGCCGTTCGGGGAGTGCGCATGACGGGGCGTCATGTCACGCTACCTTGCCGGCCGTGGCTTCGAGCAACGCCCACGCCTGTGCGCCGAACTTCTTCTGCCACTCGGCGTAGTAGCCGGACTTTTGCAACTGCGCGCGGAACGTCTCCGGCGATGCCGCATTGAACGCCAGCCCCTTGGACGCCAGCTCGCTTTGCAGACCCGTGTTGAGCTTGTAGACGTCTTCGCGCTGCTTGATCGCCGCTTCGTTGAAGGCGCGTGCAACGATGGTCTTGAGGTCGTCGGGCAGCGCGCGCCACGAGCGGCCGTTGACCACGAGGTGATAACCGTCCCAGCTGTGATTCGTGATGGCGCAGTACTTCTGCACCTCATAGAGCTTGGCCGTCTGCACGATGGCCAGCGGATTCTCCTGCGCATCGACCACACGCGTTTGCAGGGCGGAGTAGACCTCGCTGAACTGAAGGCTCGTCGGCGACGCTTGCAGCGACTTGAACAGCGAGATGCCCATCGGGCTGACCGGCACGCGAATCTTCATGCCCGAGAGATCGGCAGCTTTCGCGATGGGCTTGTTGCCGCTCGTGATCTGGCGGAAGCCGTTGTCCCACATCTTCTCGAACGTGTAGAGCCCGGTCTTCGCAAAGGCCTCGCGAATACTGTTGCCCAATTGCCCGTCGACGGCGTGCCACACCTGGTCGTAGCTGGAAAACGCAA
The DNA here is from genome assembly GCF_022696215.1 of Pandoraea sp. LA3. NCBI lineage: Bacteria > Pseudomonadati > Pseudomonadota > Betaproteobacteria > Burkholderiales > Burkholderiaceae > Pandoraea > Pandoraea sp. LA3. The sequence continues at coordinate 70,374 of NZ_PTPY01000024.1, read as the reverse complement.
AGCCCACCGCCGTGATCGCGCTGATCGGCGCGAGCGTGGCGATCACCATCGTGCCGGCATTGAAGATGTCGATGCCGCCGTTACGCACCTGCGCGAGCATGTCGGTATCGCCGCCAAGCTGGTTGTTCGGAAAGACGCGCAGTTCCATCCGGCCCTGACTTTCCGAAGCGATGCGCGCGGCGACTTCCTGCGCGCGTACGTTCAGCGGATGACTGACCGGCAGGTTGTTGCCGTACTTGAACACGTATTGCGGCGCAGCGGCGCGCGCCATGCCCGGCAGCGCACCGGTCATGCCGGCAACACCCAGAGCGGGCAAGGCGGACAGCGCGCGCAGCACGCTGCGGCGGCTCTGAGAAGTGGAACGGGTCATCTGCTTGTCTCCTGATATTGTGGTTTTCAGCGCGAGCGCCGGCGCAGCGGCCGGACGACGTCAGGCGCAACGCGCGTGCATGCCGCCGTCGACGAGCAGTTCTACACCATTGATGTAGCGCGCTTCGTCCGACGCCAGAAACACAGCCGCATTCGCAACGTCCCAGCCATCCCCCATGCGACCGGTCGGGGACAGACGGTTACGCGCATCCACCATCTCGTGCGCGCTTTGGTAAAACCCGGAAATCTGCTGATAGATGTGCGGCGTGTCCATCACGCCAGGCAAAATGCAGTTCGCACGAATGCCGCGCCCCGCATATTGCAGCGCCACGCTCTGCGTGAACGAATTCACCGCGCCCTTCGACGCCGCGTAGGCGCAGTAGGCATAGCCCGTCCAGCGAACCCCGCCGAGCGCGCCGATATTGATGATCACCCCGCTGCCCTGCGCCTCCATGACCGGCAGCACCGCCTTGCACGTGAGAAACATGCTCTTGACGTTGACCGTCATCACCCGGTCCCACACGGCTTCGGTCGTCTCGACCGGCCCGCCTTGCGAAGTGATGCCGACGTTGTTGTGCAGGATGTCGATGCGCCCGTAAGTCTCCATTGCAGCGGCCACGACACGCTCGACGTCGGCCAGCGCGGTAACGTCGGCGGCAATCGCGATGGCGTCGTTGCCTTCGCTCACGATCACCTCACGCGTGGCGTCGGCAGCGGACTGCTGAAGATCGACGGCGACGACCTTCGCGCCATGCCGGGCGTATGCCACAGCAGCGGCCTTGCCGTTGCCCCATCCGTCGCCGATCGATCCCGCACCGAACACCAGCGCCACCCGGCCCTCCAGCCTGCGCGGCACCGGCTCACCTGCTCCCGCCATGACGATGTCTCCTGTTGCTGTTTGTTGTCGTGCCTGCGCTCGCACGACAGTCCTCATTCCATCGACTGTCATCACGTTCGGGCACATCGGTTGAGGTCGTACGATAGGGCGCAATACCGCGATCGCTCAACCCGATTTCATGATGTGTTTTGATGTGATTTGATGAAGTATGCTGTGATCCACAATGCCGGGACGATCCCGCACAGCAACACATCGGAGGCGCATGAGATGAGACGCAACATGCCGAATCTGGCCGACATCGCGCGGCTGGCGGGGGTATCCACGGCCACGGTCGACCGCGTGCTGCATCGCCGCGAAGGCGTACGCCAGACGACGGTTCAGCGCGTGCTGCAAGCCGCCGGCGAATTGAAGTACCTGCCGGAGCCGGCGCTCGAAGCGGTGCGTTCGACGCCTGCGACGCAAGTGCTGTTCGTCCTGCCCGGGCGCAGCAGCAAGTTCCTGCGCATGCTCGGCGAATGGGTGCAATGCTCGCAGACACAATGGGCGCCGTATCACGTGAACTGTCGCGTGCAGTTCATCCAGGGGTTCGACCCCGATGCGCTGTCGACGGCGTTGCTGCGACGCGGGCGCGAGTGCAACGGCGTGGCCTTCATGCCGCTGGAGCACCCGAAAGTCCGCGAAGCCGTGGACACGCTGGCCGATGCGGGCGTGGCGGCCGTCACGCTCGTGTCCGATCTGTCGCATTCGCGCCGCATCGCCTATGTCGGGCTGGACAACGGTTCGGCGGGACGCACGGCGGCGTATCTGATCGCCCGGTTCGTCGGTACGGACAAGCCCGCCAAGGTCGCGCTCATCGCCGGGTCTCTCAGCTACAAGGCGCACGTGGAGCGCGAAGCCGGCTTCCTGCAACTGTTCGCCGAACAGTATCCGCACATGCAGGTCGTGGGATTGCGCGAAGGTTACGACGACGAAGCGGTCAACTACCGGCAAACGCGCGCGCTGCTCGAACAGCATCCCGACCTCGCAGCGATCTACAACATCGGCGGCGGGTCAGAGGGCGTCGGGCAAGCGCTCAAGTCGCTGGGCAAGCAGCACAAGGTCGTCTTCATCGGACACGGCCTCACGCCCGACACACGCGCCTTGCTCATCGACGGGTCGATGGACGCCGTCATCACCCAGAGCCCGCAGAGCGCGATCATGAACTGCGTGCGCATCTTCGCCAACTTGCGCGAGAAGCGCGACTTGTCGGCGGGCATCGAGGCGAATCGCAGTCAGGTCATCTTCCGGGAAAACCTGCCCTGAGCGGCAGCATTTTCCACCCGCCGCGCTGCGTTGCAGCATCCTTCCTGACGTCCCGGTGATTCCGTTCGGACTGCCTCCGACCTGATGCTCCACGCCCGTTTCGCCACCGCGACACCCGCGTGCACACCTGTCCATTAGTTGTACAGGTGTCATCCCCTCGCGCGCACCGCGATCGTTCGAAAATCCCTTCCAATCATCGAGATACTAACGTTTCGAGACACTGGCACCGAACTTGCTGATCCCTGTGGGCGACGACGTGAAAGTCGCGCCGCATTCCCCCTCGCACAGGTTGATTTCAATTTCGTTATCACAAGGATGCCTATCGTGGACAAGATCGAACATCTCGAACGTCAGATCAAGGAACATCACGCGACGCTTGCACATCACCCGGTATTTCACTCCATCGAATCGATGCAAGGGTTGCAGACGTTCATGGAATGGCACGTTTTCGCCGTCTGGGACTTCATGTCGCTGGTCAAGCGCCTTCAGGCCGACCTCACGACCATCACGCTGCCGTGGATCGCACCGCGCAACATTCACGCCGCGCGCCTGATCAACGAGATCGTGCTCGGCGAGGAATGCGACGAGACGCCGCAAGGGCCGATGAGCCACTTCGATCTGTACCTTGCCGCGATGCGCGATGTGGGTGCCGATACGCGTCAGATCGAAAAGCTCATCGACCTGCTGGTCGCCGGTCATAGCGTGAGCGCTGCACTTGCCGCCGTCGAAGCCCCCGCCCCCGTGCTTCGATTCGTCAATTCGACGTTCGCCACCTGCTACGAAGGCAAGACCCATCAGGTGCTCGGCAACTTCTTCTATGGCCGCGAGAACGTGATTCCCGACATGTTCCGCACGCTGCTCGACGGCTGGCAGATCGACCCGAAGAGCGTGCCGCTGCTGACCTTCTATCTCGAACGTCACATCGAAGTGGACTCCGGCGAACACGGCCCGGCCGCGCGCGCCATGATCGTCGAGTCCGCGCATAACGACGAACGTCTGCTCGTCGAAGCGCTGGAAGCCGGGCTGCGTGCCATCGACGAACGCCTGCGTCTGTGGGACGGGCTGCACGAGCACATCGTCGCGACGCAAAAGGAAGCCGTCGCTGCCTGAGTTTCGAAGGCTGCAAAAGGTTCGACGGGTGGCCACGTTCCGGTGTCTGCGCGCACAGCGCACGCCGGTCCCGCCCCCGTCTTCCCGAGCGCATGCCGGGAACTGCCAGTCGAATGCCCTCTGCCGTCCCCCATCTTCCGAGGCAACGCCATGTCATTGCAGAGTTACGTCAGCCACGCTGACCAATGGGAACAACGCGCCACGATCCGTTCGCGCCCGCGCCGCATCGTCGAAGACGACGATCTGAGCTACTACCCGGTCGAGCGCCAGCCGCTGTACGCACATCCCGCCGTGATCGACGCCGGTCGCGAGGTGCAGGACTACATCCTGCTGCAAAGCTTCTACAAGTACATCAACGACGTCATCATCTTCGAGACGGAAATCGTCAACCGCACGGCGCTCGCCATCGCCAAGTCGCGCTTCCCGTTCGAGTTTCCGTTCGCCTGCCGCAGCGATGCCATGTCGGTGGTCATCGACGAGAACTACCACGCGTACGTCGCCATGGATTACCTCGACCAGGTCGAGCGCAGCACCGGCATCGGCCCGATCGAGCAGAACAAGGAAATCGAACTCTCGCGTGCGATTCCCCGCGCCATGGAATACGTGCCGCCGCAATATGCCGCCGGCATGGAGCTGCTCGGTGTCGCCATCTCCGAGAACACCGTGACGGCCGAGGTCGCCGCCTTCTCGCGCGACACCACGCTCAAGCGCTCGGTCAAGGGCGTGATGGCCGACCACCTCGCCGATGAAGGCCGCCACTCGGTCTTCTGGATCAATCTGGTGAAGCTGTACTGGTCGGAGATCGACGAGACGGCACGCGTCGAACTCGGCAAGGGACTGCCGTTCTTCCTGCGCGAATACCTCACCAACGAGCTTCAACTTGAATTCGACCGGCGTCTGATCGACACGCTCGATCTGCCTGCCGCCACGCGCGAGCAGATCGCGAACGACATGGTCGGGGCATATCCGATCACGAATCAGCATCCGATGATCGTCAATATCCGCAAGTTCTTGAAGATGGCGGGCCTGCTCGAGCATGAGCCCACGCGCGCAGCCATCGCGCAATACCTGTGAGGAACGAGTCATGAGAGCGATTTCCTTCGCCATTGCGGGCAACAACCGCCTCGGGGCGCGCCTGTTCGCCGCCCTTCACGACATGGGGCACGACGTGACCCCGTTGAGCCACACGGGCGGCCCGCTCACGGAGATGGCCGAGCAACTGGGGGCGTTCGTCCCCACGCCGGGCACCGCGCCGCTCGCCGTCGAGTGGCGCATCGACTGTGGCGACATCACCCCGGAAATCGCCTGCACCGCGCGGCAGGTGCTCACGTTCCGCGCCTACGCGCCTGCCTTCCCGCCCTCACGCGCATCGCTCACTTGGCAATGGCCCGGGGCGAAAGGCGACATCGATGTCGCCACGGCCGAATGTGACTTCGGCAGTCCGCGTTGCGGCGCCGACCTCGTCGCGCAAATCGATGCCGAAGCCGAAGCCATGCTCGTGGATATCGTCAGCCAGCTCGGCCGCGACATCCTGACGCCCGAAGCGCTCGCCTCACGCGCCGTCGCCGAAGTGCCGCCGGGCAGCATTGCCCTCGATCTGCACCGTCTGACGGGCTGGCATGCGAGCAACGAAACGGCACGCACGATCTCGCTGGAGCCTTCGCTGCCGGAAATGGTCTCGCGCCGCGCACTGGCGGCCCCCACCGCCATCGCACTGCGCGACGAACACGGCGATGTCGATTACCGGACCTTCGTCGCGGCGTCGATGAAGCTCGCGATCGATCTCGCCGCGCTCCTGCCGAAAGCCACACCGGACGACGGCTCGCCGCATGTCGTCGCCGTACGCCTGCCCAAATCGCGACTGCTGTACACGGCGATTCTCGGCGCGATCGGCGCGGGTGCGGCCTATGCGCCGCTCGACCCGTCGTTCCCGCCCGAGCGCGTGCGCCAGATCCTCGAACAGAGCCGCGCCGCCTGCCTCATCACCGACGACGATTTCGACACGAGCATCCTCGACGGCCTGGACATCAAGGTCATCCGGCTGCGCTCGCTCAACGTCGCGAACGTGGCCATCGGCGTGACGGCATGGCCGGTAGAGCGTTTCGAGGACCGCGCCAGTCGCTGCGCCATCACGATCTTCACGTCGGGATCGACGGGCACGCCCAAGGGCGTGATGCTCACGCACCGGAACATCGTTCACTTCTGCCATTGGTATCGCGACTACATCGGCCTCGACGCCAGTTCGCGCGCGTTGCAGTTCTGCACGGTCGCGTTCGACGTCTCGCTGCTCGACATCTTCCCGACGTTCCTGGCGGGCGCGACACTGGTGATTCCGACGGAGGCGCAACGCCACGCGCTCGACGACCTCAGCACGCTCATCGAACGCGAAGCCGTCACGCACGCCTTCCTGCCTCCCGCCTTGCTCGGGGTCATGCCCGACGCGCAGTGGCCCGCGCTGCGTCACCTGCTCACCGGCGGCGACGTGTGCTTCCCCGACACGATCGCCCGCTGGAGTCAGGGACGCGAATTCCACAACATCTTCGGCCCGGCAGAGTGCACCGTGCTCGTCACCATCGCGCGCCTCAAGGCCGGTGACAGCAACCGCCTGATCGGTCGTCCCATCGCGAATGTTCGCTGCTACGTGCTCACGGAGACGGGACAACCCGCGCTGTCCGGCGAGCCGGGCGAACTGTGCGTGGCCGGTGCCGGCGTGGCCGACGGGTATCTGCACCGTCCGGATCTGAGCGAGCGCAGCTTCGTGCCGAACCCCTTCGCCGACCCGACCGGAACCTGGCCGTCAGCGCGCGACGAGAAGCTCTATCGCACGGGCGACATCGTGCAATGGGACGATGACGGCTTGCTGCACTTCGTCGGACGCCGCGACGCGCAAGTCAAGATTCGCGGCTTCCGCGTCGAACTCGGTGAGATCGAATCCGCCGCGCTGGCCACCGGTCTCTTCGGCCAATGCGCCTGCGTGGTCGACGACCGCAAGCGCATCCGGGGCTTCGTCGCCCGCACGCTGACGGCCGGCGCCACGGGCGACGCGCTGCGCGACCTGCTCGTGGCGCGTCTGCCGGACTACATGGTGCCGTTCGAGATCGTCGTACTCGACGCACTGCCCGCGACCAACAACGGCAAGATCGACCGCAGTGCGCTCGCTCGTCTGTCCGTGCAGCGTGCCCTGCCGACCGACGCCGAAGCGCAGGAACCGCTCACCGAGACCGAGACGAATCTGCGTGCGCTGTGGGCGCGCCTGCTCGATCTCGAACCGTTCGAGATCGGCCGCGACGACTCCTTCTTCAACCTCGGCGGCCACTCGTTGCTCGTCTCGCGGCTGATGCTCGCCGTCAAGAAGGAGTTCGGCGGCAACGCACCGCTGGCGCGCTTCATGGAGCGACCGACCATCGGCGCGCTCGCTTCGCTGCTCGCGAACGACGATGTGAACAAGGGCGAACGGATTCCGCAGCGGGTCTTCGACGACATGGCGCTGCCCGACGACATCCGTCCGGTCGACGGTCTTCGTCCGGTGGCAGATCGCGCACGTGCGGTGCTGCTGACCGGCGCGAACGGCTTCCTCGGCACGTTCATCGCCGCCGAGCTGATCGCACAGACCTCGGCCACCGTGCATTGCATGGTGCGTGCCGCGAGCCAGAAGGAAGGTGAGGCACGGCTGGCACAGGCGTTCCAGGCCAACGGACTGGCCTCGCTCGCCGGGCATCCCCGACTGAAGGTCGTTCTCGGTGACCTGACCCAGCCCCGGCTCGGTCTGTCGCCGGAAACCTGGCGCACGCTCGCCCACGACATCGACGCGATCTATCACAACGGCGCGCACGTCAACCACGTCTACGACTATCCGTATCTGTACGACGCGAACGTCGGCGCGACGCTCGAACTGCTGCGCCTCGCCTGTGAGTTCCGCAACAAGTCGATGCACTTCGTCTCGACGCTGTCCGCCGCGAGCGCCGTGGATGCCAACGGTCACGTGCTGGAGCAGGGACCCGCGCGCAACGCCCCGGCTTTCGTGAACAACGGCTACAACGTGACGAAGTGGGTGGCGGAGCATCTGGTCTGGGAAGCGGCCGAGCGCGGCATCGATGCGACGATCCTGCGCCCCGGAAACATCACGGGTGTCGCGGGCACGGGGCTGTGCCAGCCGACGCGCAACCGTATCCTGCTGCTCGTCAAAGGTTCGCTGCAACTGGGCGCCGCGCCCGCCGGCGACACCGACTTCGACTTCACGCCGGTGGACTTCCTCGCGCGCGCCATGGTGCGTTGCACGACCGATCCACAGCGCGAACTGCGCGTGTTCCATCTCCAGAACCCGCAACCGCTGACGTGGGAGGACTATCTCGGCGCGCTCGCGCAGTGCGGCTACTCGCTCGCACTGGAGGAGCCTGCCGACTGGCGTAACCGGCTGACATCCATCGACGAGAGCAACGCGCTGTTCGACGTGGTCGCGTTCTATCTCGACGACAGTCAGGAAGACATCGGCGACATGGCGCGCATTGCCCATCGGGAGACTGCGCAAGCACTGCAACGTCTGGGCATCGCGTATCCGCGCAAGGATGACGCGCTGCTCGCCCATCACTTCCGCTATCTCATCGACAGCGGATTCCTGCCCGAGCCGGGCGGCAGCGGTACCCGGCGCACCGAACGCGAGACGGAGACTGCATCTGTCGCCTGATCGCCCGGCCAATCGTCATACCCACTGATATTCGCGCAGTCCCTTTTTTCTCTATCGAGGAGTTCATCATGCTGCAAAAAGTCCGCACCGAACTGCAACCCGATACGCTGATCCACAACCTGACGACGACGGTTCACGCCGGTGTTGCGGACCTCGATGCCTCTGCGCGCGACGTCTGGAACATCGTGGGCCGCTTCGACGGCTACAACCGTTTCGTCACCGGGCTGGAATACATCCAGATGACCGGCACCGCGACGGGCCCGCGCTCGCTGCGTCACAAGCACTTCACCGGCGGCGATCTGGTCGTGGAGCAACTCAACACGCGTGACGACGACGCCATGACAATGAGCTGGACGCTGATCTACACGACGTTCGACATCGGCAACATGTGGGCGTCGATGGAAGTCGTGCCGCGCGGCGACAAAGCCTGTACGGCGACCTATCGCATCGTGGGCGAAGCGCGTTCGGGCAACCCGAAGGATCAACCGGCGTTCGACGCCTTCGCCGTCGGCTTCCTCAAGATGGCGATGGACAACCTGCGCAAGATGTTCAACGAGTGATCGTTCGGCGGTGCCGGCGCGGGTGCCGACGTTGACCTTCCTCGTCGACCTCCCTCGCTGGCATCGCGCATTCGTCTCATGCTTCCCGCCCCCGCACGTCGCACCGTGGGGGCGATCCCTCCTCATTTCGCTTCGTCACGGACCGCCTCATGGACAGACATCTCCCGCCCGCCGGCCGCTGGCAACTCGCGGCGCGCACGCAACGCATGCAGCCGTCGGCGCTGCGTGAACTCCTCAAGGTCGCCGAGCGGCCCGACATCATCTCGTTCGCGGGCGGTCTGCCCTCGCCCTATGCGCTGCCGGTCGAACGCCTTCAGGCGTCGGTCGAGCGCATTCTGCAACGTGACGCGGTCGGTGCACTGCAATACGGACCCTCCGAGGGCTACCTGCCGTTGCGAGAGGCGATTGCCGCACGGCTCACGCGCCAGGGCGCCGCTGTCAGTCCTTCGCAGGTTCTCGTGACGACCGGCTCGCAACAGGCCCTCGATCTCGTCGCACGCGTGCTCGTCGATCCGGGCTCGCGCGTGTTGATCGAGACGCCGACGTACCTCGGCGCCGTGCAGGCACTTGCACAGTACGAGCCCGTCTTCGAAGAGGTGCCTGCGGACGCCGCAGGGCTGCTTCCCGAGCGTATGGACGAAGCGTCGATGCGCAACGCGCGACTGCTCTACACCCAGCCGAATTTCCAGAATCCGACGGGGCGCACCCTCGCGCTCGATCGGCGAATCGCGCTGGTGTCGAAAGCCGCACGCAACGGCTTGCTGCTCGTCGAAGACGACCCATACGGTGAGCTTGTCTATAGCGGCGTCACGCCACCGTCGCTGCTTTCGATGGCGCCAGACAGCGTCGTGCATCTCGGCTCGTTCTCCAAAGTCATCGCGCCCGGCTTACGTGTGGGTTATGTCGTCGCGCCCGAAGAATTGATGGTCAAGCTGCTTCAAGCCAAGCAGGCGAGCGATCTGCATACGACGGGCATCACGCAACGGCTCGCGCATGCCCTGCTGACCGATGGCGAATACGACACCCATCTCGACGCCATTCGCCTGCGCTACCGCGCGCAATGTGCTCTCATGCTCAAATGCCTCGCGGAGCAGATGCCCGAGGGCGTGTCCTGGACACGTCCCACGGGCGGCATGTTCCTCTGGGTGACGTTGCCGGCCGGTATCGACAGCGCGAGTCTGTTCGACGATGCGCTCGCACGCGGCGTCGCGTTCATTCCGGGCGCGTCGTTCCACGCCGTCGCGCCGAAGGCCAACACGATGCGCCTCACGTTCACGACCGCGACGCCTTCGCAGATCGAGACAGGCATCGCACGTCTCGCACAGGCCATCAAGGCGCGACTTCGCACGACAGAAGCCTGTCTCACCGTCTCCTGAATCACTGTCTCCTGAAGCCCTCCGGACGCCGTCGTCGCCGCTACGCCTGCAATCTCCGTGACGACGGTGTCTCACGCACACGCCTGAAGCGTGGCGTCGGACGGCTCGAACAATCCGAGGTTTTGCGCCGTCTGCACGAAGCGTGGCACGCAGGGATTGCTGCTCTTCTCGTTCCACACGAGCGCCACGTCGATGTGCGGCGCGTGCAGCAACGGCACGAACTGCACGTTCTCCGCGCGCGTGCTGCGCATCGAGCTGTGCACGAGCGCCACGCCAAGCCGCTGTCCGACGAGATTCACGATCGTTTGCTGGAAGTTGGTCTCGAGCCGCACGCGTGGTGAAAACCCCGCCTGACGGCAATGCTCGGTAATCGTGTTGTGGATGAAGGGCGACGCCTCGCGCGGCGAGATGATGAAAGCGTCATCGCGCAACTCGCCGATGGAGATCGCCGTGCGGGCCGCAAGCCGATGACCGGCGGGTAGCGCCGCCACCAGCGGCTCGCGAAAGATGGTTTCCGTGCACAGTTCGTCGGTCGCATCGGAGGAATACATGATGCCGACGTCCACTTTCCCGCAGCGCAACTGATCGGCCAGTTCGGTCGGAATCGTTTCCTTGAGTTTGACTTCGATACGCGGAAATGCCGCGGCAAACGCGCGCGTGAGCACCGGCAACACACTGCACGCGACGGCAAACATGAAGCCGGCACAGAGCATGCCGGAATCGCCGACCTCGGCAGCACGCGCGTGCGAGCGTGCCTGGTCGAGCGTGGCGAGCACCGAGCGGGCATCGCGGTAGAAACGCTGTCCTGCCGCGGTGAGCGCGACGCTGCGCTGTGTGCGTTGAAACAGTACAACGCCCAACTCCTCTTCGAGCATCGCGATCTGACGCGATAACGGCGGTTGCGAGATATGCAGCAGGTTCGCTGCGCGCCCGAAGTGAAGTGTTTCAGCCAGTACTACGAAATAGCGAAGTTGCCTCAGTTCCATGGAGCCTTCTCCCCCTGTAAAGAACATCGGTTTCTATTCATAGCGAACCGGTATCAGTCATCGCATCATATGGTATTGGAGACCTCTCGAAAATCGAACTATCCTTGGTTTTGCTTTATGGAGCACCCCCACGGCAGTCGCCACGATGCGATATTGCGCCGCCAAACGCAGCGCTCGCCAATTCCTATAAAGTCAATGAGAGACGCTATGTACGCCCACGATCCGCTGGCCCGTTCAAACGCAAACTTTCAGTCTTCGTCCAGGCCATCGCTCGATCGGCTCTGCGGTAACGACTCCTCAATGCTGGCGACCCTTGCCCGTGCCCGACTGCTCATCGATCGCCAGCTTCCCATCCTGATTCTCGGAGAAACCGGTACCGGCAAGGAATACCTCTCACGGGCGCTGCATGACTACAGCGCCCGCCGTCGCGCCAGCATGGTGTCGGTCAATTGCGGCTCGATCCCGGAAAACCTCATCGAAAGCGAACTGTTTGGCTATCAACGCGGCGCATTCTCCGGCGCGCTCAATACCGGCATGAAAGGCAAGGTCGTGCAGGCCGATGGCGGCACGCTGTTTCTCGACGAAATCGGCGACATGCCATTCGCACAACAGACGCGTTTGCTGCGCGTGCTTTCCGAACGGGAGGTCACGCCTATTGGCTCCGCCACGCCCGTGCCCGTCGATCTTCAACTCATTTGTGCGACGCACCAGAACCTGGAATCGCGGGTTCAGGCGGGCGCGTTTCGCGAGGACCTTTACTATCGGGTCGCCGTCGGCATCGTGCATCTCCCCCCTCTACGACTACGGCAAGACCGCGCCTGGTTGCTCGATACGATGATCGCCGCGGAGTCGCGCGGCAACGCCGGCTTTGCATCGCTCGACAACGAAACCCGTGAGCTGCTGCTCTCCTACTCCTGGCCGGGCAACCTGCGTCAAATGCGTGCTGCGGTTCAGTACGCGTGTGCCGTCAAAAGCGACGACACGATCCGGGTGCACGATCTGCCGGCGAATCTCGTGCAAAGCGCGACATCTGCGGCCACTCGCGCAGCGGCGCCGGTCACCTCGCTGCCCAGCCCGCCCGGCAATATTCGGATTGCCCCGATCGCAACGCTTTCGGCCATTGCCAACGGCGAGCGTGAAATCATCATTCGCGTGCTGTCGTCGCGGCGCTGGAACATCTCGGCCGCCTCCCGCGAACTCGGCATCTGCCGCACGTCGCTCTATCGCAAACTTCGCGAACTTCACATTCCTCACGTGCGCGACATGGGCAGCGACGTCTTGCTCGGCTCGGAACGCTAAGCCCGTCGACGGGCGGCGATGTGTGCCGCCCGTCTTCCTTACCGCTGTCTTACTACCCTGCTGCGTCTTTCCTGACTTCCTCTGCCTTATGCCGGGTCGGCCAGCAGCGCCATCATGGCCGTCGCTTTGTAACGAGATCCGGTCGTCGCTCCTGCACCGAAGTGCGCGTCGAGCGTTCGCGTCATGGCGGGGTCGAGGTGCAGACTCGCCGCTCCCAGGTTTTCCTCAAGACGACTCACACGACGGGTGCCGGGAATCGGCACGATGTCGTCGCTGCGCGAGAGCAGCCACGCGAGCGCCAGTTGTGCCGGTGTTGCGCCGACCTGTGTCGCATAGCCTGCGAGCGTCTTTGCCAGCTTCACATTCGCGTCGAAGTTCTCGCCCTGCAAACGCGGGTCGGACGTACGGCGGGAATCCCCTTCAGGGAAGTCCTCTGCGCGGCGTGCCGTGCCCGTAAGAAAGCCGCGCCCGAGCGGTGCGAAGGGCACAAGCCCGACACCCAGCTCACGCAGGCACGGCAGGATCGATGCTTCCAGATCGCGATGCCAGAGCGAGTATTCGCTTTGCAGCGCGCTGACCGGATGCACGGCGTGCGCGCGACGAATCGTTCGTTCACCCGCTTCCGACAATCCGAAGTAGCGCACCTTGCCTGCCTTGACGAGTTCGCCGACCGTGCCCGCCACGTCTTCGATCGGCACATTGGGATCGACGCGATGCTGATAGAGCAAATCGATGTAATCGGTACCCAGTCGTGAGAGGCTGGCATCGACGACCTCGCGAATGTGCTCGGGACGACTATCGGCGCCCGTCACCGCACCATTCTCGAAGCGGAATCCGAACTTGGTCGCAATGATCGCCTTGTCGCGACGCCCCTTGAGCACACGTCCGAGCAGGCGTTCGTTATCGAACGGTCCGTACACCTCCGCGGTGTCGAAGAAGTTGCATCCCATTTCCAATGCCCGTTCCAATACGCGAACCGACTCGGTATCGTCTGAGGGGCCATAGGCATAGCTCATACCCATGCAACCGAGTCCAATGGCGGGGACTTCCAGTCCCTGATTCCCAAGCCGGCGTGTTGGCAGCATCGCAAAACTCCTGTGGTGTGGTCGTGGGTCCGGCGTCGCAAGGATGACAGGCAAGCGACACCGGTACGTCGTCATCACCATGCAAGTTTCGAACCATTCCGGTGTTCGCCAGCCTGATATTTCCCTCAAGCCTGAATCGCAATGCGTACCACCCTCTCACAACCCGCATGCCTGCACGCGCTCAATGCTTCGGACGAGGATTTATCGTGTGCGGGATGTCGTGAGCATCGTGCGCCGCGAGACGGTTTTTCTCCCGTCGAAATGACCGTACAGCTGTCCGGCACTGCGACACCTGTCGCACGTTGCGACAGGTGTCCGTGCGCGTGAGCGCGCGTCGAACACTTGGCAGGCGTTACGAACGCAGCCGCGCGAGGCAGCCGGTTCACGGTGGCATTCAAATTGCTTGGAGTCCGTCATTTGTCCTCGCCGCCGAAGCGGCGCACGACACACGATGACAAACGACAATACGGCCACGCAAACCCATGACAAGCCGAGCGGGTCAGAGGGGATCAACACACGCCATGCGTTCAGCACGCTCGCTGGACTCACCGGGCTGGCGCTATACGGGACGTCAGCCAGTGTGCTGGCTCGCTTCAGGGGATGGACGGCACATTTGACGCCGGACGAGCGCAAGCGCGCCGATGCCTTTTCCCGACCGGCCGATCGGGATGATTATGTGGCGGCACACATCCTTGCGCGCGTGGCGGCAGCGCGCGTCACGGGTAGTCCCGACACGCCGGGGGCGGCCGCGCGCACCTATATCCTCGTACAGCGCTGCGAACAATGCGGCGGTGCGCACGGACGCCCTCGCCTGCCCGCCCATCCCGGCTTGCATGTCAGCCTGAGCCACACCCGGGGTGCGGTCGCGGCAGCATGCGCCATCGCGCCGGTCGGCATCGACATCGAACACTGGGACGAAGCGTTATCGCTCGACATTGATCTGCCGGGCGTGAACGCGCGCGAGCGCAGTCGACTCGGCGCGTTTGCAAGCGTGGCATTTACGCATCACGCGCCGTCGCCGCGTGCGCTGGCGTGGCTGCGTCTGTGGACGCGCAAGGAAAGTCTCGTCAAGGTCGGCGGCACCACACTGGAAAGCATGAGCGCCATCGACCTCTCAGGGCTGCCGATGAGCGAAACGCCGCTGCGCGTGTGGCAACGCCGTGTCACCCACGACATCTGGACCATGACGGACTGGCTCGATCCGATGCTACGGATTACCGGCACAGTGTCGGGCGCAGGCAATGTCAGCGTCGAGCGGATCGATGGATGAGCGACGCAGGCCGGGCGCCTGACGTCGCACGGAAAAGCAAAACGCCCATGCACGATGTCATGGGCGCTTCGCGTAATGCATGTCGATCGGTGCTGCGATCCTATGACCGCAACGCCCTCGTCGGAATCAGGCCGCCACTGCAGCGGCTTCCGCCACCATCTCGTCTTCGACCGAACTGAGCATCAGATGCTCGAACGCGCCGAGCGATGCCTTGGCGCCCTCGCCAACGGCGATCACGATCTGCTTGAACGGCACCGTCGTCACGTCGCCCGCCGCGAACACGCCCGGCACGGACGTCGCACCCTTGGCATCGACCTCGATCTCGCCATGACGCGAGAGCGCGACCGTGCCCTTGATCCACTCGGTGTTCGGCACCAGACCGATCTGCACGAACACGCCTTCGAGCGCAATCGTCGAACGCTCGCCCGTGGCACGGTCGAGATACGTCAGACCGTTGACCTTCTGGCCGTCACCGACGATTTCCGTCGTTTGCGCATTCATCAGCACGCGCACGTTCGGCAGGCTGCGCAGCTTGCGCTGGAGCACTTCGTCGGCGCGCAGTTGCGTGCCGTATTCGATCAGCGTGACTTCCTTGACGATGCCCGCCAGATCGATCGCCGCTTCCACGCCCGAGTTGCCGCCACCGACCACGGCAACGCGCTTGCCCTTGAACAACGGGCCGTCGCAGTGCGGGCAGTAGGCGACACCACGATTGCGGTATTCGCGCTCGCCCGGTGCGCCGATTTCGCGCCAGCGCGCGCCGGTCGCCAGCACCACGGCACGGGCCTTGAGCACCGCGCCGCTGGCCAGATGCACTTCGTGAATCTTGCCAGGGATCAGGGCTTCGGCACGCTGCGTGTCGATTACGTCGACGTCATACGACTTCACGTGCTGCTCCAGCGCCGTGGCGAACTTCGGCCCTTCGGTGTGCGTGACGGAGACGAAGTTCTCGATCGCCATCGTGTCGAGCACCTGACCACCGAAGCGCTCGGCGACGACGCCCGTCACGATGCCCTTGCGCGCCGCGTAAATGGCTGCGGCGGCCCCTGCCGGGCCACCGCCCACAATCAGCATGTCGTAGACCGGCTTGTTCTCGAGCGCCTTGGCCGCACGTGCGGTCGCGCCCGTGTCGAGCTTCGCGAGCAGTTCCTTCACGCTGGTGCGGCCTTGCGTGAACGATTCGCCGTTGAGGAACACCGTCGGCACCGCCATCACCTGACGCGCTTCGACTTCGCTCTGGAACAGCGCACCGTCGATGGTGACTTGTTGAATGCGCGGATTGATGAGCGCCATCACGTTCAGTGCCTGCACGACTTCCGGGCAGTTCTGGCACGACAGCGAAATGTACGTCTCGAAGCGGAAATCGCCATCGAGATCGCGAACCTGCGCGATGGTGTCGTCGTCGAGCTTGAGCGGATGACCACCGACCTGCAGCAGCGCGAGCACCAGCGACGTGAACTCATGCCCCATCGGCAATCCTGCGAAACGAATGCGCGGCGCCTCGCCCGGCGTGCCGATCGCGAAGGACGGACGACGCTCGTTGGCGTCATCACGCGACACGACGGCAATCTTGTCCGACAGCGGCGCGATCTCGTCGACCAGCGCCTTCATTTCGGCAGACTTGGGGCTATCGTCGAGCCACACGGCGATCTCGATGGGGCGCGTGACTTTCTGGAGGTACGTTTGCAACTGGGCTTTGAGGTTCGCGTCCAACATGGCTTTGTTTCCGTCTCGATAGGGTGAGCGAGGTCCACCGCGTCGGCCGTCGGCTGGCGCAGATGAGTTGTCGGGAATTCGGGGTTGGGTGCCGGCGCAGCGGGGTTTAGGGGGGACCCGCGCGCCGGCAGGACACGCCGCTCTGTGACGGGAGCGGCGCTTACAGCAACGAAACTACGATGCGGTTTCGGTAGTGCGTGACGCTTAGATCTTGCCGATCAGGTCGAGCGACGGGCTCAGCGTTTCAGCGCCCGGCGTCCACTTGGCGGGGCACACTTCGCCCGGGTGAGCGGCGATGTACTGAGCGGCCTGCACCTTGCGCAGCAGTTCCTTGGCGTCACGGCCGATGCCGTTGTCATGGATTTCGCACAGCTTGATCTCGCCTTCCGGGTTGATCACGAACGTGCCGCGCAGGGCCAGACCTTCTTCCTCGATCAGCACGTCGAAGTTGCGCGAGATCGCCAGCGTCGGGTCGGCAACCATCGGGTACTGGATCTTCTGGATCGTGTCCGACGTGTCGTGCCAGGCCTTGTGCGTGAAATGCGTGTCGGTCGAGACGCTGTAGATTTCAACGCCCAGCTTCTTGAATTCTTCGTAGTTGTCGGCCAGATCGCCAAGTTCGGTCGGGCACACGAAGGTGAAGTCGGCCGGGTAGAACACCACCACCGACCACTTGCCCTTCAGGGTCTCGTCGGTCACGGTGATGAAGTCGCCATTTTGGTAGGCGTTGGCTTTGAACGGCTTGATCTGGGTGTTGATGATCGGCATGACGTTGTCTCTTGGACGGGGTGGAAAGTGTTGCCAGTATGCCGAATGCTATCGATCAATAGAAATTGATTATTAGAATCTATGCGATTAAGCCAGACTATCGGTGTCGATAGCCTGACGGCTATGGCCTCGCCGCGACCCCGGCGGCGGCCATGCGGACAAGGGGGCGTCAGGCCTTGGGGTAGCGCACAGCGCGCACCTTGCCGCTGGTTGCACCGCCGCAGTAGAAGGTCCCGTGTCCGTCGTACTCCAGGCCGCTCACGACCACGCCATCCGGCATCTGCACGCGCTTGAGGACTTCGCTGCTGGTCGGGTCGACCTGACGCAGCTCGCTCTGTTCGTTCTCCCACGTGCCGTGCCACAGTTCGTCGTTTGCCCACGTCACGCCCGTGACGAAGCGGTCGGACACGATGGTGCGTAACACGCGTCCGTCCGCCGGGTCGATTTGCAGAATGCGGCGGTCGCGGTACTGACCGACCCACAGGCTGCCTTCGGCCCACGTGAGCCCGGAGTTGCTGCCCCGGTCGGCGGGCGCCGGGATCGAATGCAGCACGCGACCGGTCGACGGATCGATCTTGTCGATGCGCGATTCCGCGATTTGATAGAGATGCTTGCCGTCGAATGCGGTACCGGCATCGCTCGGCGCATCGAGCGTGCGGCTGACTGCACCGTTCGACGGATCGAAGGCCACCAGCGCTTCGCCGGTAGCGGCCCATACCTGCCGTCCGTCGAAGGTCACCCCGTGGATGCGATCGAAGCCCGGGAACGGACCATATTCGCTGGTGATGTCGGCCGCGCTCACGGCGGTCGTTTGAAGGCGGCTTTGCTGCTGGGGTTTGCTCGTCATGTCAGGCTCCTGTCTTTTCTGTAGAGACGCCACGTTCGGCGCGCAAGTCCACTCTAGCCAAACGCCCATCCGGCAGGGAGTAACAATATCGTCGTGAATTCGGTGAGCGGAGGCGCCATCCAGCGACGCGCGCGCGCCAGACCGATCGCACGAACCCGTCCCTGCGCCTCCAGTTCGCTCAGCGCACGCTGCACCGTGCGCTGACTGGCGCCGAGGGCCAGCGCGAGCGCCGACGTCGACCACGCGGCGCCGTCGGCCAGCAGCGCAACGAGCGATGCCCGTTCGCCATCGATGGGCGGAAGCAGCACGGCGACATCCGGTTCGCTTGCAATGCCTGCGCGGCCACACGGTCGCAGCGCAAAACCAGCCGCCGTGGCATCGATATCGGCGATGCCTCGAAGCAGCGTACGCAGACGCCCGATCTCGACGCGCAGACGTGCGCGATGCGTCTCGTCCATATCCTCGGGACGGCGCAGGTGAAACGCTTCGGCGATCAGGCGTTCGCGCGAGGCGTCTCCCGGCCAGGCGCGGGCCAGCGTCAGCGCGAGCGTAAAGAGCACCGGACGCCTCGCCAGCGGACGCCACACATTGCCCGTGCCGACACCACGACGGCAGGCGTCGATCACCAGCGTATCGGAGTGCACCAGCGCTGCGGCGGCTTCGATCGATACCGTCTGCTCTCTGCCGCGCTGCCACCGTCTCGCCGCGGGGCGCGTCAGCACGTCATGAAGACCGTCGATCTCCGCGCGCAGCGCTGGCACACCGGCGGTGTCGGCGGCGGATCGTGCGCGGCCAAGCGCATGACGTGCGTCGTCGACGCGCAGGGTGCGCAGCGCCAGTTCCGCCGCAATCAGGGCATGCACGGCAACGAGACGTGCCGGGATGTCACTGTGGGGCACCTCATCGAGGGCCTGCGCCGTCGCATCGAGCTTGCCCATCAGCAGCAGACGCCGGGCCAAGATGAGCCGCGCGAGCATGGCGTTCGGTGCGTCGCCATGCGACGCGAGATACGCCGCCGCCGTCTGCAATGCGCGAAGGGTACCGCCGAGATCGCGCATGGCGAGCGCGACTTCGGCGTCGGCGACGACGCACCGTGCCCGCGCGAGTGCTTCATGTGCACCAAAGCCACGCGCCGCCCGCTTGAGCAGATCACGGGCGAGGGGATAATCGCCGAGCTGCGCCATCGCGATCCCGCGCAGCGCAAGCGCCGGCGGATCGTCGCGAAGGGCGACACGGCGCAATGCGCCGAGCGGATCGCCCGCGGCCAGCGCGCGGGCGGAAGCGGCAAGGAGGGAGTCCATCGCGGGATATTACCGCGCGACCTCTCACTCCCCGCCTCTGTGCCTGACGGGCGCGCCTTCGACGTGCCGTCATCAGGCAGACGCTAAGGCAGACAAGCAGCGCAGGATTACAATCGAGGCATCCCGACGCGAGGTAAGCCATGCCAAACCTATCGCACGAGGCGCACGACCACGATCATCCGCACAGCAACGGCAGCGATGAAGGCGGCGACCACGATCACGCTCACCACACGCACGCCGGACACAGCCATGCGGGACACAGCCACGCAGGTCATAGTCATGCCAGTGGCGTGACCGATCAGCGACGGATCGGCATCGCCTTCGTGCTCATCGCGGTTTTCATGGTGATCGAAATCGTCGGCGGCCTGCTCTCCGGTTCGCTTGCACTGCTCGCCGACGCCGGTCACATGGTGAGCGATGCGGCCGCACTCGCTTTCAGCTGGATCGCGATTCACTACGGCAAGCGACCGGCGACGCTGCAACTGACTTACGGTTACAAGCGGCTCGAAGTGCTGGCGGCATTCGTCAACGGATGCGCGTTGTTCGTGATTGCGGGATGGATCGTGATCGAAGCGATCCGGCGGTTTGCCGAGCCGGTACCGATTGTGGGGACGACGATGCTGATCGTGGCGTTTGCGGGGCTGCTCGCGAACATCGCCGCGTTCATGGTGCTGCATGGCGGCAACCGCGAGAATCTGAACATGCGCGGCGCCTGGTTGCACGTGCTGGGCGACATGCTCGGCTCGGCAGCGGCGATCGTCGCGGCCGTCGTCATTCTGCTCACCGGCTGGATGCCCATCGACCCGCTGCTGTCGATCTTCGTGGCGCTCATCATTCTGAAGAGCGCGTGGGGCATCGTGAAGTCATCCGCCCACATCCTGCTCGAAGGCACGCCCGACTCGCTCAATCCCACCGACATCAAAGCCGATCTGGAAGCCACAGTGACGCAGGTGCGCAGCGTGCATCACATCCACGCGTGGTCGATTACGGGCGAGCGTCACATGATCACCTTGCATGCCGTGCCCGCGCCCGGCGTGAGCACGCGCGACGCCATGGTCGCCGTGCAGCAACGGCTGGCCACGCGCTTCAACGTGGAGCACGCCACGATTCAGATCGAAGACGCGGCATGTGAAGCGCAATCGCCGTGTAACGAGCGAGACGGATGACGCTGGCGGTCACGGCCCGGCAAGCGTTGCGCTTCGCCGGGCCGCAAACGTGCATTACCAGCGATACGTCACGCCGAGCTTTACGACAGGGTAGAAGCGAAGCCGGTCGGCCTTGTCCTGAAGCTCCTGACGCTGTGCATCGACGGTTGCCTGTCCGACGATAGTCGTGATGAACGGCGACACGTTAAGGTCGACCTTCGGCCGGCCGTACGCAACACCGGCGTCGAACGACATCGACCAGCCGGGCGTGCCTTCCGGTGCGTGGCCGAAACCGATACCGAGATACGGGCGCACCGTCGGCAGCTTGATACGACCGGTCACCGACTGCCCTGCCGTCGGATAGGCTACGCCGCGATAGACATAGACATCCTGCACCGCGTGGCCCACAAGATCGACATGGTCGTTGCCGACCAGCACGCCCGCCGTCAGGCGGAACGGCAACGTTGCGGGGGCCGGAAAAAAGTCCGCATAAATGCCGCCGTGCAGGAAACGCGCCTTGCCGTTGTAGCGCACTTGACCGGCCGTAAAGCTATGCGACAGCGCCAATCCATTCACGTCGGCACGCGCACCGATATGACGCGTGATACCGACACCCATACCGTAGCCCAGACCTTCGGTGCCCACGGCGCCGTACATTTCGATGGCGTGCGCATGCGCCGTGCATGCGAGCGCCGCCACGGCAAAAGCCATTGCCTTGCAGTTCATGTGTTACTTGCGACTCAAAAAAGGGAGAGAGACGTTAGATGGCGTTGGGCCACGTCGAGAACGAGGATTGGCGAGCGTCGGCTGACAACCCGGATCGTTGAGACGGCGAACTGCGTTCGCGCATGCCCGTGTCGATCGTCGTTGCAGAGGGTGAGATCGCGTAGCAATAGGCGCGACCGGTCCTACGGTGTATTCCGAAATCAAACTTCACTACATTCCCCGCTGAGATGTTGCGCCCCTGACGTTTGCCGTGGTATCCGGCATCGTTCTGGTTTAGTGCCGCGATGCTAGCACGCGGCCTGTGACAGTCAGATTGGCCGTGAGCATGCGTTGCCGCCGCACAACAAGCGCGGGGCCGGGACGACGGATCGACGGTCCAGGCGGAGCCGATCCGGGGTATCCGTGCTCAGGAAGGCGTTTAAAACGTGGGGTTCAGCGTGGCGGAGATTCGCCGTCGTCACGGCAATCGCTTCCCGCGCATTGCCGCGGGGCGCCGCGCGCGTGCGCGCCCGGTCCGGACGACGTGCCCTGACGTCCGAAACCGATCTGCTGAAAGACGCCGCCGCCGATTTCGAAACCAGTGGCGTAGTGATAAGCGGCAACGGTCGAACCGAGTGCCACCGACAGCAACAACAACGTTCCCGTACGCCAGCGGCGTCGGACCGTGGAAGCCATGTCTCCTCCCTGTCAGAGGTCGGCCCGCTCGGAAGACGCCTGCGCCGGCTAGCGACGATTGGCAAACCACACTCCGGCACTGCTACGTCCTGGCGGGGATCGAGTTTCCAGTAACGACTGAGTCTCGTTTTTTCGCGATTCTGCACGCGACCGCCCAGATTTGTCACCCCGGCTATCCCTAAGACCATCATTTATATCGTGATGTGATATATTTTTCGGCTTTCAGACGTCTCCCATATTCTTAGCCGCTGACTTATGACTGCATCGACTCCCCCGGACCATCCGGCGCCGCAACATGCCCCCGAGGGGCCCGACACGCCGATCACAGCGCACGCCCTGACGAAGAGCGACTTCGAGGCGCTCTCGGAATTTCGTTATCGGCTGCGGCGCTTTCTCAATTTCAGCGAGACAGCCGCACGCGAGGGAGGCATCACGCCGCAGCAGTATCTGTTGTTGCTGCACGTCAAAGGTATCCCCGGGCGGGAGTGGGCGTCTATCAGTGAATTAGCGGAGCGGCTTCAGGCCGTGCATCACAGCGTGGTCGCGCTCGTCGCCCGCTGCGAGAAGGCCGGGCTCGTCACGCGTCGTCAGAACGAGAGCGACCGGCGCGTCGTGGAAATTCATCTGTCCCCGGCGGGCGAAGCGTGTCTGGCGAATCTCGCCGCCCAGCATCGCAACGAACTGAGCACCTTCGCCGACATCTTCCACATTCGTGGTGTCCATCTGTAATCCCGGTACCGTCATGGCTTCTGCTCCTCATTCCACTCCGGCACAGGCATCGGCGTCGACACACGCCCCGATGCCGCTTCCCGCGCATGCGCGCGATTTCGCGCGCGCGCCGGGGCTGCCGCGCCTCATTGCACTGGCGGCCGTCATCGGCTTCTGCGGTGTGCCCGCCGCCTGGCTACTGCTCAATCTGATTCAGGGGTTCACCAACCTCTTCTTCTATCAGACGCTCTCGTTCGCCGCGCACTCGCCGTCGCAAAACACCCTCGGCATCGCAGTCATTGCCCTGCCCGTCATCGGCGGTCTGATCGTCGGCGTCATGGCGCGCTTCGGCAGCGACAAGATTCGCGGTCACGGCATTCCCGAAGCCATCGAGGCGATTCTGTTCGGCAAGAGCAAGATGTCGCCGCGCGTAGCCGTGCTCAAGCCGCTCTCGTCCGGCATCGTGATCGGCAGCGGCGGCCCGTTCGGCGCGGAAGGCCCGATCATCATGACGGGCGGCGCCATCGGCTCGCTCATCGCGCAGTACTTCCACCTGAGCGCCGCCGAGCGCAAGACCTTGCTCGTGGCTGGCGCCACGGCGGGCATGACGGCAGTCTTCGGCACGCCGGTCGCCGCCGTGCTGCTGGCCGTGGAGCTGCTGCTGTTCGAATGGCGGCCGCGCAGTCTGCTGCCGGTGATCGTGGCGTGCGCCGTCGCCGGTTTCGCCCGCCCGCTGCTGCTCGAAGCCGGCCCCCTCTTTCCGATGACCACCCCCGCCGTCTCGCCCATTGCGCTGGTCTCGTGCCTGATTGCCGGGGTGTGCGCGGGCCTGCTTTCCGCCGCGATGTCGCGCGCGCTGTACGCCATCGAAGACGCCTTCCACAAGCTGCCCGTGCACTGGATGTGGTGGCCTGCCATCGGCGGTCTTGCCGTGGGCATTGGCGGCTATCTCGAACCGCGCGCGCTGGGCGTCGGTTACGACGTCATCGCCGATCTGCTCGCCGGACATTTCACGATGCACGCCGCGCTCGCGCTGCTGCTCGTCAAGGCACTCATCTGGGCGATTGCGCTGGGGTCATGCACGTCCGGCGGCGTGCTCGCGCCGCTGCTCATGATCGGCGCGGGCCTCGGCACGTTGCTCGCGCCCATGCTGCCCGGCGGCGACATCACGCTCTGGGCGCT
Source organism: Pandoraea sp. LA3 (assembly GCF_022696215.1). Taxonomy (NCBI): domain Bacteria; kingdom Pseudomonadati; phylum Pseudomonadota; class Betaproteobacteria; order Burkholderiales; family Burkholderiaceae; genus Pandoraea; species Pandoraea sp. LA3. Next base: position 46,427 of record NZ_PTPY01000024.1, on the reverse strand, counting down.
CGTCTGCATGGCCGCCACGCTCGCAGGCGTGCTTGGCGCACCGCTCACGGCGATCGTCTTCGCGCTGGGACTGACGCACGACGTCAACGCCCTGCTGCCGCTGCTGCTGACCTGCGGCGTGTCGTACGGCGTCACGATCTGGATCATGCCGCGCTCGATCATGACGGAGAAAATCGCGCGACGCGGACGCCACATCCATCGCGAATACGGAGTCGATCCGCTGGAGCGCCTGCACGTGGGCGAACTGATGACACGTGAACCGGAATCGCTGCGTGCCGAGATGTCCATCGACGACGCCGCGCAGCAGGCGTTCGGCGCGAGTCAGCGTCATCGCGCCTACCCGGTCGTCGATGCGTCGCGCGCCGTCCTTGGCATGGTCGACCGGCAGGCGCTCACCCGCGCGCAGACGCAGGGACTGCAAACGCTCGGGCAGTTGTACGGCGTGAATCCACCGCTCGTCGCGCTGCCTTCGGAGACCGGCCGCATCGTGTCCGCACGTTTCGCCGCGCATCAACTTGAGCGTTTGCCGGTCGTGAGCGATGCGACGTCACGCAGGCTCGTCGGCATCATCAGTCGCAGCGATCTGGTGAAACCGGCCGAACACTGGCGCTCAGAAGAAGAAGTGCGCGAGCGCATGCTGCATCTGGGACGCAAGCGCGTCTGAGCGTCGATCTCCACTGGCACGTGGCGTGCATTCGTACAAGGTTGACGCGCGCCACGTCGTTGATCCACCATCGGGGACTTGATCCCACCGACAACGCACCGCCGCGTGCGTCACTCCCCGATGGCGACGACCCGATCCCCCAAGACGCCGACTCCCGCCACCGACGACAAGCGCATTCGCATTCGCATTGGCGTCGGCGGCTGGAATTTCGCCCCGTGGCAAGGCACGTTCTATCCCGAGAAGTGGCCCAAGCGCCGCGAACTCGAATATGCGAGCCAGCATCTCACCTCCATCGAGATCAACAGCACGTTCTACGGCTCGCAAAAGCCTGCGACGTTTCGCAACTGGTTCGAAGAAACGCCAGACGACTTCGTGTTCTCAGTGAAGGCGTCGCGCTACGCCACGCATCGTCGCGTGCTGGCCGAAGCGGGCGACTCCGTGGCGCGCTTCTTCGACAGCGGCGTGCTGGAACTTGGCAGGAAACTCGGCCCGGTGAACTGGCAATTCGCACCGACGAAGACGTTTGACGCGCAAGACTTCGAACACTTCCTGAATCTGCTGCCGACAACGGCGGGCGGACACACGATCCGTCATGCGCTGGAAGTGCGTCACGAGAGCTTTGCGACACCCGAGTTCGTCGCGTTGGCGCGCAAGTACGAGATGGCCATCGTGCTCGCCGGTGATGCCAAGTTTCCGTGCATCGCCGACGTCACGGCGCCGTTCGTCTACGCGCGGCTAATGGGCACGCAGGAGCGCTACAAACTCGGTTATGCCCCGAAGGCGATGGCGCAATGGCTGGACCGCGCGACGACGTTCGCCGCCGGTGGCATGCCTGACGATCTCGACACCGTCGCCAAAGCGCCGCCCCAGGCCAAACACCGCGACGTGTTCCTCTATGTCATCAGCGGCTTCAAGGAGCGCAACCCGGCCGCCGCGATGGCGATGATCGACGCGCTTGGGAAGCGCTGACGTTCCGCTCACGCTCTGCCTGCCATAAAAAAAGCGGCGCACAAGGCGCCGCGTCCGGTACAGCAACTGCCAGGTCAATCGTCGATCCGTCGATCAGTGCATCGCCGCGGAATTGCGGGCTTCGGCCGCGTTCTGCGCCGGCACGTCGCCGCGCGTGCGCTCCCATGCGTTCTTTGCGAGCAGTGCGATCGTCGCGATCACCGCCGGAATCGCCAGCAGCGAGAACGTCGCGGAAAATCCCAGATGACGGCGCACGAGTTCCGCGCCGAGCAACGCACCGGCGATGCCGCCGAAGCGTCCGATGCCGAGCATCCATGCCACGCCCGTGGCACGGCCATTCGTCGGGTAGAACATGGCGGCCAGCGACGGCATCGACGATTGCGCGCCGTTCATCGCCGTGCCCGCGAGGAAGATCAGCGTGACGAGCATGCCGATGTCGCCGATCGCCTGCCCGACCGCATACACCAGCACCGCCGTGAGCGCGTAGCCGACCGCCACCACCTTCTGCGCGTTGAACTTGTCCATCAGCCAGCCCGACAGGATCGTGCCGATACCGCCGCCGAGCGGGAACAAGGCCGTAATCAGGGCGGCGCGCTCGACCGTGAAGCCCGCGTCCTTGAACAGGATCGGCATCCAGCTGGTGAGCAGGTAGAAGATCACGAGACCCATGAAGTAGGTCACCCACAGCATCACCGAGCCAAAGCCGTACTGCTTCGAGAGCACCACGCCGATGGCCGAGCCGGCGCGCTTCGGCGCGGCTTCGTTCACGGTGAAGGTGTTCACATCGTCGAACGATTCGCCCGCAATACGCGACAGAATACGACGCACCCGCGCCACCGGCTTCTGCTTGACCACGAGAAACTTCACCGACTCCGGCAGGCACGCAATCAGCAACACCGAGAGCACCAGCGGCAGCACGCCGCCGAGCACCAGCACGCTATGCCACCCGAAATGCGGAATCAGCCACGAGGCCACGAAACCGCCAACGGAAGCGCCGAGCGGAAAGCCGCAGAACATCGTGTTGACAATCACCGCACGGCGCGCTTGCGGCGCGTATTCGGAAATCAGCGTCACGGCATTCGGCATGGCGGCGCCGAGTCCCAGGCCCGTCAGAAAGCGCAGCACTGTCAGCGTCTGAAGATCCTGTGCGAAGGCCGTGGCAAGACTCGCCACGCCGAAGAACACCACAGACAACACGAGTACGGTCTTGCGGCCTGCCTTGTCGGCCAGCGGCCCGGCGAAGATCGCCCCGCCTGCCAGCCCGAACAGCGCGGCCGAAAGCACCGGGCCGAGCGAGCCCTTGTCGATATGCCATTGCTGTACCAGCGACGGCGCGATGTAACCGATGGCAGCAGTATCGAAGCCGTCGATGGCCACGATGAAGAAACACAGGATCAGCACCAGCCACTGATAGCTGGAAAAGCGCTGAGCGTTGATGTAGGCGGGCACGTCCACCGTGCGCGGATGATTCATGACGCTGTCTCCTCGGGGCGCGAGCGCTCCGTTGTTCATTCCATTATTTTTTTGGAAATCGATCACCGCCGGTGCGCATCCGTGTGTCGGGGGTGGCGCGCGCGCCGGGGGTCTGGCCGTCCTGCCGTCTTGATGCGGCATGGCGGCACTGCGGCAAAGCCGATTTCTGCCGCTAATGTACGTCCATATCCCGCCTGTCGAAATGATCTTTCGTCAGGCCATCCATAACGGGCGGTTATGCGTGACGCCACCGGTGGCGGTTATAGCACACCGGTGGTGTAGTCCTTGAGGCGGTGACCACGGCGCGCTGCCCCATCAGGCACACTCAGGCCCGCTAAGACCCGCTCAGCCCCGCTCAGACCCGTTCAAACGGCTCCGGCTCAGGCGAGCGGCAGGCCGACATAGTTTTCCGCCAGCATCAGCGACGCCGCACGCGAACTCACCACGTACTCCAGCTCGGCGCGCTGCATCTGTTGCTCGAACGGCGTGGCGTCGTCCAGACGATGCAGCATGCGGGTCATCCAGTATGAGAAATGCTCCGCACGCCAGATGCGCTTGAGCGCCGCCTCCGAATACCCCTGCAACGCCGCCTCACTGTCGCGGTGAAAGAAGTCGTCGAGCGCGTGCGACAGCCGCCACACGTCGGCCACCGCGAGGTTCATCCCCTTCGCGCCGGTCGGCGGCACGATGTGCGCAGCGTCGCCCGCGAGAAAGAGACGTCCGTACTGCATCGGCGTGGCGACGAAGCTGCGCATGGCGACCACGTTCTTCTGGAAGATCGGGCCTTCCGTGAGACGCCAGCCGTCGTCGCTCTCCGTGCGCGTGTGCAGTTCTTCCCAGATGCGCGCGTCGCTCCACGTCTCGGCACGCTCGTTGGGATCGCACTGGAAGTACATGCGCTGCACCGTCGGCGAGCGCGTACTGATCAGCGCAAAGCCTCGCTCGTGTGCCGCGTAGATCAGTTCGTCCGACGACGGCGGGGCCTCGACCAGCACGCCGAACCAGCCGAACGGGTACACGCGCTGGTATTCCTTGCGCACCGACGCGGGCATGGCCGGACGGCACACGCCGTGGAAGCCATCGCAGCCGGCGATGAAATCGCAGGTGAGGCGTCGCGGTTGTCCGTCCACGGTGAACTGCACGCTCGGTTGCGTGCTGTCGACGTCGTGAACCGACACGTCCGAGACATCGAACAGGATCTCGCCCTGCGCCGCCTCACGCGCCGCGATCAGATCCTTGATGACCTCGTGCTGCGCGTAGACCGTGATCGAGCGCCCGGTCAGCTCGGTCAGCGCGATGCGATGACGCTGCCCGCCGAAGGCCAGTTCGACACCGTGGTGCACCGCGCCTTCACGGCGCATGCGCTCACCCACACCCGTGTCGTTGAGGATGTCCATCGTGCCCTGCTCCAGCACACCGGCGCGAATGGTCGACTCGACCGCCGAACGCGAACGCGATTCGAGCACGATCGAATCGATCCCCTTGAGATGCAGCAGATGGGAAAGCAGCAAGCCGGCGGGACCAGCGCCGACGATGACGACGGGGTAATGGGTGCGCATAGGTTGTCTCCTGTGATTGCACCGCCCACGTCCGGCACACCTGCGCCGGGCATCTCGCGACATGAATCAGGCAAAAGCGAGGCAAAAGAGGGAAGCCCCGGCAGCGGACGAATTGCATTTCTTGGTTGTCTCACGCTCGCTGCACCCACTTAGGACTACGCGTAAACACGCATGCCCGCGCGCCTGTCCTAAGTGCTTTTTTAACGCCTTGTCACGAGGGGCGAATGCGTCATATCTTATGGAGCGCGCACGTCGCGTTGAATGGATGAATCGGCGACTTTCTTGTACTTTTTCGACAACTTCGACCAAGGGAAAACCAGTATGTCAGGCGCGTCATCCCGGCTGCGCGCGGCGCGCGAGGCGATTCCGGAATTCTCGTTGTACGGCGAGTTGACCGAAACCGACAGCGGCGACTTCGTCCATATCGAATGGATCGAGACACGCAGCCGTCTCTACGACTGGCATATCGATACGCATCGCCATCTGGGTCTGTTTCAGGTGCTCGCGATCTTCGAGGGCAAGGTCGAGGCCAATGTCGACGATGCGACGTGGGAAGTCGAAGGCCCCGCCGTCATCACGGTGCACCCGTCGGCCGTGCACAACTTCCGCTTCTCGCGCGGCGCGCACGGTTTCGTGCTCACCATGGCGCAGAGCGTGCCGTTCGACGCCGCCATCGGTGCGGATGCCGACATGTCCTCGCTGCTTCGCAAACCGTGGCTGTTCGCGCTGGCCGATGCGCCGCAGACGCGCGATCGTCTCTACACGCTGCTCGGTCTCATCATGGACGAGTTTTCGCGCCCGCAACTGGGGCACGCGGAAATGGTCGGATGGCTCACGCGCAGCGTGCTGCTATTGCTCGCACGCCTGCATGCACATCACGATTCCGCCACGCGCACGGGACGCACGGAACTGGATCTGTTCGCGCGGTTTCGCGCGCTCGTGGAAACGCACTACACCGAGGCGTGGGCCGTGCCCGCCTACGCCGAACGCCTGCATGTGACGGAGAGCAAGCTCAATCGTCTGTGCCGGCGTATCTCGGGAAAATCGGCGTTCGATCTGGTGCAGGATCGTCTGATGCTCGAAGCGCGGCGCAAACTCATCTACATTCCCGCGCCGGTCTCGCACGTCGCCTACGAACTCGGGTTTCAGGACCCGGCGTATTTCTGCCGCGTGTTCAAGCGCCATGTCGGCGTGACGCCGTCCGCCTTCCGGCGTACGGCGCAACACGCACATCTGGGTGACGACTCGGCGCTGTCCGCAGAACTGTTGCCCTGATGTGGCCCGGGCATCCCGCGAGGGCGACATACCAAGGTGACTGATGATCGCGCCGACAGAACGACATCGGCGCCATCGCAACCGCTCAGCCGCGCAGGAAGCTCAGCAACGCGTCAGTCACGGCAGGAGCGCACTCGATGTTCGACAGATGCGCCCCGGGCACGATCACCTGCTGCGCGCCGCGAATGCGCTCGACCATGGCCGTCGACATGGCGGGCGGCGTGGCCAGATCGCCAGCGCCGGTCACGATCAGCGTCGGTGCCGTGATCGCGGCGATCTCATCGAGTTGATTCATGTCGCGCACCGCCGCACATGCCGCGGCATAACCCGCCGGGGCGAGCGAGCGGAACATCGCCTTCATCCGTTCGACGGTGGCGCTCTCACGCTGCGCATATTCCGGCGTGAACCAGCGCGACACGACAGCGTCCGTCACCGCGTTCATACCGTCGGCCTGCACGGCACGAATGCGGCCGTTCCACACATCCTCCGCACCGATATGCGCCGACGAGCAGACGATGGCGAGGCGATCCAGACGCTGCGGCGCATGAATGCCCAGCCACATGCCCGTCATGCCGCCCATCGACACCCCGGCGAGACTGGCGCGCTCGATGTCCAGTGCGTCGAGCAGGGCGACGACGTCGCGCCCCAGTTGATCGATCACGTACGGCCCGGGCGTGACAGACGAACCGCCATGCCCCCGCGTGTCGTAACGGATCACACGGAATTCACGTGCAAACGCAGGCACTTGCGGCGCCCACATCTCCAGCGTCGTGCCCAGCGAGTTCGAGAGCACGAGCGCTGGCGCATGGTCGTCGCCATCGATAGCCACGCGCAGTTGGGCATCGCCCACGTCGATCAAACGTTCCACGGTCATTTGTCTTGTCCCCTCAACCTTGCGCGTCCGGCGCAGCGGATTTCGATGCGCGCGTCGTCGATCCCGGCTCGGCGGCTTCCATCTCTGCGAAGACCTTCTCGGCATCATGAATCGCCTGATTGGCGGCGGGCAGGCCGGCGTACAGCGCGGCGTGCATGAACAGCTCCTTCATCTCGTCGCGCGTCACACCGTTGTTGAACGCGGCACGCACATGCATGCGGAATTCGTCGCCGCGATTGAGGGCGATGAGCAGCGAGAGCGTGATCATGCTGCGCATGTGGCGCGTGAGGCCGGGACGGGTCCAGATGTCGCCCCAGGCGAAGCGCGTGATGAAGTTCTGGAAGTCGTCGTTGAACTCGTTACGGCGCGTGAGCGTGCGGTCCACGTGCGCGTCGCCGAGCACGCCGCGTCGCACTTCCATGCCGTTGTCGTAGCGTTCCTGATCGTTCATTGGGATGTCCTGCCGGAAGGTGAAGACGGCGCGGCCGTTGCCACGTCCACCCGTGCGAGCACACGGCTCACGAACGTGTCGGCGGCGCCGAGGTAGTGTTGGGGATCCGTGAGGCGTTCGAGCGCCTCGCCGGACAGAATGCGGGTGATGTCGGCGTCTTCGCGCAGCACGTCGAGCAGGTGACGCCCTTGTGCGAGCGCATCGCGACAACGGGCCTCCACGCGCCGATGCGCTTCGAGCCGCCCCATCGATTCGCCGAGCGCCATCGTCACGGCTTCAGCCATGATCAGCCCATGGGTGACGTCGAGATTCGCACGCATGCGAGACACGTCGACGGTCCAGTCCTGCACGAGCGTGCGCGCTGTCGCCAGCGCACCACCGCACAGCATGAGCAGTTCGGGCAAGGTCTCCCACTCCGCATGCCAGGTGCCGAGTCCACGCTCATGGTCCTGCTGCATCGCGCCGAACAGCGTGGCGACGAGTTGCGGCGTGCGCGCGGCGGCCGCGAGGATGGCCGCGCAGCCGACCGGGTTGCGCTTGTGCGGCATGGTGGACGAGCCGCCGCGCCCCGGGCCGGAGGCTTCCGCGATCTCGCCGACTTCCGTCTGCGTGAGCAGGGCCGTATCGCGCGCGAACTTGCCGAGCGAGCCGGTCAGCGACGCTGCCCAACTCCCCACGCGCACGATCCGGTCGCGCTGCCCGTGCCAGGGCGTCGCCGCGTCCGACAATCCTAGGTGACGCGCCAGCGCCGCCGCCACCGCGGGGCCGTGCGTGCCGAGCGAGGCCAGCGTGCCCGCCGCACCGCCGAACTGCACGCAAAGCGCCTGATCGCGCACGCTGCTGAGGTCGGCGCGCGCACGCAGCAATGCGTCGAGCGTGCCGGCGAGTTTAAGGCCGAACGTGATGGGCAAGGCGTGCTGAAGCCACGTCCGTCCGATCATGACCGTGGTGCGATGCTGGCGCACTTGCGCCGCGAGTTGCTGAATCAGCGCGTCGAGATCGGCGCCGAGATCGTCGAGGGCGCCGCGTATCTGTAGCACGAGGCCGGTGTCGATGGCGTCCTGACTGGTCGCGCCCCAGTGCACATAGCGGGCGGCATCGGCGTCAAGCGTCTTCACGCGCGCAGTGAGTTGTTTGATCAGCGGGATGGCGAGGTTGCCCGCGCAGGCAGCAGCGTCGCGCAGCGCCTCCCAATCGAGGTCGCCAGCGCGCGCGGCCGCGGTAATCGGCGCGACGGCGGCGGCCGGGATCAACCCCGTGTCGGCTTCGGCGGCGGCCAGCGCCACTTCGAAGTCGAGCATGCTCTGGAGCGTGGCGTCGCGGGAAAATCGCGTCGACACGGCCGCGCCGCGCAGCAAGGAATCAAGCAGTTCCGTCATCGGGAAATCGATGTTAGGTGCGTTGTTGGTGCGTTGCAAAAATGCAGATACGGCCACGGGCTGCCGGCATTCACATGCCGGCAGCCCGAAGCCGCGCCAGTCCTGGTCTGACGTATCGGTTTAGGTTGCCGATGACGTGTGCGACATCACAGGTCGAGGAACACCGTCTCCTCGTCCCCCTGCATACGTATGTCGAACCGGTACGTCACCCGTCCACCGTTCGTCTCGCGCCGGGCAATCAGCGTGTGACGACGCTCGGCCGGCACTTGTTGCAGCACGGGGTCCAGCGCGTTGGCCGCAGCCTCGTCGTCGAAATAGATACGCGTAAACAGATGATTGAGCAAGCCCCGCATCGTCAGCACGACGTCGATGCGCGGGGCATCGCCCTGCACAGCCGCGCCGGGCTTGACGGTCTCGATGACGAAACGGTTCTCGGCATCCGTACCGGTACCGCAACGGCCTGCCCCGGCGAACCCGGTGCGCTCGATATCGTCGGCCGTCTGCACGTAGCGCCCATGGGCGTCGGCCTGCACGATTTCGATCAGGGCATCGTTGATCGGATTGCCTGCGCCGTCGAACACCTGACCGATCAGACGGATGTGCTCCCCGTCAGCGCGATCGCTCGCGACGACCGGCGTGAAGGCGCTCTTGAAATCGTACAGGTATTGCTCCGGCGACAAGCCGTAGGCGAAGTATGGACCGACGGTCTGCGACGGCGTTTGCTTGAGATCTGACGTGTTGGACATGGCTCAGGACTCCATCGGCGTTTGGTCGGCACCGCGCAACACGATGTCGAATTCGTACCCCAGCGCGTATTCCGGCTCGGTGATATCCATCGAGAAGCGCGCGATCAGACGGTCGCGGGCCTGCGCCGGCGTCGCCTGGAAGATCGGGTCGTAAGCGAGGAGCGGATCGCCCGGGAAGTACATCTGCGTCACCAGCCGGGTCGCGAAGTAATGCCCGAACACCGAGAAGTGCAAATGCTGCGGACGCCATGCGTTGTGGTGGTTCTTCCACGGATAGGCGCCCGGCTTGATCGTCAGGAATTTGTAGCGTCCGGCGGCGTCGGTCATCGCGCGGCCAGCGCCGAGGAAGTTCGGATCGAGCGGTGCGTCGTGCTGGTCGACCTTATGGACGTAGCGACCGCACGCGTTGGCCTGCCACAGTTCCACGAGCGTGTTCGGCACCGGGCGGCCGCCTTCGTCGAGCACACGGCCGGTGACGATCATGCGCTCGCCCAGCGGTTCGCCATTACGAACGGCATTGCGCGTGAGATCGCCGTCGAGCGCGCCGATGATGCCATTGCCGTAGACCGGCGAGCGCAGATCCGCGAGGTTCTGCCTGACCGGCACGAGCAATTGCTTGGGCCCGCGCAGCGCCGTGGACTTGTACCCGCTGTCGATCAGCTTGGGATGGGAATCCCAGTCGCGGGGGCGCAGGACGGTTGTCGTCTTCGACATGGTCTCACTCCATTTTGTGTTGACTGATCTGGCAGGCACGTTGGCCGGTCGCCAGCTTGTTTTCGACACTATATCCATAATCAACGGATATATTTATTGACATTTTCTTAGGCTTTTCATAACTTTCCGGCATGGAAAGACACCTTCTCGACGGACGCATCAAGCTGCGCCATCTGCAATGCCTGCTGGCGGTCGCGCAGCATGGGAGCTTGCAGCGCGCGGCCGAAGCGCTGTCCATTACCCAACCGGCCGTCAGCAAGACGATTGCCGAGCTGGAAGGCCTGCTGGGCGTGCGTCTGTTCGACCGGGGCCGCAACGGCGCCCGGCCCACCGCGCAGGCCGAATTGTTCCTGCGGCATGCGGGCGCGAGCGTGAGCGCGCTGCGTCAGGGCATCGACGTGCTTTCGCGCGCCGTCGGCCAGACCGGCGGCGTGATCGAGATCGCGGTATTGCCCACGCTGGCCGCTGCGATGATGCCCGGCGTGCTCGAAGCCTTCCGGCGCGAGTGGCCCGGCATCGTGGTGCAGGTGCACACCGGGGCGAACCAGCAACTGCTCACCCAACTGAAATCGGGTCAGGTCACCCTTGCCCTCGGGCGCATGTCCGATCCGGAAGGCATGGCGGGTCTCACCTTCGAGCATCTGTGCGCTACACCGCTGTGCGTGGTCGTGCGGCCCGAGCATCCGCTCGTGCAGCAGCGCAGCGTGTCGATGGCCGACATTGCGAACTATCACGTGGTGCTGCCGCCGCACGGCACGATTCTTCGTCACACGGCCGATAGCTTCCTGCGCGCGCACGGCGTGGGCACGCTGGACGACTATTCCGAGCTGCTGTCGATGTCGCTTGCGCGCGCCATGACGTTGCGCGACGACGTCGTCTGGATCGCCTCCGAGATCACGGTGCAGGACGATCTTGCCGACGGCGCACTGTGCGCCCTGCCCTTCGCGACGAAAGGCACCGAGGAGTCCATCGGCATTTTGTGGCGCAACGACACGGTGCCCACACCGCCCGAGCAGATGCTCATCAGCGCCATGCGCGAAGCCGCGCGCGTGCGCTACGGCATGCCGGGGCTGCGCTGACGAGGTTCGCGACGGATGCGCAACACCGCCGTATTCACGGGTCACCGGGATGCGGTACAGGCCAGGAGGGGGAAGTAGCGGGAAAAGGCGGGAAGTGGCGGGAAGTGGCGGGAAAGAGAGAGAAAGGGCGGGAGAGGTCGGGACAACCCCGGCGTCAGTCGCGCAGATTGCGCACGAACGTTTCGATATGGCGCTGAATGGCGGCGGCGTCTTCACGCGGCACACCCGCACGCATGCGCGTGTCGATTTCCTTGGCAACGGCTTCGCATTGCGAGAGCACACGACGTCCTTCGTCGGTCAGTTGCAGCAACACGATACGGCCGTGATTGGGATCCGGCTCGCGCGTGATCCACTGGCGCGACGCCATGATGCTGACCACTTCGTTGGCCGACTGCGGCGTGATGAACGAGCGCTGCGCGAGTTGCGCGTTGGAGAGCTTGCCGCGCGCGTCGAGCACGGAAAGCGCGGTGAACTGCGCGAGCGTGAGGCCCAGCGGCGCCAGCGCTTCCGACATGTGGCGGCGCAGCAGCCGATCGAGACTCGCGATGACGTAAGTCAGGCGCTGCTTGGCGCGACGCGGGCGCGCATCCGACGCGGTGTCGGCCGCCCCATGCACTGCTTCGGATCCCGCCTCATGCACGATCGCGTCGGGCAAGGAAGACGAGGACGAAGCGCTGGCCGTCGACGACGTGGCGGCGACAGACTTCTTTTTCTGTGGGACGACGCTCATGATGAGAAAGCGAGAATGCGCAGATTTTCGCGTGATGCGGGAAAGTCAGCAGTGTAACGCCGCCACCGGGCGGTGGCGACGGTCTGCCCGCGATTCATCCCATCGATGAGCGGCATGAGCGACAGGCGCCATCGGTATCCCCGGCTCCCCTCAGAGCTGGAAGTCATCGAATGTCCTGCACGCTCGCATTGCCGGTTTTAGCTGGCGAGCTTGCGGAACGTCTCGAGCACCGCATCGCCCTTGAACGGCTTGACGATCCAGCCCTTCACGCCGGCCGCCTTGCCGCGCTCCTTCATGGCCGGACTGCTTTCGGTGGTGAGCATCACCACATTGACGGAGGCGTTCGCGAGTTCGCCGCGAATCTTCTCGACCATCGTCAGGCCGTCCATGTTCGGCATGTTCACGTCGCTGATGACCAGACGCACGCCGGGGCTTGCCTTGATCTTGGCCAGGCCGTCCTTGCCATCGACGGCGGTGTCCACGTCCAGGCCGTTCTTGCGCAGAAAACCGGCGACTTCGTCGCGCACGGTGCTCGAATCGTCGACCACGAGAATCTTCGACATGGTGTTGTCCTTGTGTGTAAAAGTGAATGTGCAGTGGCAGGTGTCGAGCCGGAATCTCAGAACAGTTCCAGCGCTCCGGTCTCGACGGGCTCGGCCGTGCCCTGTGCCGCCTCGCGAAACGCTTCGGGCGACCAGTTGAGGCTGAAAACGAAATGCTGATGCAGCGTGACGATCTGTCCGCTCACCGGATCGGTCAGGCGATAGACGAAGCACAACTGCGGGTTGTCAGTGCCGAACGTGATGTACTTCTGCTTGTGATTGATGAGCAGCGGCACCTGCACCTGGGTGCGGTCGACGGCCAGCGGATCGCCCATGTAGCGATTCTTGAAAGCGCCCCAGACGAGGTTCGTCAGCTCACCCAGCATGCCGTTCAGTTCGCGAAAGCCGGCCTGCCCTTCGCAGCGCCCGGTGTGCTCCAGCAACTGCATGAACGGCACCTGCTCGGCCTGCATCATCATGTAGCCGCGACACCACGCGCTCTCGAGCGGGATCAGGCTGAACACTTCACCGAAGATGATGCGATCGCGCACCACGCTGGGCGAATCGCAACTCACTTCGATGTCGCCGAACAGGCCGCGAAACACGCCGTCGGTGATGTCGATCATGCCGCGCACGAGCGCGTCGGGGTACTCGTGCTCGACGCTGTCTTCGAGGATCAGGAACTGGCCGACCGACTCGCGGGGGGTGCTTCGGTTCATTGTCGTAATTTCCTAGGGCGTAGTACGGAAAGCGCGTAAGAGGCGAGAGGGGATGCAGGCTGCTACTCGGCAGCGAAGCGCGGCCGTCTCAGAACAATTCGAGTTCGCCGCCGCTGTCCTGCGTCTCGCTGACTTCGGCGTTGAAATCCAGCGGTGCATGCGCACAGACGCATAGCGTGGCGGCAAGACTGACCGAACCATCGAGCGTGATGTCCCACGACGCCAGATGATTCGGTTTGAGCTGCATGAGGTGAGGCACGCAGCGCGCGCTCAGCACGTACGGTGTCGACATGCCGAGATCGGGGAAGTACCCCAGCAACTCCTGATTGATGGCTCCGCAGCACAGGTTGCTGATTTCGAGAAAGGCCTCGCGAAACGACTTGTCCTGATCGTCGCCCACGAAGTACGCCTTCGTCGCGTCGTCCTCGTCGAAATGCAGCACGAGCAGCATGCGGAAATCGATGCCCGAGATGGTGAGCACCACCACGTTGGCATGACGCACGGTGAGCGCCACGCCATCGTCCTGCACCGATGCGTCGCCCTTCGCGCTGTGGCGCACGCCGAGCGGCGCGATGTCGCACGGCGAATCGACTGAGCGTGCGAGACGCGTGCGAGCCGCCTTGTGGAGAATGCGTTCGAAACTGTCGCGAGCGTGAGCGCTGATCACAACGGAACCTGTTGGCTGACGGATGCTTGAGAGAAATAACGACGTGTAAGACAACTCAATGGAGACGGGAATGCAGTTGCTGCGCCAGCGCCTCGACGCTGGAGAGCGACGCCGCAATCATCTTCCCGCCCGCCTGAATGTCCTGGAACGTGGCGGTCGTCGTGACGTCGTTGCGATGCAGGCTGTCGCGATAGCTCTTCGACAGTTCTTCCGAACGCGTGGCGAGCGCGCGCACTTCGCTGGCGACGATACCGAAGCCGCGACCAGCGGTCCCGGCGCGCGCCGCTTCGATGGATGCGTTGAGCGACACGATCAGCACGTGGCGCACGATCGACGCCAGCTCGTGATTCTTCGCGTGCATGTCCTGGTTCTGCGTCATCAGCGAAATCATCTGCTCGTGCCAGCGCTCGAAGGTGGCCGCCAGTCCCCGCAGGCGCGCCGCTTCCCCGGCAATGCGCTGCGCTTCGCCCTGCCACATCGCCTTGGCTTCGAGCACGACGGCTTCCGACTTGAGCGCCGTCTGCAAATCCTGCTCGGCTTGCGTCAGCTTTGCCTGCAACCTGGCGATGGCGTCGTCGTGCGTTTGCGCGAGCGCGTCCCTGTCGGCGAGCGCGACACGCTCGCGCTCAAGCGCCTGCTCGAGCGCCTCGTCGTGCGTCTTCGTCAGTGCGCGCCAGTGCGCCGTGGCCTGCGCCATGCGCCAGCGATGCACGATAAAACCCACAGCGCCCGCACCGACGATGCCCGCAAGCGCACCCGCCAGTAGCCATTGAACTGCTTCCATCCGTGCTTCTCCCTGAACGCCATCGACGCCTGAAACGCCTATGCCGTCCCTACATTCATCACGCAAAAAATAGCGCGGCGGCTGCAAACCTTTCCGGTCTGCGCCGCCTCGTCCATCGTGCTTGTCGAGTGCTCAGGCGTCAGACCTTCCCGGTTTGGGACAGGTCGTCGTGGGACTTGTCCGGGGCCGCCTTCGTGTCTGCGCCCATCTCCGCATTCGTTCCCGCGTTCAGCCCCGCATTCATCCCGATACGCGGCACCACGGCGTCCAGTGCAGGCAGGTCGACGGCGTCAGCGGCAACACTGTTCAGGTCGAACCCGTCGACGACGAGGTTATCGGGCAGGCACACCACCGTCTGGAACTGACGGAACTCGGCGCCCTTGCGCTCGTCGGTGAAGCGCAGTTCGATGCGGCCATGTTCGCGACGCACGAAGTCCTGCACCGCATCCATGCCCACACCGCGCCCCGAGACTTCGGTGACTTCCGAGGCCGTCGAGAAGCCCGGACGGAAGATGAACTGCGCAATCTGCTCGTCGGTGACATACGTCTCGGCGGTGATCCAGCCGCGCTGCACGGCGATGCTGCGAATCCGGTGCAGCGCGAGCCCGCGACCGTCGTCGGTCAGCGTGACTTGCAGCATGTTGTGATCAAGGCCCACTTCGATGTCGATGGTGCCCGCGGCCGGCTTGCCCTTGGCACGACGCTCGTCCGCACCTTCCAGCCCGTGGTCCATCGAGTTACGCAGCAGATGCATGAACACGTCGCGCAGAATTCGCACGGCCGGGGCACGCAGGCGGTAGCCGTTGTCGTCGATGCGCACGGCCGGTGCCGGTTTGCCGAGTTCGCCGGCCAGCGACGGCAGCGAGTCGAGCACGCCGCCCAGCGCTTCGCCGACGCCTTCGGTACCGAGCAGACGCAGGGTCTGGTGCACGGCGTCGCGCATGGCGACCAGTTGGTGCAGATCGTTCGGATCGGCCGCTTCGAGCATGCGCAGGCTGGCGCGGATGTGGGCACGGTCGACCACCATCGATTGCTCGTCGGCAGCACGCCCCGGGCCCTTGCGGCCAAGGCTGATTTCGTTGATGTGCGCGTAGGCATCGACGGCCTCACGCACGCGTTCGAGTTCGCGCATCATGCCGTCCTGATCCCACAGGCGGGCGACGTCCGGCGCACGCAGTTCGTGATAGCTCTGCTCGGTCTCGTGCACGACGTTCGTCAGGTATTGCAGGTTGTACGTGCGCGCGTTGCCCTTGATCGTGTGCATGTTGCGGAACAGCTCCGCGATGGCCGCGCTGTCGGCCTGCGAGTGCTTGCGGATGATCCGCTCGTTCTCGCGAATGAAGTCCGACGAGCTTTCGATGAAGTGATGGAACTTCTCCTGGCTCACCGCCAGAATCTCGCCGATCATCTCCAGACGCTGCTTCTGCTCGTTGGCTTCGGCGGCGAGTTCGCGCAACTCGGTCACATCACGCACACACAGCATCAGTCGCAGGATCGTGTCGCTTTCATCGGTGATCGCCGACCACGTCAGATCGAGTTGCTTGATGCGTCCATCCGGCATGCGCTTGCCGATTTCGCCGACCAGCAGGTGTTCGTTGAACGCGAAGTTGATGGCGTCCTGACCGATACACGCGTCGATGGAGGCTTCGACTTGCGAGAGGGCATCCGAGCCGAGATCGCTGTCGCCGAAAACCAGATCCATCACGCCGCGACCAGCGATGTCCTGCGTCTCGAAGATCGCTTCGAGATAAGCGGAATACTCGCCGTGCACCTTGGAGCCGTCGACCACGGTCAGAATGCCCTGCTGCATGTTCTGCAACATCGCCTGAATGTCGGCCGTCTTCTGCTTGAGCTGTGCGGAGCGTTCCTGAATCTTCTCGATCATGCCGTTGAACGCCAAGATGGAGTGTCCGATTTCGTCCATGCGGCCGACCGGCACCCGACGGGTAAAGTCCTGGCTGTTGGCGATCTCGCTCATCATCGCCTGCATGCGCGAGAGCGGGCGCGTGATCTGGCGGTACAGCAACGCGCCGATCGCCGTGAGCAGCACGATCGCCAGCCCTGTCACGATGCCGATGGCGGTCGTGGTGGTCGAGAGCGTGTCGTTGAGCGTGGTGATGGCCGAATCTTTCTGGCGGTTCTTCTCGACGCGCAGCGTGTTGACCACGCCTTCGAGTTCGTCGCGGTACTGCGCGACCATCGCGAAGAGGAACGCCTGGGCCATCTCGGTTTTACCGGCCTGCTTGAGCTTGGCGGTGTCGTTGATGGCGTTGAAGTAGTTCTCGACACTCTCGCGAGCCTGCGTCACCAGCCCCTTCTGCGCGTCGCTGGCGGCGCCTTCGGCCTGTCGGGCGAGCGACTGGTCGATATCGCCGCGCAGCTTCTTGAGGTTGTCGAGCGCCTGTTCGACGACGGTATCGTCGGGCGCGTAGACCAGCGTCATGGTGGCGATCTGCACCGCCTTGACCTGCGAGACGAGATCGGCGGAAGCCAGCGCGCTGGGCACCACGCCTTCCGTTACCTGTCGGACTTTCTGAGCGCTGGCGCGCGTCTGGTAGACCGCGTAGCCGCCGATGATCGAGAGCGCGACGAACGTCAGGATCACCAATAGCGTAATTCGATGACGGATGGTCATTGCGTCATTTCCCCGGGTCGCACCGGCGCCCGGTGCCACGCGTGAGTTGACGCAGTAGATCGGCCGCCGAATTAGTTTGTAGATTCCTCGTGCGCCGTGATTATTGCGGGTGAACTGTGACGATTCGATGAATCAACAGAAGCTTCACGTCGAGCCAATGCCGTACCACCGTGTAGGAATCCGAGATGAGTGAGTGCGTACTGACGGGGATATCCCGGGCGACGGAATGAGGTTTCGGTCCTCACACCGTCCCCCGGCCTGCTTCCTGTCCGCTACCTGTCCGCTACCGGTCGACGACACCTCGGAGCGAGGGCTTCCAACCGGCAGCGAACAGGGCAGTCGATCAGGCGCCGATCAGTAACCGGCAGCCAGACCGTCGCGACGGCTGTCGCTCGCGGCCACGTAGCCACGCTCCGGATCGTTGCGATCCAGACGCCAGATGTACTGGCCCGAGCCGAAGTCCATGTACGGATCGTCGATGGACTTGAGCTTGTGGCCGAGCGCCACCAGCCCGTCGACGGTCTCGCGATTCATCGTCGATTCGATATCGACGGTGAAGTCGCGGTTCACCTTCCAGCGCGGCGCATCGCAAGCCGCCTGCGGCTGCTGACCATAGTCGAGCATGCGCACGACCGATTGCAGATGCCCCTGCGGCTGCATGTCGCCGCCCATCACACCGAAGCTCATCACCGCCTCGTGCTGGCCGTTCACCTTCTGCGTGAGGAAGGCCGGAATGATCGTGTGGAACGGACGCTTGCCGCCCTCGACCACGTTCGCCGACTTGGGATCCATCGAGAAGCCGCAGCCACGGTTTTGCAGCGCGATACCGTAGTCCGGCACCACGACACCCGAACCGAAGCCCATGTAGTTCGACTGGATGAAGCTGACCATCATGCCCTGCTCGTCGGCCGCCGTCAGATAGATCGTGCCGCCGGACTTCGGCATGCCGAAATCAAAATGCGTCGCCTTGTCCGGGTTGATCAACTTCGCGCGCTCAGTGAGATAAGCGTCGTCGAGCATCTGCTCCGGCGTCACCTCCATCGAACGCGGGTCGGCCACGTACTTGTAGAGATCGGCGAAGGCGAGCTTCATCGCCTCGATCTGCAAGTGCTGCGAATGCACTTGGTCGACGGCATGGCTGGAGACGTCGAACTTGTCGAGAATCCCCAGCGCGATCAGCGCAGCGATCCCCTGCCCGTTCGGCGGAATCTCATGCACGGTGTAGCCACGGTAATCCTTCTCGATGGGCTTGACCCAGTCCGCACGATAGCCACGCAGGTCTTCGGCCGTCATCGCGCCGCCGTGCTCGACGTTCCACGCCGCGATACGCTCGGCGATCTCGCCTTCGTAATAGGCGCGCGGGCCTTCCTTGGCGAGCAGACGCAGCGTGCGCGCGTGCCCCGGCATGCGCATCATCTCGCTGGTCGTCGGCGCGCGGCCGTTCGGCATGAACGTCTGCGCGTAGCCCGGCTGGTTCTTGAGCTCCGGCACGGCGGCCGCCCACTTGCGCGCCACGATGTGCGCCACGGCGTGACCGCGTTCGGCGATCTCGATGGCCGGCGCCATCAGATCGGCGAAGGGCAGCTTGCCGAACTTCGCATGCAGGGCTTCCCAGCCGGCGATCACGCCGGGCACGGTCACCGTGTCGAGACCCCGAATCGGCTGCTTCGCGATGCCATGCTCCTCACCGTACTTCTTGCGGAAGTAATCGACGTTCCACGCGCCAGGCGCCGTGCCCGAGGCGTTCAGGCCGTGCACTTGCTTGCCGTCCCACACCAGCGCGAAGCAATCCCCGCCCAGACCGTTGGATACCGGCTCGACGATGGTCATGCACGCAGCGGCGGCAATCGCGGCATCGACGGCATTGCCGCCCTGCCACAGGATGCGCAGACCGGCCTGCGCCGCGAGCGGATGCGACGTCGATACGATGTTGCGGGCGAACACCGGCATACGCAGTGTCGGATACGGGTTTTGCCAGTTAAATTGCGTCATGGGAGTCGCTGCTGTCCTTTTAGGTATGTTGGTTGGAAGGATTCTGCCGGGGTCGGACGCTTATTGCTCGCGAGGATCCAGCGCATCGCGCAGACCGTCGCCCAGCAGGTTGAAACCGAGCACCGTCAGGAAGATGGCGATGCCGGGGAAAATGGACATCCAGGGCGCCTGCTCGACGAAGTCCTTGGCCGTGTTGAGCATGGAGCCCCACGACGGCAGCGGCGGCAGTTGCCCCAGCCCGAGAAACGACAGGCTCGCCTCGGCGATGATCGCGGTGGCGACCGTCAGGCTGGCCTGCACGATGATCGGCGGCAGCACGTTCGGCAGGATGTAGCGCACGATGATGCGCGCGTCCGTCAGGCCGATGGCGCGTGCGCCTTCAACATATTCTTCCGCCTTCACGGTGAGTGCCTGCGCGCGTGCGAGCCGCACGAAGCGCGGCATGGCCGACACGCCGATGGCGATCATCGCGTTCGTGAGACTCGCGCCGAGAAATGCCGCCATCGCAATGGCCAGAATCAGGAACGGGATGGACAGCAGTGCATCGGCCAGTCGCGAGACGATGGCGTCGACCCAGCGGCCGAAGTAGCCCGCGAGCAGGCCGAGCGGCACGCCGATGATCACCGCAATGCCCACGGACACCACACCCGCAGCAAGCGAGGCGCGCGCGCCGAAGATCATGCGCGCGAGAATGTCGCGTCCGAGTTCGTCGGTGCCGAACCAGTGCAACGCACTCGGTGCCTGACGCACCGTCAGGAAGCTCGTCGCAATCGGATCGTAGGGCGAGATCCATGGCGCGAGCAGCGCAACGAGCACCGCAAACGCCACGATGATCGCGCCTGCGACCGCCGCCTTGTTGCGCATGAACTTGCGCAGTCCGCGATAGCGCCGGCGCGGCAGTCGCTCCGCGCTCGCACCCGGCACGGGAGACGACGCAGGCCGATTCGCCTCTGCGCCCGCGGATGTCGTGGATGACGTCTGAATAGCAGCCATAGTCGAAGAGGTCTCAGGCGCGACGCAGGCGCGGGTTGAGCAAGACGTAAAGCACGTCGGCCAGAAGATTGAGCACGATGAAGCTCACAGCCGTCACCAGCACCACGCCCTGCACGACCGCGTAGTCGCGATTGAACACGGCGTCGACGACCAGCTTGCCGAAGCCCGGAATCGTGAAGACCTGTTCCGTGAGCACCGCGCCCGCCAGCAGCTCACCGAACAGCAGCGCCAGCACCGTCACGATGGGAATCAGCGCATTGCGAAACGCGTGCTTGAGCACCACCGTGCCACGCAACAACCCCTTGGCACGCGCCGTGCGAATGTAGTCGGTGCGCAGCACGCCGAGCATCGCGCTACGCGTGTGGCGCATCAGTTGCGCACCGAGCGCCGCCCCCAGCACGAACGCGGGCATCACCATCGTCTTGAAGCTCATCCACAAATCTTCGCTCGGCGGCACGTAGCCCGACGACGGCAACAACTGCCAGCGCACGGAGATCAGGAAGATGAGCAGAATGCCGAGCCAGAAGTTCGGGATCGACATGCCCGAGAGCGCCAGCACGTTGGAGCCGTAATCGATGGCTTTGCCGCGATTGGCCGCCGACAGAATGCCCAGCGGAATGCCGATTCCGATCGCGATGACCAGACCGAACATCGCCAGTTGCAGCGTGACGGGCAGCTTCTGGGCAATGAGCGACGTGACCGGCTCACCGGTGCGCAGCGAGTTGCCGAGATCGCCGCGCAGCACGCTGCCGATCCACAGCGCGTACTGCGTCGGCAGCGGCTTGTCGAGGTGATACTTTTCGCGCAGCGCGGCGATGACCTGCGGGTTCTGGTCCTCGCCGGCCATCGCGAGCACGGGATCGCCGGGCAGCATCTTCTGAAGCCCGAAGATCATCATCGACACGATGATGAGCGTGGGAATCGCAACCAGCGCACGATGGACGACGAGGCGCAGCATGGCGGCAGTCCCCTTAGCCCTTGAGGCTCACGCCGCGCAGACGGATCAGACCGTCCGGATAGGCGACGAAGCCCTGCACCTTCTTCGTGAGCACATACGGCCACGGCTGCACGTACAGGTAGAGGATCGGGTCTTCGTCGGACAGGATCTTGTTCGCAGCGTCGTACAGCGGCTTGCGCTCGGCGACCGTGGATTTCACCCGCGCATCGTTCAGCAGCTTGTCGACGTCGGCATTGCAGTACTGACCGTAGTTCAGGTTGCCCTTGCACGACACGAACTGATGCAGGTTGCCGTCCGGGTCCACGCGGCCCGACCAGCCGTTGTAGAGCACGTCGAAGTCGCCGCGGTGCGCGGCGTCGAGCGCCGCCGCATAGTCCATCGGACGCAGCTTCAGCGTAATGCCCGACTCGGCCAGCATCGCCTGCAACATCTGCGCCATCTGGTTCGAGACGGTGCTGTTGCCGAAGCTCAGCGTCACCTCGACCTTCTCGAAACCGGCCGACTTCAGCAATGCCTTGGCTTTGGCGACGTCGCGCTTCGTGGTCTTGATCGACGTGTCGTAATACTGGCCCGAATGCGGCAGCGCCTGATTCGCGGGCGTGAAGATGCCGCCGCCGATGACCTGATTGATGGCGTCGCGATCGATCGACAGATCGAATGCCTGACGCACGCGCTTGTCGCGCAGCGCCTTGTTGGCGTTGGCCGCGACGTTGAACGTCAGACCGTAGTACCCCAGCCCGTCCATGGAGATGAAGGTGAGGTTCGCATCACGCTTGACCGACTTCACATCCGACGGCGAGAGGCGCTCCAGCATGTCGAGCGAGCCCGAACGCACGTTCGCCAGACGCACCGTCGTATCCGGAATCGGCAGGTAGATGACCTTCTGGATGGGGTACTTGTCGGCCTCCCAGAAGCCCGCGAATTTCTCCAGCACCACGCGGTCGTTCTGCACGCGCTGCACGAACTTGTACGGCCCCGAGCACACCGGGCGCGACTGCACCGCGGCGTCGTCCTTGAGCGTGTTCGGCGCGAGCATCATGCCTGCGCG
The DNA here is from genome assembly GCF_022696215.1 of Pandoraea sp. LA3. Taxonomy (NCBI): domain Bacteria; kingdom Pseudomonadati; phylum Pseudomonadota; class Betaproteobacteria; order Burkholderiales; family Burkholderiaceae; genus Pandoraea; species Pandoraea sp. LA3. The sequence goes on along the minus strand of NZ_PTPY01000024.1, from coordinate 24,176 downwards.
ATCAGACAGCGTGGCGAGCAGCGCCGAGTCCGGCGTCTTGAGCACGATGTTGACGGTCGAATCGTCGACGACGTCCACATGGTCGATGGACGACAACTCGCTCTTGCGGTTGCTCGCCGGCATGGTGCGCGCACGGTCGAGGTTGGCTTTGACGGCGGCCGCGTTGAACGGCTCGTCGTCGTGGAACTTCACGCCCTTGCGCAGTTTGAACGTCCAGGTCTTGCCGTCGGCGCTCACATTCCACGCGGTCGCGAGCATCGGCACGAACTTCAGATCGGTGCTGATATCCACAAGCGAGCTGCACAGCGAGCGAAGCACCATGCGGTCGACGACCTGCGAACTGCGCGCAGGATCGAGAGAACCGATGTCTTCCTGCAAGCCGATGCGCAGGGTGGACGCGGTCGATTGCGCCATGACCGAAGCCGCGCCGGTCGTCAGAGCCGTCGCCAGTACAAGATCGAGCAGAACGTTGCGCATGCGTGTGATCCCTTGGTTGTGTGAGGGTGTGGTGAAGATGGTGTTATGCGCCGGACATGGAATTCGCGACGGCTGCGTCGGCCTGCGCTTGTCTTGCGCGATACAGCGCCAGACGCTCGCCCAGCTTTTCGCTCGGTGCCGCCGCGCGTGCGGGGCTCGCGCCGGCGCTCTGAATCTCTTGCCAGAAGTGGCAGGCAATCTGTCGTCCGTCGGGCAGCACTTCGTTGATCGGTTGCTGCTCGCTACACGCGGCACGCGCATGCGGACAACGCGGATGGAAGCGACAGCCGGGCGGCGGTGCGGTCGGGCTCGGCAGCTCGCCGCCGAGCGGCGCGCGCTCACGACGCAGATGCGGACGGCTCGCCGGAATCGCCTGAAGCAACGCCTGCGTGTAGGGGTGCAGCGGGTTGTCGAAGAGCGCATCGGCGCTCGCCAGTTCGACAATCTCGCCGAGGTACATCACGGCCACACGGTCGCTCATGTGGCGGATGACCGCCAGATCGTGCGCGACCATGATGAGCGTGAGGCCGAAGTCGTGCTTGAGCCGCTCCAGCAGATTGATGACCTGCGCCTGCACGGAGACGTCCAGCGCCGAGACCGGTTCGTCGCCGATGATCACGCGCGGCTCGCCGGCCAGCGCCCGCGCGATGCCGATACGTTGACGCTGACCGCCGGAAAACTCATGCGGAAACCGCTGTGCGTAATCGGGTTGCAGGCCGACGGTGCGCAGCAGCTCGGCGACGCGCTCGTCTTTGGCGCGACCTTGCGCCAGACCGTGCAGCCCAATCGGCTCGCCGATCAGGCCGCCGACGGTCATGCTCGGATTGAGAGACGCGAACGGGTCCTGAAAGATGATCTGAAGCTCCCGGCGCAAACGCCGCATCGCGTTCGCACCGAGCGTCATGATGTCTTCGCCCTGATAGCGCACTTCACCGCGTGTGGCGTCGAGCAGTCGCAGCAGCAAACGGCCCAGCGTCGATTTTCCGCAACCGGACTCGCCGACGATCGCGAACGTCTCGCCCGCCTGCACGGCGAAAGACACGCCATTCACGGCATAGACCGTGGGCGCGCGCGAGAAGCCGATGCGGTGACCGCCGAAGTGCTTCGTCAGGTCGCGTGCTTCGAGAATCGGCACCGGCGACGTGTGGGGTGTATGCGGCGTGTGATTGGCACTCATGCGGCCACCTCGTCACGAACGGACGGCGGCGGTGTCAGCGCCTCGACCGGGGCAAGCCAGCAAGCCACCCGGTGCGCGCCCGACAACGTGCGCTCGGGGGGCGCTTCACGCACGCATCGCGCCTCGGCGAACGGACAGCGCGGCGCGAAGCGACACCCGGCAGGCATGCGCTCCGGCGACGGCACCGAGCCGCGAATCGTCGCGAGCGTGCCCTCTCGTTTGCCGATGGACGGTATCGCCCCCATCAGGCCGATGGTGTAGGGATGCTGCGGGTCATCGAAAATCTCGCCCACGGTGCCGTACTCGACGATGCGCCCGGCGTACATCACGGCGACGTCGTCCGCCACCTCGGCGACCACGCCCAGATCGTGGGTGATGAGCACGACGGCCGTGCCGGTCTCGCGTTGCAGCGTCTGGATGAGCGTGAGCACCTGCGCCTGGATGGTGACGTCGAGTGCCGTGGTGGGCTCGTCCGCAATGAGCAGCGCCGGCCGGTTGGCGAGCGCCATGGCGATCATCACGCGCTGACGCATGCCGCCGGACAGCTCGTGCGGATAGTTGTCCAGTCGGGTCTCCGGCGCAGGAATGCGCACGAGCTTGAGCATCTCGAGCGCTTCGGCCCGCGCCGCGCGCCGGTCCAGCCCGCGATGACGCCGAATGCCCTCCTCGATCTGATGACCGATGGTGAAGGACGGATTGAGCGAGGTCATCGGCTCCTGGAAGATCATCGCCAGACGATTGCCTCGCAGATCGGCGAAGTCGCGTTCGTCCAGCGCGAGCAAGTCCTTGCCTTCGAAGACGGCCCGCCCGGCGACGACGTTCGCGGGCGGGCTGGGCAGCAGGCCCATGAGGGCCAGCGACGTGACGCTCTTGCCGCACCCCGACTCGCCGACGATGCACAGCGTCTTGCCGGGATGCACGGCGAACGACACGCCGTCGATCAGATTCGGCGCGTCGGCCGCCTTGGAGAACTTCAGCGACAGTCCGGTGACATCAAGCACCGGCCCAGCGTCTGCGGGCATGGTCATGGGGCGCGTTGTGTGGGTCGGTCTTTCTGCCCTCCTGCCCGCGAAACCTTGGCTCGGCGGTCATGAGGGATCTGCATGACACGATTATGTCCCCCACGGAAGCAAAAGAAATATTAATATTTCTTTTTCATGCTTAAGTAATTTTTAACATTGGGACGCCCATCGAAATGCTCACGTTGCGCATGTTGAAAACGTTCCGGCTGGTGGCGCAAACCGGGTCGTTCGCGGCGGCGGCCGAGCGTGCCGCGCTGACGCAGGCTGCCGTCAGTCTCCAGATGCGGGGTTTGGAAGACGCCGTGGGCCAGCGACTGTTCGACCGGCGCGGACGCCAGATCACGCTCACCCGTCAGGGGCGTGATCTGTTTCCTCGCGTCGAACAGATTCTCGCGCTGACCGCCGAACTGACCGCCACGCCCATCGACGCCATGCAGGGCCCCGTGACCATCGGTGCGGTGGTGTCCGTCATCGGTGCGTTGTCGCTCGTGGTCGCGGAATTGAAGACGGCGCATCCCCGGCTCGACGTTCGCCTGACGTCGGCCCGCTCCGACGAACTGACCGATCTCGTGGAACAGGGGGAAGTCGATATCGCCGCCGTGGTCGGCCGCGCGGACGTTGCTGACGGTGTGCATGCCAGCGGTCAGGACGGACTGGTGTGGACGCCGCTCTACACCGAGCCCATGGTGATGGTGGTGAACCGGGAGGTCACCGAGCCGGACCCGCAGCGCATTCTCGACGCCCACGCGTTCCTGCGCTTCGACCGGCGCGTTCGTACCGGGCTCGTGGTGGAGCAGGCGTTGCGCGCGGCGAAACTAAGCGTGACGGAATATCTGGAGCTGAACTCCATCGAGACGATCGTCGCGCTGGTGCGCAAGAACGTCGGCGTGTCCGTGCTGCCCTTGCTGCATCGTGGCGACTGGCAGTCCGATCCGTCGCTGCGCATCGTGCCGATCGCCGAGCCGCCGTTGCTGCGCACCGTCGGCATGATTCATCGCGCACACGATTCGCGCACCTACAACATCACCGCCGCCATCGCGGGTATGTTGCATGACGTGTGATCGATGTCAGTCGCGCGTCTCCAGTGCCTTGTTGATGCGCAGCGCCAGCAGTGTGCACACCGCGCCGGAGAGCAGATAGCCGCTCACGGCGATCAGCCCGAATTCGGCCGACAACCCGAGTGCTACGAGCGGCGCGAACGCTGCGCCCAGCAACCACGCGAAGTCGGTCGTCAGCGCCGCCCCGGTGTAGCGAAAGCGCTGCTCGAAGTTCGACGTCACCGTGCCGGCCGCCTGTCCGTAGGACAGACCGAGCAGGCCGAAGCCCACCAGAATGAAAATGTCCTGACGCATCGATCCGCCGCCCATGAGGAACGGTGCGAATAGGGCAAAGATGGCGATAAAGATCGCGAAAAGGCCCAAAGTGGTCCGGCGTCCGATGCGGTCGGCGATGCGTCCCGAGAGCACCGTACAGATGATCGCGATCACCGCACCGCACAGCTGCACGATCAGCACGCTGTTCAGATCCTGCGTGTTTTGCAGCGAAATCCACGACAGCGGAAACACCGTCACAAGGTGGAACAACGCGTAGCTCGCGAGTGCCGCAAACGCGCCGAGGAAGATGTTGTAGCCCTGCGAGCGCACCATCTCGCGCGTGCTGATCGGCTCCAGTTGCCCTTCTTCGAGCATGGCGGTGTATTCATGCGTGACCACCAGACGCAGCCGCGCAAAGAGCGCCACCACGTTCACGGCGAAAGCGACATAGAACGGATAGCGCCAGCCCCACGTGAGGAAGTCGTCGGGCTCCAGACTCCAGTGCAGGAACAGGAACAGCGACGCCGCGATGATGAACCCGATCGGTGCGCCCAACTGCCCCATCATCGAATACCAGCCGCGACGCTGCGGCGGTGCGTTCATGGCAAGCAACGACGGCAGGCCGTCCCACGAGCCGCCGAAGCCGATGCCCTGCACCAGCCGGAAGAACGCGAGCAGCCAGATCGCGCGATCGCCGAGCACCGCGTGCCCCGGCAGGAAGGCCATGCCGGCCGTGGCCGTGCCGAGCACGAACAGCGCCGCCGTGAGCTTCACGCTGCGTCCCCAGCGGCGTTGCACGTTCATGAACAATGCCGTGCCGAATGGACGCGAGATGAAGGCGAAAGAGAAGATCGTGAACGAGTACAGCAGGCCGTGCAGCCCGTCGGCAAATGGAAAGAAGACGTGTGGAAAGACGAGCACGGCAGCGATGCCGAACACGAAAAAGTCGAAGTACTCGGAGGCGCGTCCAACGACCACGCCAACCGCAATTTCCTCCGGCGCGATGCGGGACTTGCTCCCGTGATCGTGCGCCGTCGGTGCGGCGGGTACGCCCGGCGTGGGCGAATGATGAGCACTGCTTGACATTATCGGACCCCCTCACGGATCGGGCGGATCGGGATGGCGCGGGCTGACGATGAAACACTCGTGCCAGAAAAGCATCGCAGGTATCTCGAGTTGCCGCCATAGGGTTTACCCTAAATTGCTGCATGCGGGAGGGCAGTCCATGATGGTCACGGTCTAAGGCTACGGTTCCATCGATCGCAGCATGACTTCCCCCAAGTTCCCTCGCGGGGTACTTTTGCTCCCCGCCCTCGCCCTCGTGGCGTTGTTGTCCGGCTGCAATACCGTTCTGATGTCGCCTTCGGGGGATCTCGCGGTGAGGCAGCGGGACATCATCATCATTTCCACCGTTCTGATGTTGCTGATCATCGTGCCGGTGATCGTGCTGACATTGCTGTTCGCCTGGCGATACCGGGCATCGAACAAGAACGCCGTCTACACCCCCGAGTGGGATCACTCGACGCTGCTAGAACTGCTGATCTGGGCCGCGCCGCTGCTGATCATCATCGCGCTGGGTGCGCTCACCTGGGTCAGCACCCACAAGCTCGATCCGTACCGGCCGCTCGAACGCATCGACGCGAAACGCGAGATACCGCCCGACACCCGGCCGCTCACCGTGCAAGTGGTGGCGATGGACTGGAAGTGGCTGTTCTTCTACCCCGATCAGGGCATTGCGACGGTCAATGAACTGGCCGCGCCTGTCGACAGACCGATTCGCTTCGAGATTACGTCGACGACGATGATGAATTCGTTCTTCGTCCCCGCGCTGGCCGGTCAGATTTACGCCATGCCGGGCATGGAAACGAAGCTGCATGCAGTCATCAACAAGCCCGGCGTGTACGACGGCTTCTCCGCGAACTACAGCGGGGCAGGCTTCTCGGGCATGCGCTTCAAGTTCCACGGCATGACGGCGGACGAATTCGACGCGTGGGTGCGACAGGTCAAGGCCCGCGGCGAGAACCTCTCGCGCGACAAGTACGAGGCGCTCGCGAAACCGAGCGAGTGGGTGCCGGTGAAGTACTACGCCGATGTCGCGCCCGATCTCTACGACGCGATCCTGAACCGTTGTGTCCAGCCGGGACAGACCTGTCTGAAGGACATGATGGATCAGCCCAATCACTCGCATGCCAGCCGGGCGCGCTCGCGCAGCACCGACGCCTTGCTCTCCGACGCCATGTGCACCGCACAGAACACCGTGCAGTTCGCGTCGGAGGCCAGACGCGTTCCCGGCAACGCGCTTGCGCAGTGATGGACCACCGCGCCCAACCGTCGACAATCATGCGCCTCGCGCGCGAATGATCCCAGGTTCGAGCTTATGGACATCGTCAAGCTGATCTTCGGCCGCCTCACGCTAGAGGCCATCCCGTACCACGAACCGATCCTGCTCGCGACCTTTGCGGGCGTGGCGATCGGCGGCATCGTGGTGGTGGGCGCCATCACCTATTTCAAGCTGTGGGGCTATCTCTGGCGAGAGTGGTTCACGAGTATCGATCACAAGAAGATCGGCATCATGTACGTGATTCTGGGCATCATCATGTTGCTGCGCGGCTTTGCCGACGCCGCCATGATGCGCATGCAGCAGGCGGTCTCGTTCGGCGACAACATGGGCTATCTGCCGCCGCACCACTACGACCAGATCTTCACGGCGCATGGCGTGATCATGATCTTCTTCGTGGCGATGCCGCTGGTCACCGGGCTCATGAACTTCGTGGTGCCCTTGCAGATCGGTGCGCGCGACGTGGCCTTCCCGTTCCTCAACAACTTCAGCTTCTGGATGACGACGAGCGGCGCGGTGCTCGTGATGATGTCGCTCTTCGTCGGCGAATTCGCACGCACCGGCTGGCTGGCTTACCCGCCGCTCTCGGGCATTCTGCAAAGCCCGGACGTGGGCGTCGATTACTACATATGGGCGTTGCAGATCGCGGGGGTGGGCACCTTGCTTTCCGGGATCAACCTGCTCGTGACCATCGTGAAGATGCGCGCGCCGGGCATGACGATGATGCGCATGCCGGTGTTCACGTGGACCTCGCTGTGCACCAACGTGCTGATCGTCGCTGCGTTCCCGGTGCTTACCGCCGTGCTCGCACTGCTCGCGCTCGATCGCTACGCCGGCACCAACTTCTTCACGAACGATCTCGGCGGCAACGCCATGATGTACGTGAACCTCATCTGGATCTGGGGCCACCCGGAGGTCTACATTCTCGTGCTGCCGGTGTTCGGCGTGTTCTCGGAAGTCGTCGCCACGTTCTCCGGCAAGCGGCTCTTCGGTTACGCGTCGATGGTCTACGCCACGGTCGTGATTACGGTGCTGTCGTACCTCGTGTGGCTGCACCACTTCTTCACGATGGGCTCGGGCGCGAGCGTGAACTCGTTCTTCGGGATCACGACGATGATCATCTCGATACCGACCGGGGCGAAGATATTCAACTGGCTGTTCACGATGTATCGCGGGCGAATCCACTTCGAAGTGCCGATGCTCTGGACGGTCGGCTTCATGGTGACGTTCGTGATCGGCGGCATGACCGGCGTGCTGCTCGCCGTGCCGCCCGCCGACTTCTCGCTGCACAACGGTCTGTTCCTGATCGCCCACTTCCACAACGTGATCATCGGCGGGGTCGTGTTTGGCGTGTTCGCTGCCATTACCTACTGGTTCCCGAAAGCGTTCGGCTACAAGCTCGATCCGTTCTGGGGCAAGTGCTCGTTCTGGTTCTGGTTCATCGGCTTCTATGTCGCCTTCATGCCGCTCTATCTGCTGGGCTTGATGGGTGTGACGCGCCGCGTGAGCCACTTCGACGATATGTCGCTCCAGATCTGGTTCCAGGTCGCCGCCGTGGGAGCGCTGCTCATCGCCATCGGCATCGGCTGCTTCATCATCCAGCTCGTGGTGAGCTTCATGCGCCGCGATCAGTTGCGCGACGACACGGGCGATCCATGGGGCGGACGCACGCTGGAATGGTCGACGTCGTCGCCGCCGCCGGTCTACAACTTCGCCTTCACGCCGCTCATCCATGACAACGACGCGTGGTGGCAGATGAAGCAGCACGGCTTCAAGCGTCCGGACGATGGCTTCATCCCGATTCACATGCCGAAGAACACCGGCGCGGGCATCATCCTCGCGGGTCTGGCGACGGTGTGCGGCTTCGGGCTCATCTGGCACATGTGGCTGGTGGTGATCGTGGCATTCGTCTCGCTGCTGGCGGTGGCGATCGGCCACACGTTCAACTATCACCGCGACTACTACATCCCGGCCGACCAGGTCGAACACACGGAGGCAGCGCGCACGCGACTGCTCGCCCAGCATGTCTGAGACGACCGCACCCTTCCCGGCAGGCGGCGCCCCGCTCGGCGGCGGCGCCCATGCCGCTCACACGCCCGCGCCCCCGGGCGACGCCAGCCTGAAGTTCATGATGTCGACCGACTACCACCCGCCGGGTGGCACGTTGCTCGGCTTCTGGATCTATCTGATGAGCGACTGTCTCGTCTTCGCCTGTCTGTTCGCGGCGTATGGCGTGCTCGGTCGCAATTACGCCGGCGGACCGACCGGGGCGGAGTTGTTCGATCTGCCGCTCGTCGCGCTGAACACCACGTTCCTGCTGCTCTCCTCCATCACGTACGGTTTCGCGATGCTGGAGATGCAAAAGCGCCGCCAGAGCGCGGTGACCGCCTGGCTGATCGTGACCGGCCTGCTCGGCGCGGCGTTTCTCTCGCTGGAACTGTATGAGTTCGGGCACCTGATTCATGAAGGCGCCGGGCCGTGGCGCAGCGCGTTCCTGTCGTCGTTCTTCACGCTGGTGGGCACGCACGGACTTCACGTCACGTTCGGCATCGTCTGGCTGATCACGCTGCTGGTACAGATCGGCAAGCACGGCCTCACCGCGCCGAATCGCCGTCGTCTGATGTGTCTGTCGATGTTCTGGCACTTTCTCGACGTCGTGTGGATCGGCGTCTTCACGTTCGTCTATCTGATGGGAGTGCTGCCGTGAGCACCCATGACTCCACCCTGCACGGTGCCGAGGGGCACGACCACGACCATGATCACGATCATGGCGACGAAGGACCGCACAGCACCCTGCGCGGTTACGCGACCGGCTTCATCCTGTCGGTCGTGCTCACCGCCATTCCGTTCTGGTTCGTGATGGGCGGCGTGTTCGAGAAATCGAGCACGACCGCGATCATGATCCTCTTCCTCGCGGCCATTCAGATCGTGGTGCACATGATCTACTTCCTGCACATGAACGCGAAGTCCGAGGGCGGCTGGAACATGCTCTCGCTGATCTTCACGATCGTGCTGGTCGTCATTACGCTCTCGGGCTCGCTCTGGGTGATGTATCACCTGAACCAAAACATGATGCCGGGTATGATGCAGGATACGAAAAACCTCCCTTGAACGGCATTTCCCTTGAGCAGCGATCGACTTCACAATTCGGGGGACGCACAGCGTCCCCCGCGCGCTTCCGGCGCCCCCGCCCAACCTTCCCCCCTTCGGCTGGTCATCCTTGGCGTCATCACGCTGGTGCTCGTGAGCGTGTTCGCCTCGCTCGGCACGTGGCAGTTGCAACGCCGCGCCTGGAAACTCGACCTGATCGAGCGGGTGAATTCCCGCGTGCATGCGCCGCCGTCCGCCGCGCCGACACGCGCACAGTGGCCCGCCGTGAACGCGGAAACCGACGAATACCGCCATGTGTCGCTCACCGGCACCTACCGGTTCGACAAGGACACGCTCGTGCAAGCTGTCACTGATCTGGGCGGCGGTTACTGGGTGCTCACACCGCTGCACACGGCAGACGGTGGCGACGTGCTCGTCAATCGCGGCTTCGTGCCGCCGGGCTGGAAGGAATCGGTGCCGCCGGCCCCCGCTGGCGAAGTCACGGTCACGGGCCTGCTGCGCATGCCTGAGCCGGTCGGCGGCTTCCTGCGCAAGAACGTGCCGTCGGAGAACCTCTGGTACTCGCGAGATGTGAGCGCGATTGCCGCCGCGCGCGGGCTCTCGCCGGCCGATGTCGCGCCGTATTTCGTCGATGCCGATGCCAAACCTGGCGCCAGCGACAGCGCGAACGCCATCACCAACGATGCCGAAGCCGTCACCAGCCGCGCCCAGTCTCAGGACCGCGATTACCCGGTCGGCGGCCTCACCGTCGTGCAGTTCCCGAACAACCACATGAGCTATCTGCTGACGTGGTACGCGCTGGCGATCATGTCGGCCGTGGCCGGCTGGTTCGTCATCCGGCTCGAAATGCGCAAGCGTTCGGCCTGACGTTCGGCCTGACGTTCGGTCTCACGTTCTTCGACCTCGACGCGAATTCATCCGCCCGCCTGCGCCGCCAGCACCACCGTATCGATGGCCAGGGCAATTCGCGTCGCAATCTCCGGCAACCGCGCGTCTTCCAGTGCGGCGTAGCCAAGCACGAGCGCAGGTGGCATCGCCTGCGCTCGCGTGAACTCCCTGAGCCCCTCCACGAAAACGCCCTGTTCGCGCAACGTCGCGACGAGCGCCGCCTCATCCACCGGCCTCGGCAGCCAGAGTACGAAGTGAAAGCCAGCGTGCTCGCCGGTGACGCGACACGAGGTCGACATCCGCGCGCGTAACGTTTCGAGCAGCAGATTACGACGTCGCAGATAAACGCTGCGCGACGCTCGCAGGTGTCGCGCGAAATCCCCGGCGTCGATATAGCTCGCCAGCGCCATCTGCTCGATGAGACTGTTCGCTCTGCCCGATGCCGAGCGCAATCCCGCAATCCGCGCGAGCAACGCCGGCGGCGCCAGCAGGTACCCGATGCGTAGCGATGGAAACAGCGTCTTGTTGAAGCTGCTGCAATGAATCACGCGGCCGTGCGTGTCGATGGCCTTGAGTGCGGGTAACGGCGCGCTGCCGTAACTGAACTCGCTGTCGTAATCGTCCTCGACGATCCACACGTTGCGCGCGACAGCCCACTCCAGCAACTGCATGCGACGGTTGATCGACATCGTCGTGCCGAGCGGCGCCTGATGCGCCGGCGTGACGTAGGCGATGCCAGAGCGACCTTCACCCGCACGGTCCGCCACATCCACGACGAAGCCCTCGTCATCGACCGGCACACTCACGCAACGCGGCAACGGCGCGCGAATCAGCGACGACAGATTCTTGTAGCCGGGATCTTCAAGATAGAACGCGGTGGCGTCGTCCGCCAACACCTCCGTCACGAGATCGATGGCATGCCGGATGCCCGTCGTCACAACGATCTCGGCGGCCTCGCAGGCGATGCCGCGTGTCATGCGCACGTAGCGGGCGATGCTCTCGCGCAGCGGCAGGTAGCCGCGCGGATCGGTGTCGGCGAGCAGTTCCGGCGTCACCGTGCGCAGCGCGCGATTCATGTGCTTGCGCCACACCGGTAGCGAGAACAGCGCGGCATCGGGCGAGCGCCCGGTCTTCGAAGCGAGCGACGCCGCGTTTTCCGGCAACGGTTCAGGCGGGGCGACGCACGGGTTCGCCCGATCCGTTGACGCCCCCGCGCCCGGCAGGTCCGCGACGACTTCCGTGCCCGCCCCCACACGACTCGCCACATAGCCTTCGAGCGTCAATTGCTCAAAAGCGAGTTCGACGATCCCCCGCGACACGCCCCAGCGCTCGGCCAGCGTGCGCGTGGACGGCAGACGGTCACCGCGCCGCAATGCGCCGGCCACGATGCGCTCGCGCACACAGCGATACACCCAGGCCTGACGGGTCTCCTTCTCATGACGGTCGGAGAGCGGCAGTTCGAGCGACTGGCTTACGTGACGTCGGCGCATAGGGCGATGGATTCGTGAGCGAGCGTGGTGGAGGTAAAGCGTGACGTAGGCATCTTGTCGGCAACCGGGTTCGTTCATAGTGGCCCAATCAAACACCCGATAAATGGCGCTTCGAATTATACAAGTTAGGCCTTATCCTTGATGCCATGACATCCGTTGCGCAGGTTGCAACGCGAACGGACGTTCCCCCAAGCCAAAACAATCAGTGGAGAAATTCGATGGAGTTGACGGAGCTGGCTCGACGCGAGGCGGTCGGAGCAAAGTACAGCGTCGAGGCCATGAAGCGGGCGCAGGCCCTCACATGGGAGGCGACCGAAAAAATCGCCGCCATCATCAAGCCCGGCATGCGTGAGTCGGAAGCCATTGCGGCCGGTAAGGCGCTGCTCGGCACGCTCGGCATGGACCGCATTTGGCATCCGGTGTTGATCCGCTTCGGCGAAAACACGTTGCGCACCTTCAGCGAACGTAGCGATAACGACCCGGTGCTCGGTGACGACGATATCTATTTCATCGATATCGGCGTGGTGTTCGGGGCTCACGAAGGCGACTGCGGCTTCACCCGCACGACCGGCACCGATGCCGAGATGCAGCGCTGTGCCGACGACGCCAGGCGCCTGTTCGACATCGTGCACGCCCACTGGCGCGCCGAAGGCGTGACCGGGCAAGCGCTGTATGAGTTCGCGAAGACGCAGGCCGAAGCGATGGGCTGGGTCCTCAACCTCGACATCAAGGGCCATCGGGTGAGCGACTTCCCACACGCCATCCACAAGGGCGGCAGGCTGGCCGATCTGGACGGCACGCCCAACGGCGGCCTCTGGATTCTCGAGATCCAGATCGCCCATCCGACGCGTGCCTTCGGCGCCTTCTACGAAGACCTGCTCATCTGATGTTCGTGTGATGCTTATCGGATGATTCCGGCGACGCGCCGCGAGAGCGGCGCGGCCGGGATTGAATGGGCCGCCTCGACGAAGACCAAGAAATACTCAACAAATACTCAACACGCAGTTCAATCTGGCTCAATCCGTCATTCGCTGCTCAAGATTTGAGCGCGATCTTCGCTGTCGTCACGCCATGCTCGCCATAACACTACGCACGTCACAACGTAGTGATAACGCAACATCATCGGGCGGTTTCCGAACTTTTCCTGCTGTTTCGCCTCGCGATCCTCACCGTTTCGACGGACAACTCCCCTCCGGCATCTGACCCCAAATCACGTCGAGCGCACGTCATTGAAGGCTCGCATGCTGTTTTGCCAATTGTCCAGAGCCACCCGGTCGCGTGTCGTGGCCCGTCGCCCGGACTTTTGGCACATCTTTCCCCAATTACCCGTTATGCGTTAACGTTCGATGGTCGACGGATTTTTCCCAATGTACGACACACCGGCAGCGGAGACGTCACCCCGGCGCTGTGCCACTCGCTCAGGCACGTGCACGAGGGTGAGCTGCCCGTCGTGCGTCCGTCGAATGTGGAGTTGAAGTCCTCCGCAGTTGAAGTCCCTTTCTATCTCGCTTACGACAAGAACCACAGAAAGACGATGAAAAACCCAACCTTCACCAAAGCTCTCCTGGCCACGGCGCTGGCCGGTGCGCTGTTCAACGTTCACGCGGCATCGCAGGCTCCGGTCGGCGCGGAGAACGGCATGGTCGTGACGGCCCAGCACCTCGCGTCGAAAGTCGGCGTCGATGTGCTCAAGGCCGGCGGGAATGCCGTCGACGCAGCCGTTGCCGTGGGCTATGCACTCGCGGTGGTGTACCCGGCAGCGGGCAACATCGGCGGCGGCGGCTTCATGACGATCCAGCTCGCCGACGGCCGCAAGACCTTCCTCGACTTCCGTGAAAAGGCCCCGCTCGCCGCGACGGCCAACATGTACCTCGACAAGGACGGCAACGTCATCAAGGGCGCTTCCACCACCGGCTATCTGGCCGTGGGCGTGCCGGGCACCGTCTCGGGCATGGAATACGCGCGCAGCAAGTACGGCACGAAGACGCGTCAGCAACTGCTCGCGCCGGCCATCACGCTGGCCGACAAGGGCTTCGTGCTGGATCAGGGCGACGTCGACATGCTGTGGACGTCCACCAAGGATTTCGAGAAGGACCGCGCCAACTCGGGCGCCATCTTCCTGAACAAGGGACAGCCGTTCCAGCCGGGCGAGCGCCTGGTGCAGAAGGACCTCGCACGCACGCTCAAGCTGGTCAGTGCAAAGGGCCCCGACGGCTTCTACAAGGGCGAAGTCGCCGACAAGCTGGTGGCATCGATGAAGGCCGGCGGCGGCATCATCACGCAGGCCGATCTCGACCAGTACCAGACGCGTGAACTCGCGCCGGTCGAATGCGACTACCGCGGCTATCACGTGGTGTCGGCACCGCCCCCCAGCTCGGGCGGCGTGGTGATCTGCGAGATCATGAACATTCTCGAAGGCTACCCGATGAAGGAGCTGGGTTATCACTCGGCTCAGGGCGTGCACTACACCATCGAAGCGATGCGTCATGCTTACGTCGACCGCAACAGCTATCTGGGCGACCCGGACTTCGTGAAGAACCCGATCGCGCAGTTGCTCGACAAGAACTACGCCGCCAAGATTCGCGCCGCGATCCAGCCGCAGAAGGCCGGTATCTCGCAAGAGATCAAGCCGGGTGTGCCGCCGCATGAAGGCAGCAACACCACGCACTACTCCATCATCGACAAGGACGGCAACGCCGTGTCGGTCACCTACACGCTCAACGACTGGTTCGGCGCGAAGGTCATGGCCAACGGTACGGGCGTGCTGCTCAACGACGAAATGGACGACTTCACCGCCAAGGTGGGCGTGCCGAACCTGTACGGTCTGATCCAGGGTGAAGCGAACGCCATCGGGCCGGGCCGCCGTCCGCTGTCGTCGATGAGCCCGACCATCGTCACGAAGGATGGCAAGCCGGTCATGGTCGTGGGTACGCCGGGTGGCAGCCGCATCATTACGGCCACGCTGCTCACGATGCTCAACATGATCGACTACGGCATGAACCTGCAAGAAGCGGTCGATGCGCCGCGCTTCCACCAGCAGTGGATGCCGGAAGCGACCAACATCGAGCCGTTCGCCCTCAGCCCGGATACGCAGAAGATTCTTGAAAGCTGGGGCCAGAAGTTCGCAGGTCCGCAACCGGCGAACCACATTGCAGCGATTCTCGTGGGCGCCCCGTCGCTCGGCGGCAAGCCGATCGGCAAGAACCGTTTCTACGGCGCGAATGATCCGCGTCGTAACACGGGTCTCGCACTCGGGTACTGATGCATGATCCGGTCCGGACATCGTCCGGATCGTCGGCGATGCAAGTGATCGCCAATGAATCGGGGCCGCAATCGCGGCCCCGTTTTTTTGTCCTCGAATTTTTCCTCGAATCTCCCGGGCTTCGTCTCAGCGACGATGATCGACGCGACGTGCCAGTCGTTCGCCCGCGAACTGCACCAGTGTGACCAGCGCCACCAGAATGACGATCACGTTGAACATGACGCTGGTCTCGTAGCGCTCGTAGCCATAGCGCACCGCAAGATCGCCGAGCCCGCCCGCGCCCACGGCGCCCGCCATCGCCGACGCACCGACCATCGCAATCACCGTCACCGTCGCACCGCCCAGAATGGCGGGCAAGGCTTCCGGCAACAACACGTGCCGCACGATGTGCCACCGGCGGCAGCCCATCGCGCGGGCCGCTTCGATCAGGCCCGGGTCGATCTCGCGCAGACCGACCTGCGTCACACGCGCGAAGAACGGGATGAGATGCACGGCGAGCGGCACCACGGCGGCCCACGTCCCCATCGTCGTGCCGACGATCCAGCGGGTGACCGGCAGCAACGCCACCAGCAGAATAATGAACGGCACCGCGCGAAACAGGTTTACGATGACCGACAGCGCACGATTGAAACGGGGGCGAGGCGCCAGCCCGCCGGGTGCCGTGACGACCAGCACGACCGCGAGCAGCATGCCGATCGCGAAGACGATGGCGCAGGCGCTCGTGACCATCAACAAGGTTTCGCCGAGCGCGCGCAGATATTTGTCGAGCATGGAATGTCCAGAAAGATCAGACGGCGTGCGCCTGTCGAGTCGTCGGCGCGCGTTGCGAGAGACGCCCCTGCCACGCATGTTGCAGCGGACGCAGCAACGCTCGCGTTGCCTCGGCCAGCGGATTGTCGAAGACTTCGTCGACCGGACCGAGTTCGGCGATGCGTCCCTGATCGAGCACCAGCACGCGGTCGCAAGCCTGATGGATGACACCCATGTCATGCGTGATGAGCACGACCGTCAACCCGAATTCGCGCTGCACGTCGCCGAGCAGGGCAAGGATCGCGTCGGTCGTCTCTGGGTCGAGCGCGGATGTGGCTTCGTCACACAGCAGGATTTCAGGGCGATGCACGAGGGCGCGGGCAATGCCCACGCGCTGCTTCTGCCCGCCCGAGAGCATGGCGGGATAGGCGTCGGCCTTGCCCGAGAGACCGACAAGCGAGAGCAGTTCGTTCACGCGCGGCGCGATCTTCGCTTTCGGTACGCCCGCCACCCGCAACGGCAGCGCGACGTTCTCGAAGACGGTCTTCGCGGACAACAGATTGAAGTGCTGGAAGATCATGCCCACACGCCGACGCAGACCGACCAGCGCCTCGTCGTCGAGCGATGCGATGTCCACGCCATCCACCTTGATGTGCCCTGCGCTCGGCAACTCCAGCGCGTTGATCGTGCGCAACAGCGTGGACTTGCCCGCGCCGCTGCGCCCGATGATGCCGAAGCTCTCGCCGCGTTGCACCGCGAAGGAGATGTCTTGCAGCGCAGCGCTCGATGCGCCCGGATAGACCTTGCCGAGTCCGTCGAAGGTAATGTGCGCGACCTCGCGTGCGGCTGCCGTAGGCAGACGGGTAACGGGGGCAGCGCCGGCGTTTCGTGTCGTCATCGTCGGCTCCTCGTAGGTGATGGGCTGGGTACCAGGTGTGGGGGTGTGGGGTGTGCGTTCGGTTCAGGACGTCGGGACATCAGAACGCCGGGACCACCGAGCCCTGATACTTCGTCTCGATGAACTTGCGCACTTCTTCAGACTGATAGGCCTTGACCAGCGGCGCGACCCACGGGGCGTTCTTGTCCTTCTCGCGCACGGCGATGATGTTCACGTACGGATTGTTCTCGCGCTTCTCCACTGCGATGCCGTCGCGCGTGGCGATCAGGCCCGCCTGATAGGCAAAACTGTTGACGATGGCCGACGCGTCGACATCCGGCAACGAACGTGCGAGCACCACCGATGCGCTTTCGATGAACTGGAGCTTGCGGGGGTTCGCCGTCACGTCGGAGAGCGTGGCCGTACCGGTGTACGGATCGAAGCCATCGCGCAGTTTGATCAGTCCGTGATCGCGCAGGATCACGAGCGCGCGCGTCTGGTTGCTCGGGTCGTTAGGCAAGCCGATCTTCGCGCCTTCGGGCAGGGATTCGAGCGACTTGTACTTCTTCGAATAGAAAGCGATCGGCGAGATCAACGTGTCGCCGACCGACACCAGCTTGTAGCCACGCTGCTTGATCTGATCGCGCAGGAACGGAATGTGCTGGAACGAGTTGGCGTCGAGATCGCCGTTGTTGAGCGCTTCGTTCGGGCTGGCGGTGCCGCTCACGACGATGGGTTCGACGTTCAGGCCACGCGATTTCGCGACTTTCGTGACCACTTCCCAGATTTCCTCGTCGACGCCGCCACGCACACCGACCTTGAGCGGCTTGTCGGCCGCGTGGGCCGCCATCGTCCCCAGCGCCCCCACCGTGCCGATGGCGAATGCGATCGAGAGACTGCCGAGCAGACGAAACAATTGGCGGCGTTGCATGAAAACTCCCCTTGATGTTGGTATCGGTGACGCCGGTTGAGGCGAACGCACAGTCTAGGAAGCGACGCCCGGGAGCGTCCAATAACCAATTGCGTAAAGCTAATGGTTCGCCGCGCGAAGAGCATTCGTACGCCGAAGGTTCTGCACATGTAACTTTTTGTAATACGCGATCGAGAAATTCAGGAACTCCTCGCTGACGCGTCGTCCAACAGGTTTCCCCGTGAATTGCGTCCGTGCTCTGTGTGGCGATGCCTGCCGCGCAGCGCGGCTCTTTTGCCGACGCGAATCATCCGCCCACCGCTTGTCTCTACGGAACCTCGCGAAGATGTCCGCCTTGTGGTACCCGCTGCTCAGCCCGTCCCTGCCCCGCCTTTACCGCATGTCGCCTCGCGCCATTGCCCTCGCCCGTCTGGTGATGTTCGGCGTCATTCTGTTGATTGCGGGGCTGCCGGTGAGCGACGCGCTCGCTGCCAACGCACATCACACGAGCACCGGCAAACGCCGTCACGACGTCGTCAAGAAGAAAAAGCCCGTGGCAAAGAAGGCCAAGGCAGCCCCGCAGCGCAAGGCGACGGCAAGCGCCTCGCGCAAGCGTGCGGCGAGTCATTCGGCGAAATCGCGGACCGCACGGGGCGCGAAGAAGGCTGTGCCGCCGCGTCATGCCAAGGCGGTGAGATCGACGGCCCAACGGGCGCCAACGACAGCCAGACGCAAGGCAGTGCCCAGAACGGCGGCCGTTGCGGGCGCCGGGAGTGTGGCGGCTGGAGCGGCAGGGGCGGTCACGGCAAACACCGACACAGCGCCCGCTTCTGCACAAGTGAGTACCGACGCCAAGCCACGTCTGCTTGCGCGATGCGGCTTCACGCCAGCGTCGCGCAAGCGGCTGTTCTCAAAGGCCGTCTATATCGTCGACGAGAAAACGCATACGCCGCTGTTCGCACGCAACGCGGATCAGGTGCGCCCCATCGCGTCGCTCTCGAAGCTCATGACGGCGGTCGTCTGGCTCGATAGCGGCCCGGCCATGCGTGCGCCGCTGAGCGTCACCAACGCAGATCTCGACACGCTCAAGTTCACGCATTCGCGTCTGGCGGTAGGCTCGACGCTCTCGCGCGCCGACATGCTGCACATCTCGCTGATGGCCTCCGAGAATCGCGCAGCGGCAGCGCTGAGCCGCGACTATCCGGGCGGACGTCCCGCGTTTATCTCGGCGATGAATGCCAAGGCGCGCCTGCTCAACATGCCGAATACACGCTTCGAGAACTCCACGGGGCTCTCGCCGCGAAACGTGTCGACGGCGCGCGAACTGGCGCGACTGGTGCGCGCGTCGAACGGCTATCCGCTCATTCGCCGCTACTCGATTGATAACCAGCAACTCGTGCCTACGGGCAAAGGACAGTTGCAGTACGTCAATACGAATCGACTGGTGCGCTACGGGAAAGTCCACGCGAGCGTGCAGAAAACCGGCTTCATCAACGAGTCGGGACACAACATGGTGATGCGCGTGATGGTGCACAAGACACGTCCCGTCATCGTGACCATGCTCGGTAGCGATACCCCCGAAGGCTCACGACTGGACGGTGTGCGTATCGCACACTGGCTGTCGTGTTCCTTGCGGTAGGTGCTTGTGTAGGGATGAAGACGACCGGTTAGCGCTTGCGTGCGTGCCAGCGTCCCCAGATAGCAGTGACGAGCAGCAGCAATGCCCCGGTGCCGATCACGGCGTCGAAGCCTAGATTGAAGGCCGTGTTGGACAACGTCGTGAGCGTATCAGCCATTCCCGGCGACAGATGCTCGGCGACGATCTGCGCTTCGTCGAGGCTATCGCGCACGGTGTCGGGCAACGAAGCGACTTGCGGCACATCCATCGCACGACCGTAGACGAACGTCAGCAAGCTGCCCATGAACGTCACGCCGAGCGCGCCACCGAGTTCGTATGACACCTCTTCCACCGACGCGGCCATGCCCGCACGCTCGGGCGGCGCACTCTGCATGATGGTGTGCGAGGCGGCAGCCATCGTCGCCCCGACGCCAAGCCCGAGGATCACCAGCGCGAGTCCCCACAGGACGAACCCGGAATCACGCAGGAAGAGGTAGCCCGCCATACCGACGGCCGACATCGTCAGCGAAATCGACAGCAAGCGCGTACTTCCCATGCGCGGCAGCATACGTCCCGCAATCGGCCCGGCGACGAATGCCGCCAACGACAACGGCATCCCCGCCAACCCGGCGGCAAGCGGCGAGTAACCCAGGACCAGTTGCAGACGCTGACTGAACACCAGTTGCATGCCGATCAACGCAGCAGCGGCGATCAGTGCGGCGGCAACGGCGCCGGCGAACACCGGGTTGCGGAATAGCGCGAAGTCGAGCAGTGGGTGCTCGCTGCGTTGCTGACGCTTGACGAACGCCCACAGGAAGATGGCGCCGACGAGCACCGCGACGCCGACCGTCGTCCAGTCGGGCGACATCTTGCCCGCGCTCTTGATCGCGTACGTCACGCCGATCAGACCGACCATGAAGAGCAGCGAACCGAGCCAATCCCACGGTTGCGTCGACGTCGCCCCACGATTCGGGATCAGCCACCAGGCCACAGGCAGCGCGATCAGCACGATGGGTACGTTGATCAGAAAGACCGAACCCCACCAGAAGTGTTCAAGCAGCGCCCCGCCGACGATCGGGCCAAACGCCGCGCCACCCGAGGCGACCGACGCCCAGATACCGATAGCGAGCGCTTGCTCATGCGGATCGGCAAAGGTCAGGCGAATCAGCGAAAGCGTCGCGGGCATCATCATCGCAGCCCCCACACCGAGGAAGCCGCGCGCGACGATCAACACATTAGCGCTCGGCGCGAAGGCCGCAGCAAGCGAAGCGACGCCGAAAACGACGAGGCCGGCGAGAAACAGTTGCTTGTGGCCCAGGCGATCGCCGAGCGTGCCCATGCCGAGCAGCAGACCCGATACGACGAGTGCATAGGCATTGACGATCCACAGCTTGGCGGAGGCCGTCGCTGCGAGATCGTGGGTCAGACGCGGCAGTGCCGTATAGAGCACCGTCATGTCGATCACGATGAGCAGCAGCGCCACCGACACGATAGCCAGTACCCACCAACGACGGGTGTCGCGAGTGTGGGGAACCGGATGTGTTGAGGTATGCAGACTGGACATCGGAAAACTCCTTTGCTTCTTCGCGCCGGTCCGGTTGTCTGCGTGACTTCCGAGCTATCCGGCGCATTCATTGATTTCTAGGGAAAACCCGCATCATCCATCAATAAATCAATTGAGAAAAGTTAGATTCCATCTGATAAGCAGATGGATATGGGCAGCATTCTGCGTATGGCGTATGTGAGACGGGGATGAACGAGGTTGCGCGGAGGTGCACGCCTCATAGGGTCAGATTCGAACGACTGTTCTAGCGCGCGCGTCAAGACTGGCGATACACCACGTGGGCGCATACAATCTGCGCCACATTCCCATTGGGCGAAAAATCCCCCCGATTCGTACATGGCATCTCATCCGACCCGAATTCCCGACGCCGTCTCGCTTCCCGAGCTGACGGTGCGCGGCATGATCCTCGGTGCGTTGATCACCGTAGTGTTCACCGCATCCAACGTATATCTCGGCCTCAAGGTCGGTCTGACGTTTTCGTCTTCGATTCCCGCGGCCGTCATTTCGATGGCCGTATTGCGGGCGCTGCGTGGCGGCAACATCCTCGAGAACAATATGGTGCAGACGCAGGCGTCCGCAGCCGGCACGCTCTCGTCGATCATCTTCGTCTTGCCCGGTTTGCTGATGATCGGGCATTGGCAGGGCTTTCCGTTCGGCCTGACGCTGGCGATCTGTGCGTCGGGCGGCATTCTCGGCGTGCTGTTCACCATTCCGCTGCGACGCGCGATGGTCGTCGACAGTGACCTGCCTTATCCCGAAGGTGTCGCGGCGGCGGAAATTCTGCGCGTCGGCAGCGAGGGGGATGAAGGCACGCCTACGGCTGGCAAGAAGGCCGCGACGGGTAACGAATCCAGTGGCGTGCGCGAGATTGCGTTCGGCGGCGTGGTGTCGGCGCTTTTCGCGTTTGCAACGGCGGGACTGAAGGTGCTCGGTGAGAGCATCACGGCGTGGATTCCTGCGGGTGCCGCTGTCTTTCGTCTCACGACGGGTTTCTCGCTCGCGTTGATCGGTGCCGGCTATCTCATCGGTATCGTGTCCGGGCTGGCGATCCTGCTCGGCGTTGTGCTGACGTGGGGTATCGCGGTGCCGGTGCTCACTTCCATCACGCCGAATCCCGATGGCGTGGCGATGGCCGCGTTCGCCAACGGGCTGTGGCAGCACAAGGTGCGCTTCATCGGCGCCGGCGTGATCGGCGTGGCCGCTGTCTGGACGTTGATTACGTTGGCAAAGCCGATGGTCGATGGTGTGAAGACGTCGTTTGCCGCGTTGGGTAAGTCGCGCGGTGCGCGCGGGGCAGGTGCGTTGGCGCGAACGGAGCAGGATCTGTCGCCGTATTGGGTGATCGGACTGACTTTGCTGTGTGTGGCCGTCTGGGTCGTGACGTTCGGGGTGTTCCTGGCGGATGCGCCGCTGTCGTTCGGTGCGATCGCGACGTTGGTCATTTGCAGCGTGGTGTTTGCGGTCGTCTTCGGTTTTCTGGTGGCTGCCGCGTGCGGCTACATGGCCGGGTTGGTGGGATCGTCTGCCAGTCCGATTTCGGGCATCGGGATTGTGGCTGTGGTACTCGTCTCGCTGCTGATTCTGAGCGTCAGCCAGGCGAGTGGGTTGCTCGACACGGGCGCGGGAAGCAAGCTGGCGATTGCGTTGGCACTCTTCACGACGGCTGCCGTCATCGCTATCGCGACCATCTCGAACGATAACCTTCAGGATCTGAAGACGGGTTGGCTTGTGGGGGCGACGCCGTGGCGTCAGCAGGTGGCGTTGCTCGTCGGTTGCGTGGTCGGTGCGGCGGTGATTCCGCCGGTGCTCAATCTGCTCTACAACGCGTACGGCTTTACGGATGCGTTGCCGCGTCCGGGAATGGATCCGTCGCAAGCGTTGTCGGCGCCGCAGGCGATTCTGATGACGGCGATTGCCAAGGGCATCTTCACGCACCAGCTCGACTGGTCGATGTTAGGCATTGGGGCGGTGCTCGGTCTCACGTTGATTGCCATCGATGCGGTGTTGGCCAAGCGCGGTGGTGTTGCGCGTGTACCGGTCATTGCCGTGGGTATTGGCATCTATTTGCCACCGACGATCGGTTCGGTGCTGGTGATCGGTGCGTTGTTGGGGTGGATTGCGCAGCGTGTATTGAAGGCACGTGCGAAGGCAAAGGGGGAGGATTACGGCCCCTACGCGGAAGCGGCGGAGCGACGCGGCGTGTTGCTGGCGTCCGGCCTGATCGTTGGCGAAAGTCTCGTGGGTGTTGCGATGGCGATGGTCGTCGGCTTCACCGGCTCGGACGCCCCGCTCGCACTCGTCGGCAGCAGTTTCGCCTCGACGTCCGAATGGCTCGCACTGATCGTATTCGTCGGCATCTGCGTAGTCATCGTGCGTAGGGTCCTGGCCACAGCCCGCTAACAAATTTGCAGCACCGACGACCGACGTCGTCGGCTAGCTGCTTAGCTGTTTCAGTTGTCTTTACGAGTCGTTGCCCAGCAGATTGAGGGCATCGACTCGTATCTCCCCGCCCCTCAGTTACGAGACGCCGGCAGCAGTATCCGCAAGCCGGTAGCCGTCTCAATGACGGCGCTGCCCCACAGTGCGTCATCGTTCCAATCCACCGAGAGTCACCGTTACCCTGTGGGTCATTGTCGACTTGCGGGCTAGCATCTGTCCGAAGCGCCGAACCCGCTGCGATCTATCTAAGACGCAGTGCTCTTGGGTGCTATCCCCCTGAATCGAAAGTGGCAAAGGCCACCGGGCTGCCATCGTGATTCCACGGGTGGCTTCAGTCCGAAATGTCTGAACCACCGTGATCTCGTTCGAAAGTGGCAAAGGCCACCGGGCTGCCATCGTGATTCCATGGGTGGCTTCAGTCGGCAATGCCTGAACCACCGTGATCTCGTCGACTCGTCGATTGCGGTGGTGCTCATGGGTACTTCGCTCTTATCGAAAGTAGCGGCTGACCGTTGAGATCGATCAGACACAAGGCATCACAAGAAATGCAGCACTAGCCGCAGGCCATGTTGCGATTAAGCTGGGAGCATTGGAGGGCATTACGCGACGTGCGCCGTGATACCGGAGCGCGTCGTCTTCTTCCGGACGCTTCTGGGAATCAGGCTAGCCGACACGGGCGCAGCAACGGGATCCGGCAGCCAAAGCCTCGGCTGCAAAGTACCGGTGTAAAGCGTGAGGGCAAAGCGAGAGCACAGAGAGACAGCACAAAGCGCGGGTACAAAGCTTGGATGCAAAGCGCGGGCCCAAAGCAAAAACCCCTTGCAGCTTTGGCTACAAGGGGTTTTTAAGGGGAGCCTGACGATTACCTACTTTCACACGGGTATCCGCACTATCATCGGCGTGGAGTCGTTTCACGGTCCTGTTCGGGATGGGAAGGGGT
>NZ_PTPY01000023.1:0-80037 GCF_022696215.1 Pandoraea sp. LA3 | reverse complement strand
TATAGGTCAACTCGCCTTTTTCTACTTGCTCGACCACTGACAGCTTAAAAGCCAGGCTGTAGTCTCGCTGTGTCCGCTTAATCCCTTGCTCCATTTGCCACCTCCTCGTTTCAACGAAAAAGTGTCAACCTATTTCAGGACGGGACAGCGGACAACAAAAAAGCGGCCGAAGCCGCTTTTTTGCACGTCGAGAAAAGCGCCGTCGTCAGACAGCGCGTCATCTCACAGGAACTGCTTGCCGACCCACCACGCGATGGCGGCAATGAAGGCCGATGCCGGGATCGTCAGCACCCATGCCCAGACGATGTTGCCCGCGACACCCCAACGCACGGCAGACAGCTTGCGCGTGGCGCCCACCCCGACGATAGCGCCGGTAATGGTGTGCGTGGTCGAGACCGGCACGCCGAGCCACGAGGCGAAGAACAGCGTGAACGCCCCGCCCGTCTCGGCGCAGAAACCGCCAACCGGCTTGAGCTTCGTGATCTTCTGCCCCATCGTGCGCACGATCCGCCAGCCACCGAACATGGTGCCCAGACCGATCGCCAGATAGCAGCCGATGATCACCCACAGCGGCGGTTCAGCGGCTTCCTGCGGCCACAGACCGGCGGCGATCAGCAGCATCCAGATGATACCGATGGTCTTCTGTGCGTCGTTACCGCCGTGTCCCAGGCTGTACATCCCGGCCGAAACCAGTTGCAGACGACGGAACCAACGGTCCACACGTGCCGGTGGCGTGCGGAAAAACAGCCACGAGACGAGCAGCATGAAGAACGAGCCGAGCACGAACCCGAGCAGCGGCGAGACGAAAATGAATGCCACGGTTTGCAGCAGACCGCTCGCGACGAGCGACCCCGTGCCCGCCTTGGCCACCGCGGCGCCGACCAGACCACCGATCAGGGCATGCGACGAGCTCGACGGAATACCGTAATACCACGTGATGATGTTCCAGGCGATCGCACCGACGAGCGCACCGAAGATCACATAGTGATCCACGATCTCGGGGTGTACCGTGCCCTTGCCCACCGTCGCCGCGACTTTCAGGTGAAAGACGAACAGCGCGATGACGTTGAACATGGCGGCGAAAGCCACCGCCTGATGCGGCTTGAGCACGCCCGTCGAGACGACCGTAGCGATCGAATTGGCGGCGTCGTGAAAACCGTTCATGAAGTCGAACAGGAGCGCCAGAACGACCAAGAGTCCGACCAGCCAGAGGCTGATGTGCAGCGTTGCCATCGAAAGTCTCCGCTCAGGCGTTTTCCAGCACAATGCCTTCGATGATGTTGGCAACGTCCTCGCACTTATCGGTCACCGATTCGAGCAATTCGGACACAGCCTTCTGCTTGATCAGCTCTTTCACGTCCGCCTCTTCGCGGAACAGCTTCGACAGCGATGCGCGCAGCAAGCGATCGGCTTCCGATTCGAGGCCGTCGATCTCTTCGCAAAGCTTCAGGATATCGCGCGCGCGATCCATGTCGTTGAGCAGTGCGACCGTGCTTTGCACGCGCTCGCAGCACTTCACGCAGATCTCGCCGAGCGTACGGGCCTCGGTCGGTACGCTCTTGATGTCGTACATCCAGACGGCCGTCGCCACGTCTTCCATCAGATCCAGGATGTCGTCCATGGTGCTGATCAGCTTATGGATCTCATCGCGGTCGAAAGGCGTGATGAACGTCTTGTGCATCAAGTCGATGGTCTCGTGCGTGATGCGATCCGCTTTCTTCTCGTTGTTCTGCACGGCAACGGTACGTGCCTCGGCGTTGGGCAGGTCGTTGAGCATGGCGGACAGCTCACGGCTGCCTGCCACCATGCACGCCGCGTGCTGGTTGAACAGGTCAAAGAACTTGCCCTCGGTGGGCATGAAGCGACCGAACATTATGGGGAAACTCCGGGTATTGATAGGGGACGGGTCGACACAAAAACGTCACATTCTACCTCGTCGGAGGCATGCGTTACCGCACGCGCATCCGAACAGGTGGAAATCGGGCGTCAGTATTGTGGGCCGGCCAGATTGTCGAACTTCGTGTAGGCACCGATAAACGCCAGGCGCACGTGGCCGATAGGACCGTTACGCTGCTTCGCGATAATGATCTCGGCCGTGCCCTTGTCTGGGGTATCGGGGTTATAGACTTCGTCGCGATAGATGAACAGGATGATGTCGGCATCCTGTTCGATAGCGCCCGATTCGCGCAAATCCGACATCACGGGACGCTTGTTGGGGCGCTGTTCGAGACTTCGGTTCAGCTGCGAGAGCGCAATCACCGGCACGTTCAGCTCTTTGGCGAGGCCCTTGAGCGAACGCGAGATTTCGGAAATTTCAGTGGCACGGTTCTCACCGCCGCCCGAGCCGCTCATCAGCTGAAGGTAATCGATGATGATCAGACCGAGCTTGCCGCACTGACGCGCCAGACGCCGCGCGCGCGCACGCAATTCCATCGGATTGAGTGCCGGCGTTTCGTCGACGAACAACTGCGTCTCGTTCATCTTCTGCATGGCATGCGTGAGCTTCGGCCAGTCTTCGTCGACCAGCTTGCCGGTACGCAGACGATGCTGATCGAGACGCCCCACCGAACCCAGCATACGCATGGCGAGCTGCGTGCCCGGCATTTCCATCGAGAACACGGCGACGGGCAGCCCCTCCTCCACCGCGATGTGCTCGCCGATGTTCATCGAGAACGTCGTCTTACCCATCGACGGGCGGCCGGCCACGATGATCAGGTCGCCACCGTTGAAGCCGGACGTCATGCGGTCAAGATCGACGAAGCCCGTCGGAATACCGGTGATGTCGCTACCGCCTTCGCGGTGGTACAGCTCGTCGATACGCTCGACGACCTGCGTGAGCAGCGGTTGCAGTTCGAGAAAGCCGCTCGTGCTGCGCGAGCCCTCTTCGGCGATGGCGAACACTTTCGCCTCCGCCTCGTCGAGCATCTGACGCACTTCCTTGCCTTGCGGATTGAAGGCATCCGAGGCAATTTCGTCGGCCACGGTCACGAGCTTGCGCAGCACCGCACGGTCGCGCACGATTTCGGCGTAACGACGGATGTTTGCCGCGCTTGGCGTGTTCTGCGCAAGTGCGTTCAGATAGGCGAGCCCGCCCACATCTTCGGCCTTGCCGGCGGAAGTGAGCGATTCGAAAACGGTGATGACGTCGGCAGGACGATCGCCGGAGATCAGGCGACCGATGTGCTGATAGATCTGTCGGTGGTCGTACCGATAGAAATCGTGTTCGGACAGGAAGTCGCCGATACGATCCCAGGCGCTGTTATCGAGCAGCAAACCGCCGAGCACGGATTGCTCCGCCTCGATGGAGTGCGGTGGCACCTTGAGTGAATCGAGCTGGGGATCGGGCGCGTTCATGCCGGGCATTATACCGTCCCCGCGATCCCGGTCAGCCCCGGCGAAATCCCGCTTGCGCGACGATTTTTCCGAGCGTGGTTTGTTCAGCAGTTTCCCTGGAGGCAGCATAAGGTGGCGCTATCGAACGGTGACGTGGATGGAGGCGAGCGCGCAACCGGAAGGCGGTCGGCGTAGATCGGCGTATGACCGGCAACCGGATCTTCCGGCGGCCATGCATGACAGAACAGCAACAGAACGGACAGACATAAAAAAACGGAAGCCGGTAGACCGACTTCCGTCTTTTATTCGCGTCGGGAAGCTGACGCGGGTACGACTTAGGCGTGCTCGCCCAGCACCGACACCGTGACGTCGATCACGACGTCCGTGTGCAGTGCCACTTGAACCGGGAAGTCACCCACGGTCTTGAGCGGGCCGTTCGGCAGACGCACTTGCATCTTCTCGACCTTGAAACCTTGGGTGCCCAGGGCTTCGGCGATGTCGAAGTTGGTGACCGAACCGAACAGACGACCGTCAACGCCGGCCTTCTGTGCGATCTGAACGGTCAGACCCGACAGCTTTTCGCCTTCGGCTTGCGCCGTCGCCAGCTTGTCGGCAGCAGCCTTTTCCAGTTCGGCGCGGCGAACTTCGAATTCGGCGATCGCGTCCTTGGTGGCGCGGCGAGCCTTCTTCGTCGGGATCAGGAAGTTACGTGCGAAACCGTCCTTGACCTTCACGATGTCGCCCAGGTTACCCAGGTTGACGACCTTTTCCAGCAGAATCACTTGCATTATCTATTCTCCTTCGTCGACTGGCGATTAAGCACCGTGCAGATCGGTGTACGGCAGCAGCGCCAGGAAACGCGCGCGCTTGATAGCCGTATCGAGCTGGCGCTGGTAGTGCGCCTTGGTGCCCGTCAGGCGAGCCGGGGTGATCTTGCCGTTGTCGCCGATGAAGTCCTTCAGCGTTTCGACATCCTTGTAATCGATCTGCTCGACACCAGCGACGGTGAAGCGGCAGAACTTCTTGCGCTTGAACAGCGGGTTTTGCTGTTGGCGGCGGCGATCAAACTTCTTGTTTTTACCGTTAGGACGCGGCATGTTCAACAATCCTTTTCAAATGCTTGCAATGCTGTGATGTGAAACACCAGGGTGCGGCTATTGCGATGCTTCTTTGCCAGAAACCCTGCCCACTGGGCCGGTTTCTCAAGTCCCAACGCCATGACTTTGGCACTGATGGGACCGATCGCAACTGCCGGTATCGAGAACTCGACCTGACGGGCTACGCCCGCCTCTTCGGCTGTTCCCTCGTGCGCCAGCGTGACATCAATGACGGGAAGCCCGGCCGGGGTATAGCGCAGCGTGCCGATTTCGACGATGCTGGCCTCGAGCCGTAGGCGATTCACGCGGTCAATGTTTCCGTTGGCACCCTGATGCGTTCCGGTGCGCTAATTACGAAGCAGCAGCTTCGGTCGCGGGCGTCGCGGCAGCCTTCTTGGCTTCTTCGCGGGCCACTTCCTTCATCATCGGCGACGGTGCGGTCTCAGCCTTCTTCATCTTGACGACGAGGTGGCGCAGAACGGCGTCGTTGAACTTGAATGCGTGTTCCAGCTCGTCCAGGGTTTCCTGGTCGCATTCGATGTTCATGCAAACGTAGTGAGCCTTGGCCAGCTTTTCGATCATGTAGGCCAGTTGACGACGGCCCCAGTCTTCGACGCGGTGGATCTTGCCCTGACGGGACTCGACCGTGCCACGATAGCGCTCGATCATGGCAGGCACTTGCTCGCTCTGATCGGGGTGAACGATAAATACGATTTCATAATGACGCATATGTTGCTCCTTATGGACAAAGCTGCCTGGGCGTCAGAACCAGTGCAGCAAGGTTGCAGAACCCGCGATTCTAGCGGATTTCATGTCGATCATCAACACCCGTCCTATCGGTGCCCGCCACACGATGCTTTCCGGCGCCCTTCCCGGCCCCTTCCTCGACCCTCTCGGTGGTGTCTTCACAGCCTTCCCATCACATCAACCGTTCTCCAGCCAGTAATTCGGACGCGCGTAAATCTGCCGCAACTGCTCGATGAAGAGCCGCACGCGGGCGGGCTGAAAGCGCTGCTGGGGATAGACGGCCAGAATGTCGTAGTCCGGCAGTGCGTATTCGTCCAGCACGGTTTCCAGCTCGCCTGACAACAGTTCGCGCTGAATCTCCCACGTCGAACGCCAGCCGAGCCCTAGCCCTTCGAGCGCCCAGCGGTGCAGCAACTCCCCGTCGTTGCAATCGAGATTGCCCGCCACGCGTGTCGTCACCAGCTTGCCCTGCCGCTTGAAGTACCAGCCGCGTTGCTGTCCGCCTTGCAGATTGAACGCGAGGCAGTTGTGTTTGGCCAGATCCTCCAGCGTCTTGGGACGGCCGTGCCGTGCGAAATAAGCGGGCGTGCCGCACACCACACGACGGTTCTGGGCGAGTTTGACGGCCACGAAGTTCGGATCGACCGAGCCGCCGATGCGGATCCCCATGTCGTAGCCTTCGCGCACGATGTCTACCACGCGATCCGTCAGATTGAACGATATCTGCACTTCCGGGTGCAGGCGCAGGAATGCGGGCGCGTGCGGCGCCACGTGCTTGCGGCCGAACGCCGCCGGGGCGGACACGATCAGGTGACCGGAGACGGCATGCCGCCCGGCGCTGATCTCGTTCTCCGCCATGTCCCAGTCGCCGAGCAACTGTTTGCAACGCTCGAGGAAAGCGCCGCCCTCTTCCGAGAGCGCCAGGCGTCGCGTGGAACGGTACATGAGCTTGATGCCGAGTCGCTTTTCGAGGGCGTCGATGCGCCGCCCGAGGATCACCGGCGAGACCCCCTCCTTGAGGGCTGCGGCGGCCAGACTGCCCGCCTCGGCCACCTGCACGAAGGTTTCAATTTGTTTGAAACGGTCCATCGCGTCTCCATTCGATACTTTTTGTTCTTAAAAAAACGATCTTTTGTGATCTTATCAAACAAATCGTACCGGCTTAAAGTGACCTCCAACAACGATTCACTATTACTCACTGGAGGAGTCACATGGCCAAGATGACCGCCGTAGAGGCCGCCGTCCGCGTGCTGGAGAAGGAAGGCATCACTACCGCATTCGGCGTTCCCGGCGCCGCCATCAACCCGTTCTATTCGGCACTGCGCAAGGCCGGCAGCGTCGAGCACGTGCTCGCACGCCACGTCGAAGGCGCCTCGCACATGGCCGAAGGCTACACCCGTGCGGAAGCCGGCAACATCGGCGTTTGTATCGGCACCTCGGGGCCGGCAGGCACGGACATGATTACCGGCCTGTACTCGGCACAAGCCGATTCGATTCCGATTCTTTGCATCACGGGTCAGGCACCGCGCGCCCGTCTGTACAAGGAAGATTTCCAGGCGGTCGACATCGAGTCGATTGCCAAGCCCGTCACCAAGTGGGCCGTGACGGTGCGTGAACCGGCGCTCGTGCCGCGCGTGTTCCAGCAGGCGTTCCATCTGATGCGCTCGGGCCGTCCGGGTCCGGTGCTGATCGATCTGCCGTTCGACGTGCAGGTCGCCGAGATCGAATTCGATCCCGAAACGTATGAACCGCTGCCGGTGTACAAGCCTGCGGCCACGCGTGCCCAGATCGAGAAGGCGATTCAGATGCTGGTCGCCTCCGAGCGTCCGCTGATCGTCTCGGGTGGCGGCGTGATCAACGCCGACGCCGCCGATCTGCTCGTCGAGTTCGCCGAAACCGTCAACGTGCCGGTCGTGCCGACGCTCATGGGCTGGGGCACCATCGCCGACGACCATCCGCTTATGGCGGGCATGGTCGGTCTGCAAACGTCGCACCGCTTCGGCAACGCCACGATGCTCGCCTCCGATTTCGTGATGGGTATCGGCAACCGCTGGGCGAACCGCCACACCGGTAGCGTGGATGTCTTCACCAAGGGTCGTAAGTTCGTGCACGTCGATATCGAGCCGACGCAAATCGGTCGCGTGTTCGGCCCCGATTACGGCATCGTCTCCGACGCCAAGGCGGCACTGACCCTGTTCGTGGAAGTCGCCAAGGAACTGAAGGCCGCGGGCCGTCTGCCGGACCGTTCGCAATGGGTCGCCGATTGCCAGAAGCGCAAGCGCACCATGCTGCGTCGTACCGATTTCGATCAGGTGCCGATCAAGCCGCAACGCGTGTATCAGGAAATGAATGCGTTCTTCGGCCGCGACGTGCGCTACGTCTCGACCATCGGTCTGTCGCAGATCGCCGCTGCGCAGTTCCTGCACGTGAACAAGCCGCGCCACTGGATCAACTGCGGTCAGGCCGGCCCGCTGGGCTGGACGGTGCCGGCAGCCATCGGCGCGAAGGTCGCATCGCCGTCGTCGGACGTCGTGGCGATCTCGGGCGACTACGACTTCCAGTTCATGATCGAAGAGCTGGCCGTGGCTGCGCAGTTCAAGGTGCCGTACATCCACGTCGTGGTGAACAACTCGTACCTGGGTCTGATCCGTCAGGCACAACGCAACTTCGACATGGACTACTGCGTGCAGCTCGCGTTCGAGAACGTGAACTCGCCGGAATTGAACGGTTATGGCGTGGATCACGTGAAGGTGGCCGAAGGCCTCGGCGTGAAGGCCATCCGCGTGTTCCAGCCGAACGACATTCAGCCGGCGCTGGCTCAGGCCCGCAAGCTGATGGCCGAGTTCTCGGTGCCGGTGATCGTGGAAGTGATTCTCGAGCGCGTGACCAACATTGCGATGGGCACGGAAATCAACAACGTCAATGAGTTCGAAGAAATCATCGACGTCGTGGAAGAAGACGACGCAGTGTCGGCCTAAGTCCGCCAGCACTGCCAACGGTTTGCGGGGCGCGTGCGTCCCCTCCGCTTTCGGCTAGACCCCGTCACGGCCAAAGCACGCGCTCCGCAATCCAGCAGCACCGAGCCACATCAAGCAATACCACGCAATACCTGGTGACACCCAGTCATACCCCGGCTCACCCAAGCATCACCCTTGCATCGAATCGTCGAAACCACCCCCTAAAAAAGAGAGAGGAGTCAGCGCAATGCCGAAATTTGCCGCCAACCTGACCATGCTGTTCAACGAGGTGCCGTTCCTCGACCGCTTCAAGGCGGCCGCCGCAGCGGGCTTTCGCGGCGTGGAGTTTCTGTTCCCCTACGCGTTTCACCGCGACCAGATCGCCGACAAGCTGAACCAGTATCAGCTCGACCTCGTGCTGCACAACCTGCCCGCCGGTAACTGGGATGCGGGCGAGCGCGGCATCGCCATCTTCCCGGATCGCGTGGCCGAGTTCCGCGACGGCGTGGGCGAAGCCATCACCTACGCCAAGGCGCTCGGCGTGAAGCAACTGAACTGCCTCGTGGGCAAGCAAGGCGCTGACCTGTCGACGCAAGCCGCTACGGAAACGCTCGTGGGCAACCTGCGCTTCGCCGCCGACGCCCTGAAAGCCGAAGGCATCCGTCTGCTGGTCGAACCGATCAACACGTACGACATTCCCGGCTTCTTCGTGAACCGGACGAAGCAGGCACTGGAGATTTTCGACGCCGTCGGCTCGGACAATCTGTTCCTGCAATACGACATCTATCACATGCAGCGCATGGAAGGCGAACTGGCCAAGACCATCGAGACGAATCTGGCGCGCATCGCTCACGTGCAACTCGCGGACAACCCGGGCCGCAACGAGCCGGGCACGGGCGAAATCAACTACGCCTACCTGTTCGCGTTCCTCGATCGCATTGGCTATCAGGGCTGGATCGGCTGCGAGTACAAGCCCGCGACGACCACGACCGACGGCCTCGGCTGGTTCAAGGCTGCGGGCCTGCGCGAAGCCGCCTGAGCGGCACGAACGCACGAGCCTGACCCGCACACCCCCGGTTCAACCGCACCTCGCCTCCCCCGGCGCAGTGCGCAAGACATGACGGTGACGATGCACCCGGTGCGTTGCGCCGCCCGACCGGGTTTCGACGAGGAAGGGCCCCGCCGGCCGCATGCAGGGGGCATGCGGCCGGAGTTCGGGGGACGCGTCTCGTCCGGCGCCCGGCAACAACACTTCAAACTTTGGCAACAAGGAGTCTCGAAATGGCACAACTCGGTTTTATTGGTCTGGGCATCATGGGCGCGCCGATGGCGAAGCATCTGCAAAACGCCGGTCACAAGCTGTTCCTGTACGAGCGCCGCACGCCCCCGCAAGACCTGATCGACGGTCAGGCCACCGTCTGCACGTCGGCCAAGGAAGTCGCCAAGCGCGCCGATATCGTGTTCGTGATGGTGCCCGACACCCCTGACGTGGGCGCCGTGCTGTTCGGTCAGGACGGTCTGGCCGAAGGCCTTTCCGCCGGCAAGATCGTCGTCGACATGAGCTCGATCTCGCCGATCGAAACCAAGGAATACGCCAAGAAGATCAAGGCACTCGGCTGCGAATACCTCGACGCACCGGTCTCGGGCGGCGAAGTGGGCGCGAAGGCCGCGTCGCTGTCGATCATGGTCGGCGGCTCGCAAGCCGCATTCGACGACGTGAAGCCGTTCTTCGAACTCATGGGCAAGAACATCACGCTCGTGGGCGAGAGCGGCGCAGGCCAGACGTGCAAGGTCGCCAACCAGATCGTGGTCGCCCTGACGATCGAAGCCGTGGGCGAAGCCCTGCTGTTCGCCTCGAAGGCCGGTGCCGATCCCGCCAAGGTTCGTGCCGCACTGATGGGCGGCTTTGCATCGTCGCGCATTCTGGAAGTGCACGGCGAGCGCATGGTCAAGCGCAACTTCGAGCCGGGCTTCCGTATCGCCCTGCACCAGAAGGATCTGAACCTGGCGCTTCAGACGGCGAAGACTCTCGGCGTGTCGCTGCCGAACACGGCCACCGCGCAGGAACTGTTCAACGCCTGTGCCGCCAACGGTGGCGCAGCGTGGGATCACTCGGGCATGGTGCGTGCGCTGGAAATGCTCGCGAACCATACCGTCGCGTAATCCGGTAGACCATCAAAGGAACGACAGGCACCCGTCGGCCGTAACGCCGTCGTGCGTGGCATGGCGGCATGACGGGTGTCGCACCGCGTAGTTCGCGAGAAGACGAAGCAAACGGCTGACAGAAAAAAGCCGTCCGCAGGCAAAAAAGCAGGGAGAAGTGAGAGAAGTACCAGAGTGTACTGGCGAGGACGTCGACAGACGCCCTGCCGAGCGTCACGGCGCAAGTCGAGCGAAAGCGCGACTGGCGCCGTATTTTTTTGATCAATACTCGTCGAACAGACTCTGCATGCGCTCGCGCGGCACACCGGCCTGCAACGCCAGCATCAGCAGCACACGCGCCTTATACGGATGCAGATTGCCGGTGCTCACGAAGCCGTACTGATCGTCCGGCGCGGCACCGTTATGCATCACGTGACCGCTGCCCACGCGCGACGCGCGCACGACCGTCACCCCACGCTGCACCGCCTCGGCCAGCGCCTGTTGCAGCAACGAGTGCAGCGAGCCGTTGCCGGTGCCTGCGACCACGATGCCTTGCACACCGGCTTCCACCAGCGCATCGACGGCAATGCGCGACACGCCCGCATAGCTCGACACCACTTCCACCGCCGGCAATTCACCGGACAAGCCGACGAACTCGCTCTCGACGGTGTGGTATTGCAACGGTTCCCGCTGAAACGCAACGCGTTCGTCCTGCACCCAGCCGAGCACGCCGATTTCCGGCGAGTGAAACGCATCGACCTTGTAGGTGCTCGTCTTGATGACGTCGCGCGCGCAGTGAATCTGGTTGTTGATGGCGACCATCACGCCGCGCCCGCCCGAGATCGGATCGGTCGCCACGCGCACAGCGTTGAGCAGATTGAGCGGACCGTCGGCCGAGAGTGCCGTGGCCGGACGCATCGCCGCCGTCAGCACGACGGGCTTGCGGCTGTTGATCGTCAGATGCAGGTAATACGCGGTCTCTTCGAGCGTATCGGTGCCGTGCGTAATCACGGCGCCAGCCACATCAGGCTGCGCGAGCAAGGCGTTCACGCGTGCGGCGAGCTTCTGCCACAGCGACATGCTCATATCCTTGCTGTCGATCTGCGCGACCTGTTCCGCATGAATATGCGCGACGTTGCCCAGCGCGGGCACGGCGGCGAGCAGGTCCTGAACACCGAGCGCCCCGGCCTGATAACCGGCGGTACGCGTGGCGTCGGCCGCGCTGCCCGCGATCGTGCCGCCCGTGGCGAGCAGCGCAATGCGCGGCAGCTCACCGGAGGACACGGTGTAGTGAGGAATCGGGTTGAATGAGGTCAAGGTCATGCCAGCGATTGTATCCAATACTGCCCCGCTTCCCAATCGCTGAAAATATCGATCCCGCCACGAGAGCGGGATCCGGCTTCAGGGGGCCATTCAAGCCGCGAATTCCAGCGCTTCACGCAGCTGCGTCGAGATTTCCTGTTCCTTGAGCGCCGGTGCGAGCATCTCAATGAACCGATAAGCATACGAACGCAGGAACGCCCCGCGACGCAGGCCGATACGCGTGGTGCTGGGCTCGAACGCGTTGTCCAGCTCCAGCACCGCCAGATCCTGATCCTTGCGCGGGTCGACGGCCATCGCCGCCACGATCCCCACACCCAGCCCCAGTTCCACGTACGTCTTGATGACATCCGTATCAAGCGCGGTGAGCACGATATCCGGCACCAGCCCTTGATCGGTGAACGCCTTGTCCACGTGCGAGCGTCCGGTGAAATCGCCGTCATACGTGATGATCGGATACTCGGCGATGTCGGCAAGCGTCACGTTCTCGCGGCCCACGAGCGGGTGTTCCTTCGGCACGACCGCCACGTGGTGCCATGAATAGCACGGGAACGTGACGATATCGGGAAAGCGGTCGAGCGCCTCGGTCGTGATACCGATGTCGGCTTCGCCGTCGATGACCATCTGCGCGATCTGGCGCGGGCTGCCCTGGCGCAGCGCCAGATGCACCTTCGGGTAGACGCTGGTGAACTGCTTGATCACCTGCGGCAACGCGTAACGCGCCTGCGTGTGGGTCGTGGCCACGACGAGATGCCCGCTGTCCTGATCGGCGAACTGGCGCGCCACGCGACGCAGGTTCTCGGCGTCGAGCAGCATACGCTCGATCAGTTGCAGCACCGCCTTGCCCGGCTCCGTCAGTCCGGTGAGACGCTTGCCGCGACGCACGAAGACATCCACACCGAGTTCGTCTTCCAGATCCTTGATCTGCTTGCTCACGCCCGACTGCGACGTGTACAGCGCACTCGCCGCTTCCGTCAGGTTGAGGTTCTGGCGCACCGCTTCGCGCACGTAGCGCAATTGCTGGAAATTCATGATCTAACTCCGCCCTGTTACTTGTCTGTCCATGACGTCGACGATGTCTGCCACGTCTGTTTGAATACGTACAACTTGTTGTCCTGTCGATCGATGCCGCGCGATGTCACCGCGTGCGGCCCCTTGCCTGCGACGCATGCCTGCAACTCACGCCTGCGCAGAGAACACCCGCAACTGACGCGGCACGGCGCGCAACGGGGTACCGGCATCCGCACCGAGCGCCTTCCAGCCGGAGCGCGTGAGTTCGGCTTCCCACACGGCGTCGCCGGGCGCGGCAAGCTCCACGCGAACGGTGCCGCCCAGCGGAATCGCACGACGCACGGCCACGTCGATCCCCGGACCGCCATCGTTCGCATTGACCAGCGCCAGATCGTGCG
Organism: Pandoraea sp. LA3; assembly: GCF_022696215.1. Taxonomy (NCBI): domain Bacteria; kingdom Pseudomonadati; phylum Pseudomonadota; class Betaproteobacteria; order Burkholderiales; family Burkholderiaceae; genus Pandoraea; species Pandoraea sp. LA3. The sequence goes on along the minus strand of NZ_PTPY01000023.1, from coordinate 67,032 downwards.
GGCGCACGTACGCAATCGCCCGTCCATCCTGCGGCACCGCCGGCAAGTCGTCCTTGTGCACCGTCACGCGGTACTGGCCCGCATCGGCAATGAAATCATGCGTCTGCAACTCACCCGAGAGCCGGTTCGCCGCGCCGAGAAACTCGTAGACGAACGCACTTTCTGGCGTGTCGTAGACATCCTGTGGCGCGCCGATCTGCTCGACCTTGCCGCGATTCATCAGCACGATGCGGTCGGCGACTTCGAGCGCCTCCTCCTGATCGTGCGTGACGAAAATCGTCGTGATGTGCAGTTCGTCGTGCAAACGGCGCAGCCAGCTACGCAGCTCCTTGCGCACCTTGGCGTCGAGCGCGCCGAACGGTTCGTCGAGCAGCAACACTTTCGGCTCCACCGCAAGCGCACGGGCCAGCGCGATACGCTGACGCTGACCACCGGAGAGCTCCGCCGGATAGTGATCGGCCAGCCAGTCCAGTTGCACCAGACCGAGCAGCTCATGCACCTTGGCACGGATCTGGGCATCGGACAGACGATCGCGGCGCGACTTCACGCGCAGACCGAATGCCACGTTCTCGAACACCGTCATGTGACGGAACAGCGCGTAGTGCTGAAACACGAAACCGACCTGGCGCTCACGCGTGCCCACGGACGCCACGTCCTCACCATTGAGCACCACGCGCCCGGCATCGGCGAATTCCAGTCCGGCAACGATGCGCAGCAGCGTGGTCTTGCCGCAGCCCGACGGCCCGAGCAGCGCGACCAGTTCGCCGGTCGGGAATTCGAGACTGACGTCGTCGAGCGCGTTGAAGTCGCCGAAGCGTTTCGAAACCTGTTGTACCTGGATGCTCATTGTCTTGTTCCTCGATGCTTGATCTGACGATGCCGGAGATGGCGCTTCAGGCCTGCACGGCGTCTGCACGACGCGCCGCCTTGTCCTGCGCCAGCTTGTGTTCGGCCCAGAGCTTCAAGGCCAGCGTTGCCAATGCCAGCAGCGCGAGAATCGACGCTGCCGCAAAAGCCCCTACCGTGTGGTAGTCGTTGTATTCAATTTCCACGTGCAGCGGCAGCGTGTTCGTCTCGCCGCGAATATGGCCCGAGACAACGGACACCGCGCCGAACTCGCCCATCGCACGGGCGTTACACAGAATCACGCCGTATAGCAGACCCCATTTGATCTTCGGCAGCGTCACCCGCGTGAACACCTGCCAGCCGCTCGCGCCCAACACGCGCGCCGCCTCTTCTTCTTCGCTGCCCTGCGCCTGCATCAGTGGAATCAGTTCACGTGCGACGAACGGGAACGTGACGAACACCGTCGCGAGCACCAGCCCCGGCAATGCAAACACGATCTTCAGGTTGTGCGCGTCGAGAAAATCCCACAGCGGCCCCTGACGTCCGAAGATCAGCAGGAATGTCAGCCCGGCCACGACCGGTGATACGGAAAACGGCAGGTCGATGAGCGTGGTCAGTACGCTCTTGCCCCGGAATTCGAAGCGCGCGATCGCCCACGATGCCGCGACCCCGAACACCAGATTCAGCGGTACGGCGATCACCGCGATCAACAGCGTCAGGCGGATGGCCGACAGCGCGTCGTCGTTGGTCAGGCCATCCCAGTAAGCGGCGACACCCTTGCCTAGTGCCGTGACGAACACCGAGGCGAGCGGCAACACGAGAAACAGCGCGAAGAACAGCAGCGCTACGCCGATGAGGATGGCCTTGACGAACGCGGGCTCGTCGGTCGGATCGGATTGGCGTGCCTTGGCGGTTTTCGGCAAGGCGCGCGACAGTGTGAGTGAATCGGACATGATCGAAACGTTCTCTTCGAAGGCGGACCGGGTTGTGCGTGATCTGTGTGTTGTGCCTGGTGACGTCAGCCAGTTACAAACCGCTGGCACGACGCCCCGAATGACGACGTTGCAGCCACCATTGCAGGGTATTGATGAGCAACAGCAGCACGAACGAGATCAGCAGCATGACCACGGCAAGCGCCGCCGCGCCGGCAAAGTCATATTGCTCGAGCTTGGTGATGATCAGCAGCGACGTGATCTCGGAGACCATCGGGATGTTGCCCGCGATGAAAATGACCGAGCCGTACTCGCCGACGGCACGCGCAAACGCCAGCGCAAAGCCCGTCAGCAACGCCGGCAACACCGCCGGGAGAATCACGTGACGCAGCGTCTGCCAGCGCGTGGCCCCCAGGCACGCCGCCGCTTCTTCCTGCTCGCGCTCGAACTCTTCGAGCACCGGTTGCAGCGTGCGCACGACGAACGGCAGACCGATGAAGGTCAGCGCCACGAAAATACCCAGCGGCGTGAAGGCGATCTTGATGCCGAGCGGTTCGAACCAGCGTCCGACCCAGCCGTTCGGCGCGTAGATCGCGGCGAGCACGATGCCCGCCACCGAGGTCGGCAACGCGAACGGAAGATCGATTAGCGCATCGACGAATCGCTTGCCCGGGAACGTGTAGCGCACCAGCACCCACGCCAGGATGAAACCGAACACGGCGTTGAGCGACGCCGCCGCGAGCGAGATGCCGAACGTGAGGCGGTACGACGCCAGCACGCGCGGCGAACTCACAGCGGTGACGAAACTCGCCCAGTCGAGCGAGCTTGCCTTGATGAAGACCATCAGCAACGGCACCAGCACCACAAGGCTCAGGTACGCGACGGTGTAGCCCATCGTCAGGCCAAAGCCCGGCAAGGCACTTGGCTTACGCCACAGAGGAAAGAGTGCGGTACTCATGCGAAGGTCCCTGCCTGATTACTTCTTGGTGTAGATCTGGTCGAAGATGCCGCCGTCGGCGAAGTGCTTGGCCTGCGTCTTCGTCCAGCCGCCCAGATCGGCGTCGACCGTGTAGAGCTTGAGCTTCGGATACTGCGCCTCATACTTCTTGGCGATTTCCGGCGAACGCGGACGATAGAAGTGCTTCGCGGCGATTTCCTGACCTTGCGGCGAGTACAGCCATTGCAGATAGGCTTCGGCGGCCTTGCGGGTACCGTGCTTGTCCACGTTCTTGTCGACGATGGCCACCGGCGGCTCCGTCAGGATCGATGACGACGGCACCACGATGTCGAACTTGTCCGGACCGAGATCCTTCACCGACAGCAGCGCTTCGTTTTCCCAGGCGATCAGCACGTCGCCGATGCCACGCTCCACGAAGGTCGTGGTCGCCCCACGCGCGCCCGAATCCAGCACGCCGACGTTCTTATAGATCGCCTTGACGAATTCCTGCGCCTTCTGCTCATTACCGCCCGGTTGCTTGAGCGCGTAGAGCCAGGCCGCGAGGTAGTTCCAGCGGGCGCCGGCCGACGTCTTCGGGTTCGGCGTCACCACGCTGATACCCGGCTTGGCGAGGTCGTTCCAGTCCTTGATGTTCTTGGGGTTGCCCTTGCGCACCAGCAGCACGATGGTCGACGTGTACGGCGTGGCGTTGTCCGGCAGACGCTTCTGCCAGTCCTTGTTCACGAGGCCGGCGGAAGCCAGTTCGTCGATATCGGCCGAGATGCCGAGCGTGACGACGTCGGCGGGTGCGCCATCGAGCACGGTACGGGCCTGCTTGCCCGAGCCGCCGTGCGAGGCCTTCACCGTCACCGTGTCGCCGGAAACTTGCTTGTAGTGGGCTTCGAAAGCCTTGTTGTAATCGGCGTACAGCTCGCGCGTCGGGTCGTACGACACGTTGAGCAGCGACAGGCTTGCGGCCTGCGCCTGAATCGTCATGCCGGCGGCCAGTGCCAGACCGCCCAGCGCGACTACCAGCTTCTTAGCTTTCCATCCCCGTGCTGCTTTGCTCATGACTTGCACTCCTTGTTTGCTTCTTGTGTGTAGGAGGCCAGTCTATGAGTCCGTCTAAATAATTAAAAATAATATTTTCGCTTTTGTTTATGCCGGAATAAGGATTAGAGAATTTGTGCTGACGACCGCGAACACCCCGTGAAAGGGCTTTCCGCGTGATGAATACCGTCCGTCAGACGTAAGGGGAGCCTGCCAATGCCGTCACGATCGCCACTGCGCCTTGATCCACAAGGCTCAGGAAGCTTTTCTGGGCGACGGCGGTATCCTGCGTTTCCCGGAAAGTCCGGTGCGCGTGCAGGAAGGCGACCGTCCAGGCCGCGAGCAGCAGCGCGGCCGCCAGTTGGGCCTGCACGTCCGGCGATGCCCGTCCGGCGCGCTCGGCCAGAGCCTGCGCCACCACGTCGGCCAGTTCGTCCCGGATCGCCCGGGCACGCGCCTTGAGGGTTTCGCTGCCTTCGATCGTCTTTACGAACCCCTGGCTTTGCGCCGAGAAATCCACGAACGGGCTGCCTTGCGCGACCAGCCGGTGCGCCAGCAGACGCAGCGACTCGACCGGAGAGACGCCGTCAGCGCCCCCACGGATCGCCTCGCGCAGCGCTTCACGCCCCTCCTCGTCGCGGTCGAAGAACATGTCCTCCTTGCGCGGGAAGTGGTTGAAAACCGTCATGCGGCCTACGTCGGCGGCGGCGGCGATCTGGTCCACCGTCACGTGATCGAACCCATGCTCGTGGAAAAGCCGCGTCGCCGCGTTGGAAATGCCCTGTCGCGTGGCAAGGCGCTTGCGTGACCTCAGTGATTTCGAATCGGTTGGCGTTGACATGTCGTTTCCGATGACCTAGTTTACATGTACTCAGTACATTTATATACGAAGTATATGACGAAACACATCGATGTGGTAATTGCGGGTGCCGGGCCGGCCGGTCTGTTGAGCGCCATCGAACTGACGCTCGGCGGTGCAAAAGTGGTCGTGCTGGAGCGCCTGGCCTCACCGAGTCAGGCGATGAAGGCGCTCTCCTTCGGGCCACTGGCAGGCGAAGCGCTACTGCGGCGCGGCATGCGCGCTGCCGTGAACGAGGCACAGGCGCGCGGCGCTGACGCCATGCGCGCGTTCACCGAACAGACGGGGTCGGACCTGCGGGTACGCGCGTCAAAGTTTAATGGCCATTTCGCCGGGCTTTCCCTCATTCGGCGCGACGCTCAGGTCGATCCCGATCGCCGGCCTCGGCATGTCGATCAGCCAAGCCTCGAAGCGATGCTGGCCGAACGGGCGCGGGCGTTGGGTATCGACGTACGTCGCGAGCACGACATCACCGCCGTCGAGGCATCGGACGACAGCGTGCAAGTGCGCTGGACCTCACCGTCAGGCGACGGTCATCTTCGAGCCGATTACCTCATCGGCTGCGACGGCGGACGCAGTACCGTACGCAAGTTGAGCGGCTTTGCGTTCCCCGGCACCGAGCCGACGCTCACGTTCTACCAAGCCATCGCGGACGTCGATCATCCCGAGCTGCTGGTCCCCGTCGGCTGGAATCGCACGGCGCACGGCGTGTTCTGCTACGGCCCGGTGCCCGGACGCCTCTTCATGCTCGACTTTTCCGGCCCGCCGCGCGACCGTCAGGCGCCAGTGATACGAGAGGAGATCGAGGAAGTCCTGCGCCGCACCAGCGGGAAAGACGTCCGGGTGAACACGTTGCATAGTGCGAGCCGATGGGCGGACAACACGCGACTCGTCGACACCTACCGGCTGGGGCGCGTGTTTCTCGCCGGCGACGCCGCCCACGTGCACTCCCCCTTCGGTGGGCAGGGTCTGAGTCTGGGTTTGCTCGACGCCGCCAATCTCGGCTGGAAACTTGCCGCCGTCATCCGGGGCGACATGCCCGACAGCCTGCTCTGCACCTACACGGCCGAGCGCCGCCCCGTGGCCGAAGCCGTGCTGGCGAATACGCGTGCGCAGGTGGCGATCCTGCGGCCCGATCCGCAATCGGGTGCGATGCGCGATCTGATCGCCCGGTTGATGGACTTCGACGACGTCAATCGCTTCATCGGCGAGATGATGACCGGCGTGTCGACACGCTACGACCTTGGTGGCGCCGAAGCCCACCATCCCGACATCGGCCGACTCGCGGGTGACTGGCAGCTTGCCGATGGCGTCTATCTCTACGACGCCATGCAGGAAGGCAACGGCGTGTTGCTCGACGCGACGCCCTGGCAACGCGCATCGCAGATCGTCGCCGCTGCGGCACCGAGCGTTCGTTGCGTGACGGTGAGCGAAGGGCCGTCGATGCTGCTGCGCCCCGACGCCTGCATTGCATGGCGCAATGAGGACGATCGCACCGATGATGTCGACGGTCTCAGGGATGCCTTACGCCAGTGGTTTGCGGCCTGATGAATACCGCCGTGGCGTCGCCCGATGCCGCCACGGTGTCGCCACGTCATATTCAAACGCCGCAGATTGCGGCTATACTCCGCAGCGTGAAACTGCTCCGCCTCATCCTCGTCCTGTTGCTGTGCGCAACGCTTCCCCTCAGTGGGCTGGCGGCCAGCGGCCTGGCGGGCGATTGTCCGATGCAGATGTCGATGTCCGGCGAACCGGGCGACACGATGTCGATGACGGCCATGACAACCATGACGTCATCGATGGACATGAGCACGATGGCAGCATCGTCGGGCATGGATCATTGCGACGGCATGTCGATGCCGTCCGGCGGCAAGACCAAGGCCCCCTTGTGCAAGGTCGCCGCACAATGCAACCTCGGCAGCCTCTATCACCCGGCGATCACGCCTGAAGTCGCACGCGCGGCAAGCGTCGCACGCAAGAGCGGCTTCTTCTACACCGACGCCCTGCGCTCACGCGCCCCCGACGGCCTCTGGCGTCCACCCACCTCGCTGTAACCCCCTGCTCTGACCATTGGTTCGCCGTCTGAACGGCGAGATCGTCCTTTTCAGGACGCGAATGCCGCATGGCATTCGTACGCGTGGGGTTTCACATGCATCCGAATTTCAACGCGCCGGGCAACCGGCGTGTCAGCGCACGCGCGTGCGCCGTATTTCTTTTGCTATCCGCCGCCAGCGCCTCAGCGCTGGCGCAAGACGCAGGGCTGTCGTTAGCCGCCTCCCTGCAATCGGCCATGGATCGTTCCGCTTCACTGCAAGCGGCGCAGGCCTCCGTCAGGGCCAGCTCACAAGCGGCCGCCCGTGCCGGACAACTTCCCGATCCCGAACTCAAGGCTGGCATCGACAACCTGCCCGTGAACGGCGATCAGCGGTTCACCGTCGGGCAGGACTTCATGACGATGCGACGCATCGGCATCGAGCAGGAGTGGGTGTCGTCGGACAAGCGCCGGCTCCGCTCGGACTTCGGTGACCGTGTCGTCGACCGGCAACGCTCCGGGTATCTGGCGCAAGTCGCCAACGTCCGCCAGCAGACGGCCGCCGCGTGGCTGAACGCCGCTTACGCCAAGCAATCGGCAACGGTGGCGCAGGCACTCGTCTCGCACATGACCCACGAACTCGATGCGACCACCGCATCGTTTCGTGGCGCGAAGTCCACCGCGACCGACGTCGCACAGGCGAGACAAATGCTGGCCCTCGCACAGGATCAGGCCCTCAAGGCGCAGCAAGCCGAGCGCACGGCTCTCATTGCCTTGTCGCGCTGGACCGTCGCACCGGTCACCGACGTGTCGGGCGAGCCGCCGTCACTGGATTCGACCGTGCCGTCGCTGAGCCCGGAGCAACTGGCCCGCGTGCAGCCGATGCTGGCGGAAGGCGCCGACGACATCGCCGTCGCCGATGCGGACACCGCAGTCGCCACCAGCAATCGCACGCCGAACTGGAAATGGGAGGTGTCGTATCAACAGCGTGGCGCGCAGTACTCGAACATGGTCTCCATCGGGGTGAGCATTCCACTGCCGATCAACCGCGCACAGCGTCAGGACCGCGACGTGGCGGAGAAGGCCGAACTCGCCGACAAGGCCCGTCTGACCTATCAGGACACACGGCGTCAGGTCGAAGCGGACATTCGCACCCTCGCCACTTCGCTCTCGAACGGGCGCGAGCGCATCGCGAATCTGCAAAGCACCCTCCTGCCTGCCGCCGAACAACGCGTGGCGCTCGCAACGGCGGCCTATCGAGCCGGCACCGGCTCACTGGCCGACGTCTTCGCCTCACGCCGCAGCCTGCTCGATGCACAACTGCAAGTCATCGACCTCCAGCGTGAAGTCTCACTGGTCTGGGCTCAACTCGAGTACCAGGTGATTCCGCCGTCGATGGCCGCCTCCCGTTAAGAGACATCCTCATGAAAAAAAACACTGTGATTTACGCCTGCGCGGCACTCTTCTCGGCGAGCGCATTGCTAAGCGTTGGCTATGTCGGCTACCTCGGCGGACGACACTCTGCCTCGGCGAGTGCGCAGGCCTCTGCCTCCCCGAGCGACGCCGCCACCGCCGACGGCAAAGCGCGTCGCGTACTGTACTGGCACGATCCGATGATGCCGAGCCAGCACTTCGATAAGCCCGGCAAGTCGCCGTTCATGGACATGCAACTCATGCCTGTGTACGCCGACGAAGCCGATGCCGGGGACGGCGCGGGCAATGGTTCCGGCGGCGTCCGGATCGACGCCGGGTTGCAGCAGAACCTCGGCATTCGTTATGCCAGGGTCCGGCGTGCCGAGGTGGCCGCCGGTTTCGACGTCGTTGGCGCCACGCAATTCGACGAGTCGCAGGCGGACGTCGTGCAGTCGCGCGTGACCGGCTACATCGACCGTCTGTATACAAACGCCCCGATGCAGCACGTGGCACAGGGCACACCGGTGGCCTCGCTGTTCGTGCCGGACTGGCTTGCACCGCAGGAGGAGTTTCTCGCGCTGCTTCATAGCGGGATGAATGGCGGAATGAATGGCGCATTGCTCGATGCGTCCCGCGCCCGCATGCGCGCCCTGTCCATTCCGCAGACGTTGATCGCCAGCCTTGAGCGCACCGGCCAGCCGCAAACCCACGTGGTGCTGAGCGCGCCGCGCACGGGCGTGCTGACTGAATTGAACGTGCGCAACGGGGCAATGGTGTCACCGGGCCAGACACTCGCGAAGGTCGCAGGACTCTCGAAGCTCTGGCTGGTGGTGGAGATTCCGGAGGCGATGGCGCTGCGCGTGCGTCCCGGCATGAAAGTCGACGCCACGCTCGCTGCCGACGACGCGCAACACATCACCGGACGCGTTCGCGAAATCCTGCCCGGCATCAATCCTGGCAGTCGCACGCTGCAAGCGCGTCTCGAGCTGGACAACACCGGGGAGCGTCTCACGCCGGGCATGCTCGTGCGCGCGCATCTGAGCGATGCGAAACCGGTATCGCAACTGCTCGTGCCGGCCGAGGCCGTCATCACCACCGGCAAGCGCGCCATCGTGATCGTGCGCAATGCCGACGGACGTCTGCAACCCGTCACCGTCACCACAGGTAGCGATACCGGTGCAGACACGGCGATTCTCGCGGGACTGACGGAAGGTCAGGAAGTGGTGGCGTCCGGTCAGTTCCTGATCGACTCCGAAGCCAGCCTGAAGTCGGTGTTGCCGAAGATGAGCGATTCGGCTGCCATGCCGGCAACGTCGGCGTCGGCGTCGCGGGCAACGTCAACGTCAACGTCAACGTCAACTACGCGGACCATGCCGGAAATGTCGGGCATGGCGGGCATGGCGTCTTCAGCAGCCGAAGGAGACCGTCAATGATTGCGCGTCTCATTCGCTGGTCGATTCACAACCGGCTGCTGGTCTTGCTCGCGTCACTACTCATCGCTGCGTGGGGCGTCTACTCGCTCACGCAGACGCCGCTCGACGCCTTGCCCGATCTCTCCGATACCCAGGTCATCATCAAGGCGTCCTACCCCGGAAAGGCACCGCAGGTCATCGAAGATCAGGTGACGTACCCACTGACCACGACGCTGCTTGGCGTGCCCGGCGCGAAAACGATCCGCGCGTACTCGTCGTTCGGCGACGCGTTCGTCTACGTGCTGTTCGACGACAAGACGGATCAGTACTGGGCGCGTTCGCGCGTGCTGGAGTATCTGAATCAGGTGCAAAGCCGTCTGCCGCAGGGCGCGAAAGTGTCGCTCGGCCCGGATGCCACCGGTGTGGGCTGGGTCTACGAATACGCGCTCGTCGACCGTACCGGACGTCACGATCTGGGCCAACTGCGTGCGCTCAACGACTGGTTCCTGAAGTTCGAGCTCAAGGCCGTGCCCGACATCTCCGAAGTCGCCTCCATCGGCGGCATGGTGCGTCAGTATCAGGTCGTGCTCGATCCGGACAAGATGCGCGCGTTCGGCATCTCGCAGGCGACGGTCACCGAAGCGTTATCGAAGGCCAATCAGGCGTCCGGCGGGTCGGTCGTGGAGATGGCGGAGTCGGAGTACATGGTGCGCTCGACGGCGTATCTGCGCTCGCTCGACGACTTCCGCCATGTCGTGCTCCGCACGGACGCCGGCGGCACACCGGTCCTGCTCGGCGATGTCGCACGCATTCAGGTCGGACCAGAGATGCGACGCGGCGTCGCCGAACTCAACGGTCAGGGCGAAGTCGCTGGCGGAGTCGTCGTGATGCGCTCGGGCAAGAACGCACTCACGACCATCGAAGCCGTCAAGGCGAAGCTCTCCGATCTGAAGCGCTCGCTGCCGCCCGGCGTGGAACTGGTCACGACGTACGACCGCTCGCAACTGATCGAGCGCGCTGTCGACAACCTGAAAGACAAACTCATCGAAGAGTTCGTCATCGTCGGGATCGTATGCGCCGTCTTCCTGTTCCATCTGCGCAGCGCACTGGTCGCCATTCTGTCGTTGCCGCTGGGTGTGCTCACGGCGTTCATCGTCATGCGCTATCAGGGCGTGAATGCGAACCTGATGTCGCTCGGGGGCATTGCGATCGCCATCGGCGCCATGATCGACGCCGCGATCGTGATGATCGAGAACGCCCACAAGCATCTCGAAGCGTTCGAGCACGAACACCCCGGCGAACGACTGAGCGCATCGCGACGATGGACGCTCATCGCCGAGTCGGCCGCAGAAGTCGGCCCCGCGCTGTTCTTCTCGCTGCTGATCATCACGCTGTCGTTCATTCCGGTGTTTTCGCTCGAAGGGCAGGAAGGCAAGCTGTTCTCACCGCTCGCGTTCACGAAGACGTACACGATCGCCGCGGCGGCAGGGTTGTCGGTGACGCTCGTGCCCGTGCTGATGGGCTATCTCGTTCGCGGACGCATTCCACACGAAGCGTCGAACCCGATCAACCGCGTGCTGATGGCGATGTACCGGCCGTTGCTCGAAGCGACCCTGCGGCGTCCGTGGGTCGCCATCGGTACCGCGCTCGTGGCGCTGGCCCTCACCGCGATTCCGATCTCACGGCTCGGCGGCGAGTTCATGCCGCCGCTCGATGAGGGCGATCTGCTCTATATGCCGACCGCGTTGCCGGGCATTTCAGCAGCAAAGGCTTCGGAACTGTTGCAGCAGACCGACCGGCTCATCAAGACCGTGCCTGAAGTCGACACGGTATTCGGCAAGTCCGGACGTGCCGATTCGGCCACCGATCCCGCACCGCTGGAAATGTTCGAGACCACCATCCGCTTCAAACCGCGCGATCAATGGCGCCCGGGCATGACGCCGCAAAAGCTGATCGACGAACTCGACAACCGCGTGAAAGTGCCAGGCTTGTCGAACGTGTGGGTACCGCCGATTCGCAACCGTCTGGACATGCTCTCGACCGGCATCAAGACGCCCGTGGGCGTGAAGATATCCGGCCCCGATCTCGCACAGATCGACAAGATCGCGTCGCAGATCGAGGAGACCATCAGGCACGCACCGGGCGTCACTTCCGTGCTTGCCGAGCGCATCAACGGCGGGCGTTATGTCGACGTCGACATCGACAGGCTCGCGGCAGCGCGCTATGGCCTGGCGATTGCCGACATTCAGGCCGTGGTGGCTTCGGCCGTGGGCGGCGACAACGTGGGCGAAGTGATTGCGGGCCGTGAACGTTTTCCGATCAATCTGCGCTATCCGCGTGAATTTCGCGACTCGCTGCAGACGCTTCGCGATCTGCCGATCGTGACGGATCGCGGCGCGCAGATCCGTCTGGGCGACGTGGCCGCGATTCGCATCGAAGACGGGCCACCGATGATTCGCAGCGAAAACGCACGCCTGTCCGGGTACGTCTACGTCGACATCCGGAACACCGATCTGCAAACGGCGGTCGCCGGCATGCAGCGGCTTGTTGCCGAGAAAGTCGCGGTGCCCCCCGGCTATTCCATCGCATGGTCCGGACAGTTCGAGTATCTCGAACGCGCGGCGGCGAAGTTGCGCACCGTGATTCCCATCACGCTCGCCGTGATCTTCGTGCTGCTCTTCCTGACGTTCAACTCCGCGGTCGATGCGTTGATGCTGATGTCGACGATTCCGTTCGCGCTCGTGGGCGGGTTCTGGCTGATTTGGGGGTTGGGACACGCCGTGTCTGTCGCCACGTCAGTCGGCTTCATCGCACTGGCGGGCGTGGCTGCGGAGTTCGGCGTGGTCATGTTGCTGTACCTGCGTGGCGCATTGGCGCGGCATCTGGCAAACGGCGCCACGCTGAACGAAGCGTTGCTCATCGACGCCATTCGTGAGGGCGCGGTGTTGCGAGTACGCCCCAAGGCCATGACCGTCGCCGTCATTCTCGCGGGCCTCGTGCCGATCATGATCGGTCACGGTGCCGGCTCCGAAGTCATGCAGCGCATTGCCGCGCCGATGGTCGGCGGCATGATCACCGCCCCGCTGCTGTCCATGTTTGTCATTCCAGCCGCGTGGCTGCTGCTGCAACGTCGACGTCTGAAGTCTCTCGCGCCTCATGCAGGCACGTCTTCCGATGCGACGCATGTGGCCGTTTCCGACGCGGCGCCCGACGTAGTCGTAATTTCCCCTGTCGTTTCCCCTGTTGTATCCCCCGGCACAGATGTGCCGTCCACTCTCTCTGGAGAAAAGCAATGAAGCAAGTTCTTGTCGTCTCGGGTGTTCTGTTGGCCTCGCTCAGCGCATCGGCGTTTGCCGCCGGTGACATGGGCAATATGGCGATGCCCGCCAAACCGACCACCACACCGGCCTCCACACCGGCCTCCACGGCGGACGCCAACGCCGCGCTGACCGATGCAACCGTCAAGAGCGTCGATACGTCGACCGGCATGGTGATGCTCCAGCACGGCACGATGGCCAACATCGGCATGCCCGCCATGACCATGGCGTACAAGGCGAAAGACGCTGCAATGGCCAAGGGCGTCCATGCGGGTGAGAAGGTCCGTGTACGCGTGGAGAACGTAAGCGGCACGCTCACTATCGTCAGAATGGACAAGTAAGCCACCAAAGCGCCAGTGGCGGGCCTCCCAGGACGGGAAGCCCGTCGCATGGCCGTGCCGGGCCATCCGAACGCCCCCCACGCCGGGGCGTGTGGCAGGAACTTCATCCACTACATGAAGTTTTCCCTTGCGTTTTTGCAAACACTGTACAAAAATACAGCCACCTGTGCTTCCATACAGTGATGCCATGATCAAACTTACCGCCCGTCAACAGCAGGTCTACGAACTGGTTCAGCAAGCGATCGAACGCACCGGCTTTCCGCCGACGCGCGCGGAGATTGCCGCCGAGCTGGGCTTTTCTTCCGCCAACGCTGCGGAGGAGCACCTGCGGGCGCTGGCGCGCAAAGGGGTGATCGAGCTTGCGGCCGGTCAGTCGCGCGGCATTCGCCTCAAGCGTCTTGACGACGCCGGTGGCGCCCACCAGTTCACGTTGCCGCATATGGGCCTGATGCAACTGTCGCTGCCGCTGGTCGGGCGCGTTGCCGCGGGTAGCCCGATTCTGGCGCAGGAACATATCGAACGTAACTTCCAGTGCGACCCGAACATGTTCGCGCGCCAGCCTGACTACCTGTTGAAGGTGCGCGGGATGTCGATGCGCGATGCCGGCATTCTCGACGGCGATCTGCTCGCGGTTCAGAAAGCCGCAGACGCACGTGAAGGCCAGATCGTCGTGGCCCGTATCGGCGACGACGTGACCGTCAAACGTTTTCACCGCGTCAAGGGCGGCGTCGAATTGATTGCCGAAAACCCCGACTTCGAAAACATCAATGTCGACGAAGGCAGTGGTGATTTTGCGTTGGAAGGGATTGCGGTCGGCTTGATCCGCAATAACGATCTCTGACGGTCGTTCAGCGCGAATACCGGGGCGGCCTGACGTAGCAACATAGCGCGTCGCCCCACTCCCTGAAGTTTTGCATTTCCGACTGCGCCGGGCTGGGTCCGGCGCCCGTGCCCTGCTGCGCCCGTGATTTGTGATGACGCATTGCGAAGCCTTCTTGCACCGGATTTCGCCGTGCCATCGAAGATTCACCAGACAGCAGAACACGTCCCTCTGACCCGCATTGGAAGAAGGATCGCATCATGGCTCGACTCTTAGGTTTGCTGCGTACGTCGCTTGGTCAACCGCGCGTGCGCGTGTCATCACAGACGCGACTCTCGGCGGTGTACGGACTGTCGGCGTTGTCCGGCCCGTTCGCATCAGCCCCCGCCATCGCCCGCTCCTACACGGTGCCCGCGCGCACTCGCACCACAACGTTGCCACGCACGATTGCGGCGGCCATGGCGACGGCCACGCGTCGCGCCTGCCCTGCCGGAAAAGCCGTCAAGGCATCGCGTGATGTGCGCGAACCGCAAGCGCGGCGTGACAGCCAGGCGGTAGAGAAAAGTCATGACGTGCGCGTCTATCGCGATATGTCGCACATCGTGATGGTCGGCACGTTCGCAGACATTTGCCGCAAGCTCGATCAGGCCGTCGGCGAACAGTTCTGTCAGGCGGCGGTGTAACCTCAGTCGTGCCACCGACGACCCACGCATCGCCCCTGGTCGCAGAGGTAGCACGCGCGTGTCGGACTTGTTGACGGTATCGCTGATGGAATCGTCGGCTTGCGCTCAAGACCTCGAAACTACCGGCGATGCCGGTTCGCAGATCCGATACATCGATCGAGGGCGAGCGCGGGCTTATTCGGGCGACTTGCCGAGGTCGCGTAGCGGATTGTCTGCGCCGCACCGCTCGCCGTCGAAGAATCGCCGGACGTCTTCCGGCTTGACCGCTTCGATGCTCGGGTGTTGCCAGCGTGGCTTGTGGTCCTTGTCGACCACCATCGCGCGAATGCCCTCTACGCCTTCGGCGCCCGTGCGACCGTCGAGGTTGAAGACACTGCGCATCATCAACCACTCTTCGCGCAGTTCGTCCGCCAGCGACAGTTTGCGTGCGCGACGTACCTGTTCCAGCGCCACACACACCATGAGCGGCGAGCGCTTGGTACGCAGCAGGTCTTCCGTCTCCTCCGCCCAACCTGAATACTCGCAACGCGCTTCGAGTTTGAGCGCCTTCAGGATCGCCGGCATGTCGGCCAGCGCGAAGTGCTCGTCGATGACGTCGCGCAACGGCGCCAGCTTGCCTGGTGCGAGCCCTGCCGGGGGAAGACTTTCGCGACAGAAACGCCGCGCGGCGTCGAGCACGGCGTCGCTGTCAGGCCAATCGCCACGGGCGAGATGCTCGCACAGCGCCGGCAACGAGGCGCGCGGCAGTACGACATCGGCCAGACCGATTTCGCATGCGTCGACAGCGCCAAACACGACACCCGTTGTCCCAAGGTACTCACCGAGATGACCCGCCAGGTTCGCGAGAAAGAAGCCGCCGCCGACGTCGGGGAACAGGCCGATAGCCGTCTCCGGCATCGCCATGCGCGTGGCTTCCGTCACGATACGCAGCGCAGCCCCTTGTGAAATTCCCATACCACCGCCCATCACGACACCGTCCATCAACGCGATGTAAGGCTTCGGATACGAAGCAATGGTGTAGTTCAGCACGTACTCGTCGGTGAAGAAATCCATGATATCCGTGCGCCCGGCACCGATCGCCTCATGGAAATAGCGAATGTCGCCACCAGCGCACAGCCCCTTCTCTCCCTCTCCCTGCAACACCACACCCAGCACCGCCGGATCGTCGCGCCATTCGGCAAGCGCCGACGCCATCGCACGAATCATGTCGTGCGAGAGCGCGTTGAGCGCCTTCGGACGTGCCAGCGTGATAAAGCCGATGCGGCCGCGGATTTCGGTTCGAACAAATTCGGTCATGTCTGGTGAACGATTCACAAGCGTCAACGAAATGGATCTGGCATGGCCCCGCCGACCATCCGGCAAAGGCACGTCACGATCCCCAGGGGGATTGACCGCCGGCGCACATGGGACATTGCCCTCAAGCACTCGGCGCGAGCAAAGACACCATCAAAACGACAAACGAGACGGCAAACAAAAAAGCCGGCGCAAGGCACCGGCTTTTCTTCCAACAGACTGGCATCGCGGCATATGAACTCACATCCATCGCACCGCGCACACCGTCGCCGGCATTACTTCTCTTCGCGCGAAGCGCGCTTGCGCTCGTGTTCCTTCAGGTGACGCTTGCGCAGGCGAATCGTCAGCGGCGTGACTTCCACCAGTTCATCGTCGTCGATGAATTCCACGGCGTATTCGAGGTTCAGCGCGATCGGCGGCACCAGACGCACGGCTTCGTCGGTACCCGACGCACGCACGTTCGTGAGCTGCTTACCCTTGATCGGGTTGACCACGAGGTCGTTGTCACGGCTGTGGATACCGATGATCATGCCTTCGTACAGCGCGTCGCCCGGCGACACGAACATGCGGCCGCGATCTTGCAGCTTCCACAGAGCGTAGGCCACAGCAGCGCCGTCGTCCTGCGAAATCAGCACGCCGTTGCGACGCTCGCCCAGCGAACCATCCTTGAGCGGGGCGTAGGCATCGAAGATGTGGCTCATCAGGCCCGTACCACGGGTCATCGACAGGAAGTCGCCCTGGAAGCCGATCAGACCACGTGCCGGAATGCGGTATTCGAGGCGCGTACGGCCACGGCCGTCCGACACCATGTCCAGCATTTCGCCCTTGCGGCGGCCGATTTCTTCCATGACCGCGCCCTGGTGTTCGTCTTCCAGGTCGATGGTCAGCATTTCGTACGGCTCGTGCTTCACGCCGTCGATTTCCTTGAGCACCACGCGCGGACGCGACACGGCCAGTTCATAGCCCTCGCGACGCATGTTCTCGATCAGAATCGTCAGGTGCAGTTCGCCACGGCCCGACACTTCGAAGACGGAATCTTCGTCGGTGTCTTTCACGCGCAGCGCCACGTTGTGATTCAGTTCCTTGTCCAGACGGTCGCGGATCTGACGGCTCGTCACGAACTTGCCTTCACGGCCGGCGAGCGGCGACGTGTTCACGCAGAAGTTCATCGTGAGCGTCGGCTCGTCGACGGTCAGCAGCGGCAACGCTTCAGGCGTTTCCACGTCGCAGATCGTCGCGCCGATGCCCACGTCTTCGATACCGTTGATCAGCACGATGTCGCCGGCTTGTGCGCCTTCTTCCGTCATCACGCGCTCCAGCCCCTTGAACGTCAGAACCTGGTTGATCTTGCGCTTGAGAATTTCACCGTCCGGGCCCGAACGCATCACGACTTGCTGGCCCGGCTTGATGCGGCCACGCGTGATACGGCCGATACCGATGCGGCCGACGAACGTCGAGTAGTCGAGCGAGCTGATCTGCAATTGCAGAGGCGCGTCCGCATCGGCGTCGCGCACCGGCACGTGTTCGAGAATCGCGTCGAAAAGCGGCTTCATCGTGCCTTCGCGAACGTCCGAATCGAGGCTCGCGAAACCGTTCAGGGCCGACGCGTAGACGACCGGGAAGTCGAGCTGTTCGTTGGTCGCACCGAGCTTGTCCATCAGGTCGAACGTCTGGTCGATGACCCAGTCCGGACGTGCGCCCGGGCGGTCGATCTTGTTGACCACAACGATCGGCTTCAGACCGAGGCCCAGGGCCTTGCGGGTCACGAAGCGCGTTTGCGGCATCGGGCCTTCAACGGCGTCGACGACCAGCAGCACGCTGTCGACCATCGAGAGCACACGCTCCACTTCACCGCCGAAGTCCGCGTGTCCCGGCGTGTCGACGATGTTGATGTGCGTGCCTTCGTATTCGACGGCGCAGTTTTTGGCGAGGATCGTGATGCCGCGCTCTTTTTCAATGTCGTTCGAGTCCATCACGCGTTCAGCGACTTGCTGGTTTTCGCGGAAGGTGCCCGACTGGCGCAGCAACTGGTCGACGAGCGTGGTTTTGCCGTGGTCGACGTGCGCGATGATGGCGATATTACGGAGAGCGCGGGTCATGAAAGAGGTGCTCGAAAAAGCCTTTGGAGAATCCGCGATTCTACCACTTGCATGCGTCTCGCGTCATGGCCTTTCTGCATTGCAACAACGCCGCCCTTTGCTGACTCACGGGCGTCACGAAATTTCCGAGTGACATCCTCTCCTTCCGCCCCCCTCGGATTCCCCCGCAGCGCACCATCCTAGAGCATTTCGTCTAATTTTCACCGCAATATTTGCCTAGTCAACTATTGCATCGACTTGAAATTAATTAAGTACCCGCTATAATCGTGACAAGTCAACTATTGCAGCAGCACGAAAATGTCCGAACCTCCTGTGACTTCCTCCGCGACCGTGCCGACGTCTCAGCCGGAAGCGCCGCAAGCCGATCCCCCACGTGACGGCTACAACATCGACGATTCGCTCGGGTACCTGGTGGCGCGTGTGCGTCAGTTGATCCTGGCGGAATTGACGAAGGAAACGTCGCAGTACGGTCTCACCAGCACGCAGGCCACCATGCTCTACAAGGTGGCGACGGGCAAAAGCAAGACGGCAGCCGATCTGGCGCGTGACTACTGTATAGATGCGAGCGCCGTGACCCGGCTGCTCGACCGGCTCGAAGCCCACGGACTGCTCGTTCGCGAGCGCAGCAAGATGGACCGACGCACCGTGAACCTGAGTGCGACCGAGGCCGGCTATGCCATGGCCGACCGGATGCCGGACATCTTTACGCGCGCCGCCGACCATCTGATGCGTGGTTTCAGCGTGGAAGAAGTGGGATTTCTGAAGAGTCTGCTGCGACGGGTGATTGCCAACGGCGAAGTCGGATGACGGCGGCGAACCGATCCTGAAAACGTCCGGAATCCATTGATTTCCCTTCGAAAAAGCCTGTCGAGTCCACTATTTCAAGGCCTCGCCAGCAGCAGTTTCCCGATTACTGTCAGTACAAGACTTCACTCGTAAAGGTTTTGCGATGAAAGCGGCCTCACCGTTCCTCCCGCATCTGCGGGCCCGCTCAGCGATTTCCGCCATTTGTCTGGCGGCTGTGACGCTGGGCTTTGCCGGTTGTGCAAACTTCGCCGGCATCCATAGCGACAAGCAGATCAGCACGCCCGATCAGTATCAGACCCAGCGCAGCCTGCCCTCCGAGGGCGGCCAGTGGCCGGGCACCGACTGGGCACAGCGTTTCGGTGATCCGCAACTCGTCTCCCTGATCGACGAAGCCCTCGTCGGCAACCCCGATCTCGCCATGGCCGCCGCCCGTCTCAAGGCCGCGCAGGCACAGACCGAAGGCGCGGCCGCTGCGCTGCTGCCGTCGGTCGGCTTCTCGGGCGACGTGTATCGCACGCAATTCACACAGAACACCATTTACCCGCCGGGTTACGGCGGCACGTGGTTCACGCAGGGCGATCTGACTGCCTCGCTGTCGTGGGAACTCGATCTCTGGGGCAAGAACCGTTCGGCACGCGCTCAGGCCACCTCAGCCGAGCGCGCCGAAGAAGCCGAAGATCAGGAAGTGCGTCTCGCCCTGTCGACCGCCGTGGCCCGCGCGTACAACCAGTTGGCTCAGCAATATGCCCTGCACGACGTGCTCGATCGCATCGGCAAGCAACGCCAGAACCTCGGCAAGCTGACGTCGGATCGCGTGCGCGCCGGACTCGACACGCAAGTCGAGCAGAAACAGGCCGACAGCAACAGCGCCGACATTCAGACGCAGCTCGCGCAGCTCGACGGCCAGATCCTGCTCACGCGCCATCAACTCGGCGTGCTCCTTGGCAAGGGTCCGGATCGTGGTCTGGAGATTGCACCGCCGAAGCTCGCCCAACTGGCCACGCCTGCCCTGCCCGATAACCTGCCGCTCGCCCTGCTCGGCCGTCGCCCGGACATCGTCTCGGCACGCTGGGGCGTCGAATCGCAGCTTCAGGGCGTGGATGTCGCCAAGGCCCGCTTCTATCCGGACGTGAACCTGAACGCCGCGTTCGGCTTCTCCACCTTCGGGCTGGGCAAGCTGATCGACCCGACCAGCCAGAACATCCAGGCCGGTCCGGTGATCTCGCTGCCGATCTTCGACGGCGGCCGGTTGCGCGCCAACCTGAAGGGTCAGTACGCGGCCTATGAGAGCGCCGTGGCGAACTACGACTCCACGCTGAACAAGGCCCTCGGCGACATCGCCGATCGCATGTCGTCGATTCGTTCGGCCGACAAGCAGATGGTGTCGCAACGCGTGGCGCAAGACGCCGCGCAACGCGCCTACGACCTCGCGATCGATCGCTACAAGGCCGGCCTGACGCCGCAACTGACCGTGCTCACCGCCGAGTCGTCGCTGCTCGCGCAGGAACAGGCGCGCGTGAATATCGACTTCGCCCGCCGCGACCAGCAGATCGGTCTGATCAAGGCGCTGGGCGGCGGCTTCGACGCACAGGCCGCGGGCCTCGTCGTCGGACAGGAACGCCCGGCAAAGACGGACGGTGAATCCGTCAGCGCACAGTCCCACTAAGGCCCTGAGCGCCACACAAAACAAGACAAACGTCAAAAGCACATTGAGAGATTAGTACGGAGCAAATGATGAGCGAGAACCAACAACAAGCGCCTGCCCAGCCGGCGCAAAGCAATGGCAAGCGCCGCCGCATGATGCTGACGCTGACGGCCGTGATCGCAATCGCAGCCATCGGCTACGGCGCTTACTACGGCCTGTACGCGCGCTATTACGAAGACACCGACGACGCCTACGTCGCCGGCAACGTGGTCCAGATCACGCCGCAGGTGGCCGGTACCGTCACCGGCGTGAAGGTCGACGACACGCAGATGGTCAAGGCTGGCCAGCCGCTGGTCACGCTGGACCAGACCGACGCGCGCGTCGCGTTGCTGCAAGCCGAAGCCAACCTCGCGCAGACCGTGCGTCAGGTGCGCACGTACTTCGTGAACAACGATGCGTATGCCGCCACCGTCGCCATGCGCGAGTCGGAACTCACGAAGGCACAGGCCGACGTGAAGCGTCGCGAGATGGCCATCGCCACGGGTGCCGTGTCGCGCGAAGAACTGGCCCACGCCCAGGACGCCGTGAAGACCGCGCAAGCCGCGCTCGAACAGGCCCGCGCCCAGTTGGTGTCGAACAAGGCGCTCACTGACAAGACGTCGGTGACCACGCATCCGAACGTGCAGCAGGCGGCTGCCAAGGTGCGCGCTGCCTATCTCGACTATGCACGCACGTCGATCCCTGCCCCGGTGGACGGCTACGTGGCCAAGCGCTCGGTGCAGGTCGGCCAGCGTGTGGCGACCGGCGCGCCGCTCATGGCGCTGGTGCCGCTCAACGAAGTGTGGGTCGATGCCAACTTCAAGGAAGTGCAGATCGCCCACATGCGCGTCGGTCAGCCGGTGACCCTCACGGCAGACGTGTACGGCTCGGCCGTGGAATACAAGGGTACGGTCGCAGGCTTCTCCGCAGGCACGGGCAGCGCCTTCTCGCTGCTGCCGGCGCAGAACGCCACGGGCAACTGGATCAAGGTGGTGCAACGTCTGCCGGTGCGTATCGCGCTCGACGCGAAGCAGTTGCAGCAGCATCCGCTGCGTGTCGGTCTGTCGATGCAGGTCAAGGTCAACGTGCGTAACACCGATGGCAAGGAACTGGGCGAAGCGCCCACCCTGCCGGTGTACTCGACCGACGTGTACGACAAGGTCGGTCACGACGCCGACGACATCGTCGCCAAAATCATTACCGAGAACGCCGGTGCAAGCGCCAATGCAGGCGCCAGCGCAGGCGGTGCCAACGACACGCGCAATCAGCCGGCCCGCGCACGTCCCCTGTAAATCGGAGGGGGGTGCCTCCCACCCCCTTTGACATCTCATGGCAACTCAAAACGCTCCTGCCCCGCTCTCGGGAGGGCAGCTGGTACTCGGCACCATCGCGTTGTCGCTCGCCACGTTCATGAACGTGCTCGACACATCGATTGCCAACGTATCCATTCCCGCGATCTCCGGCGACCTGGGTGTCTCATCGAGCCAGGGGACGTGGGTGATTACGTCGTTCGCCGTCGCCAACGCCATCTCGGTGCCGCTCACCGGCTGGCTGACGGAGCGCTTCGGCGCAGTGCGACTGTTCATCTCGTCGATCCTGCTGTTCGTGCTGGCCTCGTGGCTGTGCGGCATGGCGCCGACGCTCGAAATCCTGCTCGCGGCGCGCGTGCTGCAAGGCGCCGTGGCCGGGCCGATGATCCCGCTCTCGCAATCGCTGCTGCTCTCGAGCTATCCACCCGCCAAGAGTTCGATGGCCCTTGCCTTATGGGGGATGACGACGCTCGTCGCCCCGGTGATGGGCCCGATTCTCGGCGGATGGATCTCGGACAACTACCACTGGCCGTGGATCTTCTACATCAACATCCCGGTCGGTATCGGCGCCGCTTACGTCACCTGGCTGATCTACGCCAAACGCGAAACACCAACGCAGCGCAAGCCAATCGACACCGTCGGTCTGGCCCTGCTCGTGCTGTGGGTCGGGTCGTTGCAGGTGATGCTCGACAAGGGCAAGGAACTCGACTGGTTCAACTCGTCGACCATCGTCGTGCTGGCACTCGTGGCACTCGTGTCGTTCTGCTTCTTCGTCATATGGGAGATCACCGAGAAACACCCGGTGGTCGATCTGACACTGTTCAAGCGGATCAACTTCACCGGCGGCGTGATCGCCATTTCCGTGGGGTACGGGCTGTTCTTCGGCAACCTCGTGATCCTGCCGCAGTGGCTACAGATCTATCTCGGCTACACGGCAACGGAAGCCGGTCTGGTGATGGCGCCTGTGGGGCTGTTCGCGATCATCCTGTCGCCGATCATCGGCAAGTTCCTGCCCAAGCTCGATGCGCGCTGGGTCGTGACCGTCTCGTTCCTGCTGTTCGCCCTCGTGTTCCTGCTGCGCTCGCACTTCAACACGCTGGTCGACACGCGCACGCTGATGATTCCGACCTTCCTGCAAGGGGTGCCGATGTCGATGTTCTTCATCCCGCTCACGGCCATCATCCTGTCAGGCCTGCCGGGGCATCGCATTCCGGCCGCAGCGGGTCTGTCGAACTTCGTGCGGATTACCTGCGGCGCCGTGGGGACGTCGATCGCCACGACCGTGTGGGATAACCGTATCTCGCTGCACCATGCGCAGCTCACGGAAAACCTGACGCCCTACGACGCCACGTTCAACGGTTCGGTGCAGTCGCTCAATCAGCTCGGCATGTCGACACCGCAGGCGCACGGCTACATCGACCGGCTGGTGACGCAACAATCGGCCATGCTCGGCGCGAACGACATCTTCTGGATCTCGGCGGTGCTGTTCGTGCTGATGATCGCGATGGTGTGGATTACGCGCCCGATCCGTGGCGGAGGTGGCGGCGACGCTGCCGCGGGCGCCCACTGACGCAACAGGCTTCCCCCCGAGTGCCCGGCCCTGCTCTGTACTACCGGGCACTTCTTGAACCCCGCTGAAGTTAGCGGGGTTTTTTTCATCCGACGAGATAGCGCAGCGCGGCGGTCGCCGCAATGCTGATGACGACGGTCGGAAGCAGCGAACAGCGCATTGCGACGAGCAATGTCACCGCAAGCGCAATGAGATCGGCAGGCCGATCCGCCACGAACGACGGCGCGATCACCGAGATCAGGACACATCCCGGCAGGCTCTCCATGACGGAACGCATGCGCGGACTCAGCACACGATCGCGCAACAAGAGAAAGCCCACGACGCGTGTGGCATAGGTGGTGGCCGCCATGAGCGCGACCGTCGCCACAGGCAGCAGCGTGGCGGCATTGAGCGAATCGAGCACGTCAAACATTGCGTGGCTCCATCAGCACGGCGGCCAGCAGTCCCGCCACCGCGCCCGCCGCGACATACCACGAGCCCGGCACGTAAAGGTACGTGAGCGCTGCGGCAACGAGACTCACCAGCCACGGCAAGCTCTTGCGCATGCCGCGCCACATCCCCCGCAGCAACACGAGGAAGACGGCGGTGAACGCCATATCGAAACCGTACTGTTCGATGTCGCCGAGCACGGGCCCCAGTACCGCACCGAGGGCCGTGAAAGCGATCCACGCGAGCCACAGGTTCACGCCGACACCGAGGTAATACGGCAGGCTGATGCGGTCCGCCTTACGCGCCTGCGTATCGGCCAACGCCATCGCCCAGGCTTCGTCGCACATCAGGAACAGCGACGGCAATGCGCGACGCAATGGCACATGACGAAGCAACGGCGCAAACGCCGCGCCCATCAGGACGTGACGCGAATTGACGAGGCACGACATGGCCACGATCAGCGCGAGATGCGGCGGCGAAGACCAAAGGTGAACGGCGGTGAACTCCGAGCCACCGGCAAAGTTCATACCGGTCATGAGCGGCACCAGCCACGCGGGCATGCCCTTCTGGGTGGCCTGCGCGCCAAGCACCATGGCGAAGGGGACGAAACCAAGCATGACGGGCAACGACGCACGCATGCCGCGCGCCACTTCGAATTTGACATCGGACTGCTGTGACGACGCAGCCGAAGAAGACATTCCAGACACAACCACTCCTGCAATAACCACTGGATGCGCAGGATAGCGGACGTCGCTCGTTGATGTCTTGTATGTTCTTGCGATTTTGCGTGACGACGAAAACCATCGCCACCTCCATCACTCAGGTGCAGGGTCACGCGCATCGATCCGGATGCTTTGCAGATCGTCGTCGATTACCGCCGCCTCATCCAACGCCTTCGGGGCAGACGGCTTGACGAGCGACTCCGAGCCTGCGGCAGCGAGTTTGGTCGCACCGCCCGCCTTTTCCAGCCACAGATAAAAGTCGAGCAGACCGTCGGGCAACGACGTCGTATCGTCGCTGAACGGCAAACGGGCGATCAGCCCGACGAACAGCGCCGCCGATGCCTGACGAATCCGCACGGCGAAGGCCTTTTGCCATGCCGGATCGCCGTGTGATACGAGTGTCTTGCGTAATTCGTCGAGCATGCGCTTGATCAGGCGGCTGGGCAGCGAGCGCGAGGGTGAAGCCCCTTCCGCCCCTTCTGCCGTTCCCGGCACTTTTGTGGCTTCCGCCGGATCCCCCGACGTTGCGGGACCGAGTATGTCGAGCAGTTTTGCGAATCCGCCCTGCCTGTCGATCCACGCCACCAGATTCGCGAGGCTGTCCCCTTGGAAGGACAAGCTCCCCGGTCGACGGAACTCGACACCCCAGCACACGAGATCGCTCAGCGCCAGCACCGCAAAATATGGCGACAGCAACATCCCCGGCGTGAATACAGCGCTACCGATTCGCAGCACCTTGCATTGCACGGCACGCGCGACCCGCCGCTGCGTGGGCCGTACCCGTTCGCACACCATCTCGCCGGAAAGCCGGGCGAAGACGTCCGGCATGAAGTACGGCGACGCCACACTCACGAGTTGGCACACCAGGCTCGCGACATGGGTCGTCAGCACGACGCTGCTGAGCAGGCAGGAATAGTTCGACGTGGAATTGGCGCTGTTGGCGGCGTCCGGGGTGGGATCAATAACGATTGCAACGTGTTCTTCGTTACCCTCGTTCGCCGCGATGACCTCGCCGCAAACGTTTTCACGGTTCGCCTCACGAAGCTGCCACGCTCTGAGCAACGCGTCCGTTTCTGCTTCAATGCTCGCTACGGCCTCGAACCCTTCAGCCACCGAGTGACTTTCGGGAACCGGGTTCAGGGGATCATCCGATAATTCGATCGGTCGAAAATCACGCGACTCAGGCAATTCGGATGCATGAGACGAAGTCGCCATGCTGCGCGCTTGCGGGACGTCTCCCGGCACATTGCAGGTGTCCGCCTCGATCGGGATAGCGTGAAACGGTGCGCATTGCGGCCCGCCGATGCCTGAGATCATCGCTGCGTGTCCTCGTCTGGCCCCGTGCTTGTGCGTGCCCCGTCAGCGTCTCGTCGACTTCCCGCGCGTTGGCTGACTGTCTGCGCTTGCGACTGATCGCGCCTGATTGCAACTGATCGCAACTGATTGCGACGGCGTGACGGCGTGACGGCAGCGCCTCGACCGGCGCCCCACCGCCTGACGCGAGCACTGTGCGCCGCCCCATGCCCGAACGCTTGCGTAATTCGCTTTCCAGCACCGCCTCCGCTGCCATGCCCATGCATGAGGCGGATCCGCGCCGTTTTCCAGGCGAAGGCAGATGTCACGCAATCGCAGTATCATTGCGCATCCCCCGGCCCGATGCCCCCACGGCAATATGCCGCGTACGCTGCCTCTGCCGCCGAACGGCCGGGAAAGTACTATCCGTCAGCAAAAACAAACATCATGACTACCCCGCAGAACCCGATCGAACGCTCCGAAGTCACCTTCCGCTTTCTGGCAGAGCCTGCCGCCGTCAACTTCGGCGGCAAAGTGCACGGGGGCTCGCTGATGAAATGGATCGACGAGGTGGCGTACGCTTGCGCCGCCACGTGGTCGGGCCGCTATTGCGTGACGGTCAGCGTCGGCAACATTCGCTTCCGCCGTCCGATTCTCGTCGGCAATCTGGTGGAACTGCGCGCACGCATCGTGGCCACGGGCCGCACGAGCATGCACATCCACGTGTCGGTTCACGCCGGCGATCCGAAGTGGGGCGAATTGCGTCAGACGACCGATTGCCTGATGGTGTTCGTCGCCGTCGACGAGAGCAATCACCCGGTGGGCGTGCCGTCGTTCGAGCCGAAAACCGACGAACAGAAGGCATTGGCCAAGTACGCCATGGACGTGAAGGCAGCGCTCGACGCCATCGTCGAACTCAAGCCGGAAAACGTCACGAACTGACGGGGTCGGGTGGACGGCCCGCGCCGTCTGCCTTTACCGGTACGGGTGCCGAATCGAGACTTCCGGAGAGACTGCCTTCAGCGCGCATCGCAACTCCCGGACGTCTCATCATCCCCACGCATAGATTGCAGATTTGTCGTTTCGGAGGAAAGCCGCCGATGCCACGCGGAACGGTCAAGCATTACTTCCCGGACAAAGGGTACGGATTCATCACCCCGGATGACGGTAGCGAAGTCGTTTTCGTCCACGAGACCGAAATATGCGTGCCCGGCACGCCCGAGCTTCGCACCGGCCAGATCGTCGAGTACGAGACCACGCGCGGAGACGCCTATTTGCTGGCAGTCAACGTGCGGGAAGTGGCTGCCTGACGCTTCGCTTCCCGTCGCTCCGGTTTGATCACGCCCTCTGCTCATCGCCCCTTTTGAGCACGCGCCCCGTTCGTCGTCCACCTACCTGACAACGTTGACAGTTACCGATCGCGGAAGCGGGTGCTGAAATAGCGGTAGGTTCGCGAGTTTGTTCCGAACCACAACGCTGACGAAAAGGAGCGCACCATGCCGATCGGCACCGTCAAATGGTTCAATCCGGACAAAGGTTTTGGCTTCATCACGCCAGACAATGGGGGCGAAGACGTATTTGTCCATTTCGCCGCCATCCAGGGTGGCGGCACCGACAGATTTCTGACGGAAGGCCAGAAAGTCGAGTATGAGGTGACAGCCGGTCCCAAGGGGCTTCAAGCTAACAACGTCAAGCCGCGCTGAATTGCGGCGCGGCGCCAGCAGCGGCACCGCCCCTCACTGCGTCTTGAGCAACCGCTGAGGCGTGAGCAGCGCTTCGCCGTCGAGACGTGCAACGCCCAGCAGGCGTGCGGCGGTGTCGACGTTGGCTTCGGCGTAGACCTTGACTTCGATGCCGTCGTGCCCGGCAGCACATGCACGCAAGGGCGCGGGACAACGCAGATCGTCCAGACGCAGACGTTGCCCATGACTGAAGCGCTTCGCAAGCGTATCGTCGAGCCACACGGCGGGGAGCGTCTTGAGCAGTGCGTCGACCGGGGCGAGCTTCTCGACGCGCTGTGCATGATCGAGCGCATTCAGGTCTTCCAGCGTCACGGCGCCCTCAAGCGTGAGCGGACCGACCGCCGTGCGTCGCAGCGCACGCAGATGTGCCCCGCAACCCAGCGCTTCGCCGATGTCTTCCGCCAGCGTACGCACGTAAGTGCCTTTGCTGCACGTCACGCGGAACGTGAATTCGTTCTCGGCCGGCAACGCGCATTCCGTCATTTCCAGCAGATGGATCGTCACCGACCGCGCCTCGCGCTCGATGGTCTGACCGGCGCGGGCATACTCGTAAAGCGGCTTGCCGTCGCGCTTGAGTGCCGAGTACATCGGCGGCACCTGTGAAATCGGCCCGGTGAAGCGCGGTAATACGGCACGAATCGCGGCTTCGTCCACCTGCACCGGACGCGTTTGCAACACCTCGCCTTCCGCGTCGCCCGTCGTTGTCGTCTCCCCCAGACGCACTCGCGCTTCGTACGTCTTGTCGGCTTCGAGCAAGTCTTGCGAGAACTTCGTCGCCTCACCGAAACAGAGTGGCAACAGCCCTGTCGCCAACGGATCGAGCGTGCCCGTGTGACCGGCCTTGAGCGCCTGAAGCGCACGCTTGGCCTTGATCAAGGCATCGTTGGACGACAGCCCCAGCGGTTTGTCGAGCAGCAACACACCGTCGAGCGGGAAACGAGGGAGCTTTTGGCGGGGTGCCTGCGAACGCGGGTCCTTCATGTGTGGGAATGACTTGAGAAATTCGAATGGGGTAACGCCGCGGCGCGCATCGACAGCGCTCGGGCATCGCAACACCGCCGGACTCGCTTTGCGCCAGCCCGGCAGGCTACGTTGTCAATCGACGACTTACTTGCCGTCGTCTTCCTTGTGATCGCCTTCAACACCGTCGTCGGCATCGTCGTCGGCTTGCGCATCTTCCGCATCTTCCTTCGCACGCGTGGCGTTGGCCGTATCGATCAGACGCGACATCTCGATGGCACGTTCGATCGACTGGTCGAAGTGGAAATGCAGCGTCGGCACCGTGTGAATGTGCAAGCGCTTGAACAGCAGATTGCGCAGGTAGCCTGCGGCTTCGTTGAGCGCTTCGCCGGTCGCTTTCGGATCGCCGGTGAGCGTCGTGTAAAACACCTTCGCATGCGCGTAATCAGGCGTCACTTCCACGCTTTGCAGCGTGACCAGCCCAATGCGCGGGTCCTTCACTTCGCGCTGAATCAACTCCGAGAGATCGCGCTGGATTTGATCGTTGATGCGAAGATTTCGACCGGGAACGCCACGTTTCTTTGCCATAACATACTCGCTAGTAATGCAATGGCCCACGCCACCGGTTTCCCGGCTTGGTGGGCCATTCCACTTCCATTGTGCAAATCGCGTTACAGCGAGCGCGCAACTTCCGTGATTTCAAACGCTTCCAGTTGGTCGCCTTCCGTAATGTCGTTGAAGTTCTTCACCGACAGACCGCACTCGAAACCTGACTTGACTTCCTTGACGTCATCCTTGAAGCGCTTGAGCGAATCCAGCTCGCCCGTGAAGATGACCACGTTGTCGCGCAGCACACGCACGTGCGACGAACGCTTGACGAAGCCGTCGAGCACCATACAGCCGGCCACCGTACCGACCTTCGGCACCTTGAACGTCTGACGCACTTCGACCATACCCGTGATTTCTTCCTTCTTCTCCGGCGCCAGCATGCCCGACATTGCTGCCTTCACCTCATCCACTGCGTCATAGATGATGTTGTAGTAGCGAATATCGATACCGTTCGACTCGGCCAGCTTACGGGCCAGTGCATCGGCACGCGTGTTGAAGCCGATGATGACCGCCTTCGAAGCCGTTGCCAGGTTGACGTCGCTTTCGCTGATGCCACCGACCGCAGCGTGCACGATCTGCACACGCACTTCCGGCGTCGAGAGCTTGTTGAGCGACTGCGCCAGTGCTTCCTGCGAACCCTGAACGTCTGCCTTGATGATGAGGGGCAGCGTCTTGACTTCGCCTTCGGCCATCTGCTCGAACATGTTCTCCAGCTTCGCAGCTTGCTGCTTGGCCAGCTTCACGTCGCGGAACTTGCCCTGACGGAACAGTGCGATTTCACGTGCCTTGCGTTCGTCCTGAACCACCAGCACTTCTTCACCGGCGCCCGGCACTTCCGACAGACCCTGGATTTCGACCGGGATCGACGGACCTGCGTCCTTCGTGTTCTTGCCGGTTTCGTCCAGCATGGCGCGAACGCGACCGTAAGCCTGACCTGCCAGCACCATGTCGCCGCGCTTGAGCGTGCCCGACTGCACCAGAATCGTGGCGACCGGACCCTTACCCTTGTCCAGCTTCGCTTCGATCACGATACCCTTGGCCGGCGCTTCCACCGGTGCCTTCAACTCCAGCACTTCGGCTTGCAGCAGCACGTTCTCGAGCAGATCGTCGATACCCGTACCCGTCTTGGCCGACACCGGCACGAACGGCGAATCGCCACCGTACTCTTCCGGCACCACACCTTCGGCCACCAGTTCCTGCTTCACGCGGTCCGGGTTGGCTTCCGGCTTGTCGATCTTGTTGATCGCCACCACGATCGGCACACCGGCCGACTTTGCGTGGGCAATCGCTTCCTTCGTCTGCGGCATCACACCATCGTCCGCCGCGACCACGAGAATCACGATGTCCGTTGCCTGTGCGCCGCGAGCACGCATGGCCGTAAAGGCCTCGTGACCCGGCGTGTCGAGGAACGTCACCGTACCGCGCGGCGTGTCGACGTGATACGCACCGATGTGCTGCGTAATGCCGCCGGCTTCGCCCGACGCCACCTTGGCGCGACGGATGTAGTCCAGCAGCGAGGTCTTGCCGTGGTCGACGTGACCCATCACGGTCACCACCGGCGGACGCGGCAGCGCTTCGGCTTCCGTCACGTCGTTGCCGAGGTCGAGCAGCGTTTCCGGATCGTCCAGCTTCGCGGCGATCGCACGATGCCCCAGTTCCTCGACCACGATCATGGCCGTTTCCTGATCCAGTACCTGGTTGATGGTCACCATCTGGCCCATCTTCATCATCAGCTTGATGACTTCGGCGGCCTTGACCGACATCTTGTGCGCCAGATCGGCAACGCTGATCGTTTCCGGCACGTGCACATCACGCACGACCGGTTCGGTCGGTGCCTGGAATGCCTGACGGTCGTCCTGCGAATGACGGTCGCCGCGACGGCCACCACGGCCACCGCCGCGCCAGCCATCCGAACCACCGCTCGTATCGCCGCGTGTCTTCATGCCGCCACGCTTGTTGCGATTGTCGGTGTCCTTCTGCCAGGCGCCCGGCTTCTTGTCCTTCTTGTCGGCAGCACCCGCCGTCGTCGAGGCCGGCGCGGCGGCCGGCTTCTTGTCTGCCGGCTTGGCAGCCGCACCTTCCGGCTTGGCCGGCTTGTGCAACGTACCCTTCGCAGCATCCGGCTTCGCCGGTGCGGCGGCAGCAGGTGCCGGCTCCGGTGCCTTCAGCACGCGACGCGGTGCATTCATCATTTCGCGAATCGCGCGGGCTTCGGCTTCGGCCGCGGCACGACGCTTGCGAATCGCTTCTTCTTCGGCGCGCGCCTTGTCAGCCGCTGCGCTCGCCTTTTCGGCGGCGGCACGGGCTTCTTCGCTCGCCTTGCGAGCCTGCTCGCGCTCGGCATCAGCCTTGGCGGCAGCGGCCTTCTCGGCTTGTGCTGCCTGCGCTGCCTTTTCGGCGTCGGCCTTGGCCGCCTTGTCGGCTTCCACTTGCGCCTGCTTTTCGGCTTCAGCGTCGGCTGCCTTGGCTTCGGCCTTCGCCTTCTGCTCTTCGGCTGCCTTCGCTGCCGCGGCTACGCGCTCCGCTTCCTCACGCACACGGCGCTCGGCAGCTTCCTTCTCTTCGCGCTCGCGACGCTCGGCCTCTTCGCGCTCCAGTTGTTCCTGGCGACGCTTGAGTTCGGCCGCTTCCGCTGCCAGACGCTCCGCTTCGCGGCGTGCGTCTTCTTCGCGCAGACGGAGGGCTTCGTCTTCGGCAGCCGCTGCAGCGTTCTCAGCGCCTTCCGCGACGTCGTCGCGCTTGACGAACGTGCGCTTCTTGCGCACTTCGACCTGAATCGTCCGCGCCTTACCGGTCGCGTCGGCCTGCTTGATTTCCGAGGTCTGGCGACGCGTCAGAGTAATCTTCTTTTTGTCGCCGTCGCCAGCGCCGTGCGATCGGCGCAGGTGCTCCAGCAGACGGGCCTTGTCGGCTTCCGTCACCGAATCGTCGGCGCTGAGTTTGTCCACGCCGGCGGCTTTGAGTTGCTCCAGCAACACGCCGGCCGGCATTTTCAGTTCTTCAGCAAATTGGGCTACGTTGATGCTCGCCATTCAAACCTCTTCAAGCAAGGCCAGGCGCCTTGCGGTTAACTTCAAAGTTCACTGTTCCATATGCATGCCGGGGCAGGTCATCATTGGAACCAGTGCTCTCGCGCTTTCATGATCAGGGCCTTGGCGGCTTCTTCGTCGACGCCCGTCATTTCGGTCAGTTCGTCGACAGCCAGTTCGGCCAGATCATCGCGCGTCTGAATTTCATGCTCGGCCAGTTTGGCCAGCAACTCCGGCGTCATGCCGTCGAGGCTCTTGAGATCGAGTGCGACACCTTCGACCTTCTCCTCGGTGGCAATCGCCTGCGTGAGCAGTGCGTCGCGCGCACGATTGCGCAGCTCGTGCACCGTGTCCTCGTCGAATGCTTCGATTTCGAGCATTTCGTTCAGGGGCACGTAGGCGATTTCTTCCAGGCTCGAGAAACCTTCCTCGATCAGGATGTCCGCCACTTCCTCATCCACATCGAGACGCTGCATGAACAACGTGCGCAGCGTGCCGCGCTCTTCGTTCTGCTTCTCGGCCGATTCGTCCGGCGTCATGATGTTGATCTGCCAGCCCGTCAGTTCCGACGCGAGACGCACGTTCTGACCGCTGCGACCGATCGCCACTGCCAGTTCGTTCTCGTCGACGACGACGTCCATGCTGTGCTTCTCTTCGTCCACGACGATCGACTGCACCGCCGCCGGCGCCAGCGCGCCGATCACGAATTGCGCGGGGTCTTCCGACCACAGCACGATGTCGACGTTCTCGCCGCCAAGCTCGTTACGCACCGCCTGCACACGCGTGCCGCGAATGCCGACGCAAGTCCCGATCGGATCGATACGCTTGTCGTACGCCACGACAGCGATCTTGGCGCGCACGCCCGGATCACGAGCAGCCGACTTGATCTCCAGCAGACCTTGTTCGATTTCCGGCACTTCCATGCCGAACAGTTCGATCAGGAATTCCGGAGCGGTACGCGAGAGTTCGATTTGCGGGCCGCGAGCCGTACGGTCGACCTTCACGATGAACGCGCGAACGCGGTCGCCGATACGCAGGTTTTCCTTCGTGATGAGCTGATCGCGACGCAGCAGCGCCTCGACACGGCCCGACTCGACAATCAGGTTGCCCTTGTCGAGACGCTTGACCGTACCGGTCATGATCTTTTCGCCGCGCTCGAGGAAGTCCGACAGGATCTGCTCACGCTCGGCATCGCGAATGCGTTGCAAAATGACTTGCTTCGCAGCTTGCGCACCAATACGGCCGAACTCGACCGATTCCACCGGCTCCTCGATGAACTCGCCGATTTCGATCGAGGGATTTTCTTCCTTGGCTTCGAACGACAGGATCTGCTTGTCCGGCTCCTGCAAACCCGCTTCGTCCGGCACTACCAGCCAGCGACGGAAGCTCTCGTGCTCGCCCGACTCACGGTCGATGTGCACGCGAATGTCGACGTCTTCGGTGTAGCGCTTCTTGGTGGCCGAAGCCAATGCTGCTTCAAGCGCGCCGAACACGACATCCTTGTCGACGTTCTTTTCGCGCGCGAGCGCATCGACCAACAGCAATACTTCGCGACTCATCGTTTGCGACTCCTAAAATCAATCTGCGGCACAAGGCGCGCACGGTCAATATCCGCGAGGGTGAATTCGAGCAGCGCCGGGCCGCCCTTGCCTTCGAATTCAAGGCTCAAGTTTTCGCCTTGCGGCGCCTGCAAAATACCGCGGAACTGCTTGCGGCCTTCAAGCGGCACACGCAACGTGAGACTCACTTCGACGCCGGCAAAACGCTCGAAGTCACGCAGCTTGCGCAGCGGACGGTCAAGCCCCGGCGACGACACTTCAAGTCGGTCGTAATTGACGTTCTCGACCATCAGGACGTGCGAGAGCTGACGGCTCACCGTCTCGCAGTCATCGATCGTGATGCCTTCCGGCTTGTCGATGTATACGCGCAGCAGTCCGCCGCCGGCGCGCTCAAGATCGACCAGCTCGTAACCCAGGCCTTCGACCGTGGTCTCGATCAGTTCTGGCAATTGCAACTTTGCTCACCCTAGAAAAACTCGCGCGCATCAGCAGCGCCCGACATGTCTGCGCGCCCCGCATGGGACGTCGCACGATGCCCGCCTCGACCGTCCGGGCCGGTGTACCTGAGTCGGCACACCCACTCCCCGACACGGCGGCATCGGCCGCGCTAAACGCTCGCGGCAAAAAAAAATGGGCGAAACGCCCATTTCTTACAGCCTCATTGCGCATGAGGTGCGCGTCGCAGCAGAACGCCCGACACGCAAACCAGCTTATTCATTGATTTTATATGGTTTTGGCCCGATTTGCAACGCTTGGCGGCGGAAAACCGTCTTGACCGAGCGCCGTTGCTACCTTGCTGCGTTGCAAAATCGGGGCACCCACTCAGCGGGATCGATTACCGCCGCGGTTACCACGATTGCCCTGGTTCCCGCCGCCGCCACTCGCGCGATTTCCGCCGCGACTGCGATTGCCGTTTCCATTGCCACCGTTACCACCGTAACCGCCGTTACCACCACCGCCGCCATTACCGCCATTGCCACCACGCGACTGGCCGCCGTAACCACCGCCGCCCGCGTTACCGCCACCGAAGCGGCGTCCCTCGCCTCGCGGCGAAGGCGTCTGCCCCGGATAGCCGCCGCTCGGACCGACGAACGCCGTCAGCGGATTGGCACGCGGGCGACGCGACTGGCCCGGCTCGCGAGCGAACACGCCAAGGGCCGTCTGCATCGGATCCGGCTGACGACGCGGCTCCTTCGGTGCGCCGGCCTTGCCGCCGCGACCGCCGTTACGTGCGCCCTTCTCGTCCGACGCCGCCCCCGGCACCTTCATGCCGACCGCCGCGAACAGCGAGCGCACCTGCGCTTCGTCCATCTCTTCGTAACGGCCTCGCTTGAGGCCACGCGGCAGTGTCAGCGGACCGTAACGCGTACGGATCAGACGACTCACCATCAACCCTGCGGCGTCGAACATACGACGCACTTCGCGGTTACGACCTTCGGCCAGCGCCACGTGATACCAGTGGTTCGAGCCCTCGCCACCGCCGTCCTTCAAGCGCAGGAAGTTGGCCTCGCCATCGTCCAGCTTGATGCCGTGCAGCAGTTGCTGACGCGACGCTTCGCTCAACTGACCGACGGTGCGCACCGCGTACTCGCGCTCGATCTCATAGCGCGGGTGCATGAAGCGGTTCGCCAGATCGCCCGACGTCGTCAGGATCAGCAGACCTTCCGTATTGAAGTCGAGACGCCCGACCGCGAGCCATTTGGCCGTCTTCATCGGCGGCAGACGATCAAACACCGACGTGCGCCCTTCCGGATCGGAATGGCTGACGATTTCGCCTGCCGGCTTGTGATACAGCAGCACGCGCGGCGGCTTGCTCGTGATACGGCGCTTGACGAGCTTGCCGTTGATACGAACCTGATCGGTCGGCAGAATGCGCTGGCCGATGTGAGCCGGTTCCGAGTTCACGGAGACGCGACCGGCGAGGATCAGCTCCTCCATCTCGCGACGCGAACCCATGCCGGCTTCGGCCAACACCTTATGCAGCTTCGGCGCTTCGTCGTCCGGGGACAGCACGCGACGGTCTGCCGGACGGCGGCCGCGCTGAGCGCGTGCCGAAGCCGCGTTATCGCCTTCGCCGTCTTCCGCGTCGAATCCACCCGACGTGACGAACGCGAACAGATCGCCATCCCCCGAATTGCCTGCATTGCCAGCATTGCCGGCGCCGCCCTTACCCCGCGCACCGCCAGCCGGTCCCTTGCGACCACGGCCTTGCGGCTTGCCGGACGGGCTCTGACCACCTTGGCCGCCCTGAGCGCCTTGTCCGCTCGGTCCGCCCTGCCCGCCTTGCGCACCTCGCTTCGCACGGCCGCCCGGCGCAGCGCCATTGGCGCCACCGGAGGGCTGTGGCTGCTGCGCATCGTCGCGCTTGGCGCCACGCGGCTTGCGCGAGTTCGTGCGAGCACGCCCTTGCGCCGCCGAAGGCGCACCATCGGCATCCGACGCCTGCGGCGCATCGAAGGACAACGCACCTTGCGCTGCGTCCGAACCGGCGACTTCGCCGTTATCGTCGCCTTCGCGCTTGGCCTGCTGGGCCGCACGACGGCGGGCGATCAAACTGCGCGGACCACGGCGCAAACCGCGGCGCGACGCCTTTTCATCGCCGCCCTCGCCTTCCGGCGAACGTGCATCGGCACCGGCATCGCGTGCGTGCAGGTCCTGGGATTCTTCGTTTTGTTTCAACACAACCTCATTGGAAAACGGGATCGTTGCGGGCAGGCGTAAATCGCTGCCCTGATCCGTGTTCGCACCATGAATGCGCGGCAAATGCGTGCCGCGGCTTCGTTCTTATCGCAAACGGCCCTTCGGGTGAGTACGGCGCCAGGCGCCGCCGCCTCAGGTACCGGTGACGAGATTCTTGTCGTCCCCGTCGTTCTCGTCGTCATCCAGCGCACCGGGCGTGGGCTGCCCGGCAGCGGCTTCGTTCGCTGCCGAGTCGACAGCGTGCGGGGAAACCTCTTGCGCCAACGACGCTGCGGGATCTGCCGCATGCGTCGCGCCTTCTTCCGTACCGGCGTCCTGCATATCTTGCGGCGAATCCTCGCCGACAGGAACCACAGCCTCCGATACTTCGGAAAATTCCTTGTATTGCGCGACGTCGTCATCCGACCGCTCGCCATCGAGCCCGGCCGATGCCTCGTCACGCCAATCGTCATCGCTCACATCGGCCACGCCGGACACATCGCCTTGCGGCTCGCCGTCCTGCTCACTGACGTGCGCCGATTCGTCGAGTTCCTCGGCATCCGGGGAAATTTCGGCAGACGGGCCAATTTCGGCATCGTCCGACGTATCGACGACAACGTCCGTCGCGACCGCATGCCCGGCATCCGGCGACGATTCAGGCTCGGCTTCGGCCAACACGGCGTCCAGCAAGGCCTCTTCCGTTACCGCCTCGCCAGCGTCGCCGCCAGGCGGTAACGGGCGCTGATCTTCCGGCAATCCTTGTGCGAGCGGCAGATCGTCGGCGCGTGTCTGCGCCAGCAGTGCGAGTGCTTCGGCGTCGGCGACCGGCGCATCATCAGACACCGCCTCGTCACCGTCATCCCCCTCGGCACGCTCGCCGAATTCGATGTTCTGCTGCGCGAGCAAATCGATCTGCGCCTGCGCCGCCGGATCTTCCAGCGGCGGCAGCGCATCGAGCGCGCGCAAGCCCAGATCGTCGAGGAAGTCCTTGGTCGTGGCGTACAGGCCGGGGCGTCCCGGCACGTCGCGGTGACCAATCACCTCGATCCAGCCACGATCCTCGAGCTGCTTGATGATCTGCGTATTGACCGTTACGCCGCGAATCTCTTCGATATCGCCACGCGTGACCGGCTGGCGATACGCAATGATCGCTAGCGTCTCCATCACGGCGCGCGAGTACTTCGGCGGCTTCTCCGGATTGAGGCGGTCAAGGTATTCACGCATGCGCGGACGGCTCTGGAAACGCCAGCCGGTGGCCAGTGCCACCAATTCCACACCTCGGCCATCCCATTGCACGCGGATTTCCTCGAGCAGCGCGCGCACCGTGTCACCGGACACGGCGTCATTGAAGAGCTTGCGCAGATCGCCGACCTTGAGCGGCTCCTGCGCGCAAATCAACGCGGTCTCGAGGACAAGTTTCGCCTCTTGGGTATTCATGTGCGACTAAGCAGACCGGGGGCTTGGCAACCCGGTATCAGGAATAAATGGATGCTTGGAAAACGAGAAACGGTCGTCGATCGAAAAAACAACCGCTTCGCATAAGCGCGCGCCCTTTTGTGTTCGGTCGTAGTGACGGCGGCGCGACCAGAATGCTTCGAAACGACCTGCCGGGAAAACGCCCAGGCCGATAGTGCGGCGAGACGGACGTCCGGTATGTGCGCAATTATTACTGAAACACTGACGCCCGTAAAGCATCGTCGAAACCTCGGCGTCCCGCCAGCCGAAATGGCGAGTCGACGCCTCATGGTAAACTCTCAAAATAACTTCAGGGGCCACCATGACCACCGAGATCGGTCGCATTCCCGGCAACCCCATTCCGGTTGCCCAGCCTCGTTGTTCCACCTGCTCACTGGGGCAGTTCTGCCTGCCCGTCGGCATCCCTGAGCCGGAGCTGGAACGACTTGACGCACTCGTAAGCGAGCGCCGCCGCCTCAAGAAGGGCGAAGTGCTCTATCACGCCAACGATGATCTGAACGCCGTCTACGGCATTCGTTTCGGGTCGCTCAAGAGCTGCGTCACGGCCCCCGACGGCCGCGAGCAGGTCGTCGGCTTCCACCTCCAGGGCGAGTTGATCGGTCTGGACGCCGTCGCAGACAACCATCATCCGACGACCGCCGTCGCACTGGAAGACAGCGAACTTTGCATCGCCCGCTTCAACGAGCTGGAGACGCTGTCGCGCCAGGTACCGTCGCTGCAACGCCAGTTGCATCGCCTGATGAGTCAGGAAATCCGTAACGAGCACCAGCAACTGCTTGCGCTCGGGACGATGCGTGCCGAGGAACGTCTGGCCGTATTCCTCCTGAATCTGTCGGAACGGCTGTCGGCGCGCGGTTATGCGGCGAACGAGTTCGTGCTGCGCATGAGCCGCGAAGAAATCGGAAGCTTCCTCGGTCTCAAGCTGGAGACGGTCAGCCGCCTGTTCTCGCGCTTCGCGCAGAACGGCATGATCGAAATCCGCCAGCGTCACGTCAAGATCATCGACGGCGTCGCCCTGCGCGAGCTCGCCGGCGTGCATCACTGCTGATCCGGCGTCCGGGGGCGCACGAGCGCCCCCGCTCCTGCGCCCCCTCACCGGCTCGCACTTCCCCTCACTTCCCCGCACGATTCACACGTTTCGCTCGTTTCGTTACCGTCCATCCGCTCGGACGCCACTTCTGCGTTACCGTTACCCATAAGCTACCGGCCCAGCCCGGTGGATGCCTTGCGCCAGATCAAAGGTCGCTCACCGCGCGTCCATCTGCCAGCCCCGGGCTTTCGGCACATGAGCCAATCCGGCGCCCGCAAGCACCGCCGGGCAAATCAGCCCCCTGCTGCCCGCCATGACGACCCGCGGCGACGCCAATCCGTCACGCGTTCGACAAGCCCGGGCAAACCCTCCATAATCGGCGCGTTCACCACGCGGCACATCCGCCGGGCGGTGTTTCGAGCGTTGGACCCCGACGGAGGCCGTCGTTATGCCCGCAACCATATTTCTTAGCCCGGAAGACGCCGAGCACGCGTTCTACGAAGCGTTGCGTGCCGGCGACACCGATACGCTGATGGATGTCTGGTCGGAAGACGAGGAAGTCGTCTGCATCCATCCCTCGGGCCCCCGCCAGGTCGGCCCCGCGGCCGTACGCGCGAGTTGGCGGCAAATTCTTACCAAAGGCGGCCTTCAGGTGACGGTCAGCCACCTTCAGGTCGCGCACAACCCGTTGTGCGCCGTCCATAACGTGCTTGAGCAGATCCAGGTCGAAACCCGTCCGGAAGCTCGGTATGCGTTCGTGCTGGCAACCAACGTCTACCTGAAGGAGGCAGACGGCTGGCGGCTCGTGTTGCACCACGCCAGCCCCGCCATCGGCCACGAGGATACGGGCACGCAATTGCCTCGTACCCATCGTCTACATTGAGGCGCACCCCGCCACGTCACCACGTCACCGTCTCAACGCGGTTCCGTGGTCGACGCCAGCCTCCACATCCCAATACGGCACGGGACCGAAACGTTCCTGTAGAAATTCGATGAGCGCATGGGTTTTCGGCGGCACGAAAGCCCGGCTCGGATAGACGGCCCAGATGGCGACCTCCTCCGCCAGCGGGTACGCGGGCAGCACCGGCACGAGTTCGCCGCGCTTCAAATACGCCCCGATATCCCACGTCGACTTGAGCGCAATGCCGATGCCGGCGAGTACCGCGTCGCGCAACACCTCGCCGTTATCGGAAGCCAGGCGCCCGCTCACGCGCACATTCAACGTGCCGCCCGGCGTCACGAAGCGCCAGTCACGCTGGTCCCCGAGAATCAGACAGTCGTGAGCGGCGAGATCCCCCGGATGCCGCGGCGTGCCGTGCGCCGCAAGATAGGCGGGAGACGCACACAACGTGCGCGTATTCGACGCGAGCTTTCGGGCGACCAGCGTCGAATCCCGCAGGGCGCCGACACGGATGGCGAGATCCACCCCCTCCTCCAGCAGGTCGACGACACGGTCCGTGAGCCGAAAATCCAGTGAAATCCCGGGATAGCGCTCGAGAAACGCCGGCAACGCGGGCGAGACGTGCTGCCGCCCGAACGAAGACGAGCACGACACCCGCAAACGCCCTTGTGGCGCAGCCAGCCCTTGCCCGACGCTCGCCAGCGCCTGCGCTTCGGCTGCGAGCAACGCCTGCGCCTGCAGCAGGAACACCTCGCCCTCCTGTGTGAGCGCGACGCGCCGCGTCGTCCGGTGCAGCAAGCGGGCGCCCAGCGCGGTCTCCAGTTGCACCAGACGCGTGCTGGCCGCCGCCGGGGACAACCCCCGCTCGCGCCCCGCCGCCGACACGTTTCCCAGCGCGGCAACCCGAACGAACAACGCTACGGTATCGAGGTCCAATGACATTTATCGGAATTTCCAAAAAATCTTTTCCGCATTATCCGAATTATCAAAGCAATCGACTAGCCGTAATCTCTCGTTATCGGATCCGGCACGTCGCCAGTTCGCCACAAGGCGGGCGACGGGCCACCACTTCAGGAGAAAGCAGATGAAAGCCATTGGATTGACACGTTACCTGCCGATCGACGACCCGAAGTCGCTCGAAGACATCGAACTCCCCACCCCGACGCCCGCCGGCCGAGACGTGCTGGTCAAGGTCGAAGCCATTTCCGTCAATCCGGTCGACACCAAGGTGCGCGCCCCGAAGGACAAGACCGAATCCGCACCGCGCGTGCTGGGCTGGGACGCCGCCGGCACCGTCGCCGCCGTCGGGCCGGACGTGACCCTATTCAAGGTCGGCGACCCGGTCTACTACGCCGGCAGCATCACGCGCCCCGGCGCGAACAGCGAATTTCATCTGGTGGACGAACGGATCGTGGGCCACATGCCGACGTCGCTCGACTTCGCGAACGCGGCCGCGCTGCCGCTCACCACGATCACCGCGTGGGAAGCCCTGTTCGATCGTCTGGGCATCGCGCCGGACGGCAGCGACGAGGGCAAGTCGATCCTGATCGTGGGCGGCGCAGGCGGTGTGGGGTCCATCGCCATTCAGTTGGCCCGCCGACTGGCGAAACTGACGATCGTGGCGACGGCCTCGCGGCCGGAATCGGGCGACTGGTGTCGTCAGCTCGGCGCGCAGCACGTCATCGATCACTATCAGGACATGCCCACGCAGTTGAAGGCCGTCGGCCTGCCCCAGGTGGACTTCGTGCTGTGCCTGAACGATACGGACACGCATTTCCCCGCGATGGCCGAGGCCGTCGCCCCGCAAGGCAAGATCTGCTCGATCGTGGAGAACGCGGGGCCGCTCGAAATCGGTTTGCTCAAGAGCAAGAGCGCCACGTTCGTCTGGGAGTTCATGTTCACGCGTGCCATGTACGAGACGCCCGACATGATCGCGCAGCACAAGCTGTTGACCGAAGTCGCACGACTGGTCGATGCCGGCACGCTGCGCACCACGGTCGGCGAGGTGCTGGGCCCGATCAATGCCACCAACCTGCGACGCGCCCACGCGCAACTCGAAGGCGGCCGCACCATCGGCAAGCTCGTGCTCGCCGGGTTCTGACCAGTTTCGGACCGGGTTATAAGTCACGCCGCCACGGCAGTGCACGCACCGGCAAGCGGCTAGCCCCTTGCCGACCACGGCGGCGCGACGATTGGTAACGCGCGTGTGCCCGCCAGCGTGCCTTGCCCGCAGAAACAAAACGGCGCTTGCCCCATCGAGGCAAGCGCCGTTTTGCGATTCCAATCCGCTCAGACCGCCGCCGAACGCATGAGGCGCCCCTCGACGGACTCACGATCCCATCGTCACTTGGCCGACGGCACCGTCCCTTCCGGCAACGCGACCGCCTCGGCCGGATGCACGATCTCGCCGCCCAGCGCGTTCACGCCGGCCATCAAACGTTCGAACGCCGCACCGACCAGCGTGGGATCGCCCTTCACCCCCAGATCGATGTGACGACGTGCGTAAATCGCGCCACGTTCGGCGTCGCCCACGCTCGGCAGGCTGAACACCTTGATGCCGTCGTACTCCGCTTCGATGGCTTCCATGAGCGGCGTGAGCGTCGATTCGGCCAGTCCGAACACGAGCACCGAACGCTCGGCGTGCTTCGTCAGGTGATGCAGGTCGGCGTAGTAGGTATCGAGCGCCCAGGCCATCATCGGCCACGCCATCACCGGAAAGCCCGGCATGAAGTGATGCTGCTCGACGGAAAACCCCGGAATCTTGTTATACGGATTCGGCAGCACACGTGCGCCGACCGGGAACTCGCCCATCTTCAGACGATGGCGGTTATCGGGCAGCGACATGTCAGCAACGCCGTCGGGGCTCGTGTCGGCAATGCGCTCCATGATGAGCGCTTCGGCCTCCGGCGTGAGCGCCAGCGGCACGTTGAGCGCCGCCGCCGCGCACTGGCGCGTGTGATCGTCCGGCGTGGCACCGATGCCACCGGTCACGAACACGATGTCGTCGCTGGCGAACGTGCGGCGCAGCGTGGCCGTGATGCGCGCCGGATCGTCGCCGACATACTCGGCCCAGCCAAGCTGCATGCCGCGCTCGGTGAGCAATTCGATGAACTTGGGCAGATGCTTGTCGTGACGGCGTCCCGAGAGGATTTCGTCGCCGATGATGATGATGCCGACCGCCATGATGCTTCCTTTCTTTTGTCGTCAGTGCCTGGGGGATTGCCTCGCGCCGAGCCTCGGGCGCGTGCCGTTCGACGATTGTGCCACTTTCACGGCGAACCGTTGGGGGAGCGTGGCCCCGGCAACAGGGGCGACTCCGGGGATTCCGGCAATGCCTGCGCCGGCGGCAGATCCTCGCTCTCGGACGTCGGCGTACCGGTCACCGGCAGCACGGTTCCGGCGAACACCGGCTCGCGGTGCGCCTCTTCCGCACGCATGCGCGACAACGCCCGCAGGCAATAGTGGGCGAACCACAGCGCCGAGAACACGAAGATCACCACGTACAGCCAGATCGCGAGCAGCGCAATGACCGGGAACAGCACGATCATGATGACGGACGAGACCCACAGCAGCGTCGGCAACGAGCCGAGCAAACCGGTGGCCACGCCGATCACGAGCAACGGCAGCCGCTTCTCGCGCACCAGCCTGCGCCGCTCCTCCGGACTCGCGTGAAACGCCAGCGCGTCGTAAGTCATCACGCGATAGGTCAACCAGCCCCACAGCAACGGCGGCACGATGGCGAAGAACGGCGGCACCAGCCAGAGCGGCAGCGTGACGAGCGCGGCGATCAGGAACACGACCGTCGCGCCGAGCGACTGACCGAGGCTGCCCCAGAACGAGCCGCCCTGCCGGGCTTCGAGATGAATGAAGTGACGGCGCGACAGATGCCGCAGCACCGCCGGCATCGACCATCCCGCAATGAGCAGCAGCGCGGTCACGACAATCAGGGGGACGAGCAGCGCCACCAGAATGAACGGCGCGAGCGCCATGCGCACGCTGTCCACCCCGAAATAGCCGAAGAAGCGGTAAATCCACTGCGTGAATTCCCACTGTTCAAGCCAGACGCGAAGGAAATCGGTGAACGGTTCCCATCCGAACCAGATCACGGCGCCCCAGAGAAGACCGGAGACGATGAAGGGCATTGCGGTGAGCCACAGCATGCGCGGATGCAGCAGACTCACGAGCGCGCGGCCGAGCGCGCGAAGAATATCGTTCATTCAGGTGCTGTACGAACCGAAACGGGCGTCGCGAGGACACCCGTTCGGCAGAGCCTTGGGAGTAAGGCCTTGATGTTACAGCACCGGTGCGCGGTCGTAGAAATAGATCCCGTGCGGCGAGCGCCCGACCGGAATCGTATTGATCAGCTTGCGCGACGCCAGATCGATGATGCCGACCTTGCGCGCCCAGCGGAACGTGACCCACAGCGTCTTCTTGTCGGCGGTGAGTTCCATGTCGTCCGGCCCCGGCAGCAGCCCGGTGATGTTGCCCACGTTGGTGAGCGAGTCCTGATCGATGATGCTGATCGTGCTCGACACCCGGTTCGAGATCAGCACGTGC
This sequence comes from Pandoraea sp. LA3, assembly GCF_022696215.1. Classification (NCBI taxonomy): domain Bacteria; kingdom Pseudomonadati; phylum Pseudomonadota; class Betaproteobacteria; order Burkholderiales; family Burkholderiaceae; genus Pandoraea; species Pandoraea sp. LA3. The sequence goes on along the minus strand of NZ_PTPY01000023.1, from coordinate 22,641 downwards.
TTGCCGTCGGCGAGCGAGCGGAAGTTGTGCGCGCCCTTGCCCGTCGGAATCGTCTTGACGACCTTCTGGTTACGCCAGTCGACCACCGCGGCATAGTCCGCACCGGTCATGCCCACGAGCAGATACTTGTCGTTCGGCGTGAGCCACACGCCCGCCGGGCTGTCACCGACCTTCATCTTCCAGATCACCTTCTGGGTGGCCAGATCGATGGCGGCGACCTCGTTCGATTCCTGCAACGAGATGAACACGAGCTTGCTGTCCTGCGTGAACACGAGGTGGCTCGGCATTTTCTTGATGGGAATCCGCTGAGCGACGCTCAGGTTCTTGCCGTCGAAGCGGTACACGTCCACCCGATCCAGACGCAGCGCGTTCGCCACGAACCATTTCTTGTCCGGCGAAAAACCGATCTGGTACGGATCCTCGATGTTCTCGATCTTGCGCTGGATCTGCCCCGTCTTCGGATCGAGGAAGACGAGGTTGTTGCCGACCGAATTGGCGACGATGAGCGACTGGTTGTCGGGCGTCGCCATCAGGTGATGCGGCTCCTTGCCGACCGGGAACGTCTGAATCACCTTCTGCGTGGCCTTGTCGATCAGGCTGACACTGGCGTCGGCCGAGTTGAGCACGACCACGACGCTGTCGGGCGCAGGGGCGGCCGCCCGGGCCGGAGCGGACAGCGCCGCGAGACCGAAGGAAGCTGCCAGAGCGGCAGCGAGCAGAAGTTTGCGCATCACGAAGTCTCTGGAAAAAGTGTCGCTATTGTAGGCCGGGAACGCCCCGCCAAGGCGCGTCCCACCTACATTTTTTGATCAGGCGAAACACGATTCCAACACTTCATGATCTGGCGCAAATCGCGGCAGGCCGGGGTGTCCCCAACAGCGCGACATCCACGCCATGTCAGCGCTGCAACGCCTCCCAGACCTTGTGCAGACGCTTGACCGACACCGGCATCGGCGTGCGCAACTCCTGCGCGAAGAGCGAGACCCGCAACTCTTCGAGCAGCCAGCGGAACTCGTCGAGCCGCACGTCGCCGTGATCGCGTCGTTGCGATGTCGCGCGCTGCCAGTTTTGCAGCAATGGCCCCAGTTCGCTCATGGCGCGTGCGTCGCGGGTCGGATCGGCCTTGAGCTTGTCGATACGGCCCGCCATCGCTTTCAGATAGCGCGGGAAATGCGCCAGTTGCGCGTACGGCGTGTCGATCAGGAAGCGCTTGCCGATCAGCCGCTGCAACTGCGCCGTCAGATCGGCGTACGCCTGTGCGAACGGCTTGGCCTGCGCCAGCTTCTTCTGTAGCGCTGCGTACTCGGCCAGAATCTGCCCGGCCAGCCGCGCGATCTCCTGCGCGAGCAACGTCAGACGTCCCCGCCCTTCGTCCTTGCGCGCCACGAACGACGCATTGTCGCTCGGCCACGGCAACTGCAAACAGGCGCGCTCCAGCGCCAGATCCACGATCTGGTCGCGCAGTTCCTCTTGCGTGCCGAGACTCATGTATTGCATGGCCATCTGCTGCAAACCGGGGATGTTCTTCTCGAGGTACTTCACCTGCTCGCGCAACTGGATCGCGAAAAGACGCCGCAGACCGGCACGGTGCTGGCGCTGCGCCTCGTCCGGGTCGTCGAACACTTCCAGATCGCAATGGTCTGCCCGGTCGACGAGCGCCGGGTAGCCGAACAGCGTCTGACCGCCCCGGCGGATCTCGAGCATTTCCGGCAGTTCGCCGAAGCTCCATGTCGTGAGGTTGTCGTAACGACCGGGTTCGACGGCCGCCGACGACGAAGCGGTTGGCGCCGCGACTTTGCCAGTCCCCTTGCCCGACTGACCGGCCTTCGCGCCATCACGCCCGCTTTGACCTTGCGCTGGCCCGGCGTCCGCCGACACGACACCGGTCGGCGTCGCCCCGCTCTTCGCCGCGAGTTGCTGGAAGGTACGTTGCGCCTGCTGGCCGAGTTCGGCGCGCAGTTGTGCAAGGTTGCGCCCCATGCCGAGCTGACGCCCATGCTCGTCGATCACCTTGAAGTTCATCGACAGGTGCGCCGGGAGCACTTCCAGCTTGAAGTCGCTCGACTTGAGCATGACGCCGGTCAACTCGCGCGCGTCGGCCATCAGGGCGTCAAGCAACGCCCCCTGCCCGAACGTCGCCCGGTCGACGAAACCTGCCGCGTATTCCGGCAACGGCACGAAGTGACGGCGCAGCTTCTGCGGCAACGACTTCATGAGCAGATGCGCCTTCTCCTTGAGCATGCCCGGCACCAGCCACTCGCAGCGGCGGGCGTCGACCTGATTGAGCGCATAGAGGGGCACGGCGAGCGTGACACCGTCGCGCGGCGTACCCGGCTCAAAGTGGTACGTGAGCGCCATTTCGATGCCCGCGATCGCCGTCTTCTTCGGGAAGAGGTCGGTCGTCACGCCCGCGGCCTCGTGACGCATCAGATCGTCGCGCACGAGATAGAGCAGTTTCGGCGCGCCCTTCGACGTCTCGCGATACCAATGCTCGAAGCTCGCGCCGTCGTACAGGTCGGCGGGCACGTGAGCGTCGTAGAACGCGTAGATCAGTTCGTCGTCGACCAGCACGTCCTGACGACGCGACTTGTGTTCGAGTTGCTCGATGTCCGCGATGAGCTTGCGGTTATGCGCGTAGAACGGGAGCTTCGTCTCCCATTCGCCTTCGACCAGGGCGCTGCGCAGGAAAATCTCACGCGCACGACGCGGATCGCGCGGGCCGAAGTTCATGCGTCGGCGCGCGTAGATCGTCAGACCGTAGAGCGTGCCGCGCTCGTAGGCGACAACCTGCGCGGCCTTCTTTTCCCAGTGCGCGTCGGACAGCGACGTCTTCACCAGATGCTTGCCCACGCGCTCGATCCACTCCGGCTCGATGCGGGCGATGCAGCGCGCATAGAGGCGGCTCGTCTCGACGAGTTCGCCGGCCATCACCCAGCGCCCAGCCTTCTTCACGAACGAGGACCCCGGCCAGATGTGGAACTTGATACCGTGCGCGCCGAGGAAGTGCGGATCGTCGTCGGCCTTGCAGCCGATATTGCCGAGCAACCCCGCGAGCAAGGCCAGATGCACCTGCTCGTAGGTCGCCTCGGACTCGTTGAGGCGCCAGCCTTGCTCGCGCACCACGGTGAGCAGTTGGCTGTGCACGTCGCGCCATTCGCGCAGCCGCAGTTGCGACAGGAAGTTCTCGCGGCACGCCTGCGCGAGCAGACGGTTGGACTTCTTGTGCGCGATGGCGTCTTCGAACCACTTCCAGATCTTGATCCACGAGAGGAATTCGGAGCGCTCGTCGGCGAACTTCTTATGGGCGTTGTCGGCGGCGTCCTGCGCTTCGATCGGCCGGTCGCGCGGGTCCTGCACGGCCAGACCGCTGGCGATGATCAGCACTTCGCGCAGCGACTGCTGGTCGCGCGCGGCGAGGATCATGCGACCTACGCGCGGATCCAGCGGCAGGCGCGCCAGTTCGCGACCGAGCGGGGTGAGCTGATTGGCGTCGTCGACGGCGCCCAGTTCGTTCAGCAACTGGTAGCCGTCGGCGATGGCGCGACCCGGCGGCGGCTCGATGAACGGGAATTCCTCGACTTTCGCGAGTCGCAGCGACTGCATCCGCAAGATGACGGCGGCGAGCGACGAGCGCAGGATTTCCGGATCGGTGAAGCGCGCGCGCGATTGGAAGTCGGCCTCGTCGTACAGACGGATACACACGCCGTCGGCCACACGGCCGCATCGCCCTGCCCGCTGATTCGCCGCCGCCTGCGAGATCGACTCGATCTGCAACTGCTCGACCTTGTTGCGGTACGAGTAGCGCTTCACGCGCGCCGTGCCCGCGTCGACCACGTACCGGATACCCGGCACGGTCAGCGACGTTTCGGCAACGTTGGTGGCGAGCACGATGCGTCGCGCGTTCGACGGCTTGAACACCCGCTCCTGATCGGTCGCCGACAGGCGCGCGAACAGCGGCAGAATCTCGGTGTGCGGTGGATGGTGCTTGCGCAGCGATTCGGCCGCCTCGCGAATTTCGCGCTCGCCGGGCAGGAAGACGAGCACGTCGCCCGAGCCTTCGCGACAGAGTTCGTCGACGGCATCGACGATGCCGTCCATCAGATCGCGCTCGCGGTCGCGCGCGCTGGCGCGGCTGCCCTCGCGTCCATCACGTCCCTCGGCGTTCGCGATGCGCACGTCATCCTGAATCGGTCGATAGCGCACCTCGACCGGATACAGACGTCCGCTCACTTCGATGACCGGCGCCGGACGCAGCGCATCTCCCTCGCCTGTGCCGAAGTGGCGGGCGAAGCGGTCGGCGTCGATGGTCGCCGAGGTGATGATGACCTTCAGGTCGGGGCGGCGCGGCAGCAACTGCTTGAGGTAGCCGAGCAGGAAGTCGATGTTCAGACTGCGCTCGTGCGCCTCGTCGATGATGATAGTGTCGTACGCACGCAACAACGGATCGGTCTGCGTCTCGGCGAGGAGAATCCCGTCCGTCATCAATTTGACGGACGCGCCATTCGAGAGCGTGTCGTTGAAGCGCACCTTGAAGCCGACGATTTCGCCCAACGGCGTGTTCAGTTCGTCGGCAATGCGGCGTGCCGTGGCCGAGGCAGCGATCCGGCGCGGCTGCGTGTGACCGATGAGGCCGGTACCGCCCGCGCCCAGGCCGCGGCCCAGCGCCAGGCATATCTTGGGAAGCTGCGTGGTCTTGCCCGAGCCGGTCTCACCGCTCACGATCACGACCTGATGGTCGGCGATAGCGCGCGCGATCTCCTCGCGTCGGCCGGACACCGGCAGCGCTTCGGGGAAGGCGATCTCCGGCACACGGTTGGCGGCGGCCTGCCGGGCGGCCAGGCGTTCGGCATCGCGTTTGACGCGTTCCGCCTCTCGCTCGGCGGGGGACGCACGGCGTGCGCCGGCCGTCGGCCCACTGTCTGCGCGCGCGCCTTTGGGCTGCCCGGGGTTTCCTGTGCCGGCACCGCCCTTCGTCGGGCGGCCCTTGTCGGCCGGCTGCGCAGGCGGCTGCGGCTTGCCCGTCCTCACGGGATTCCCGGGGTCGGAAGTTTGCGACGTGCCTGCGGTTTGGGCACGCGTCTGCCCCGGCGCCGTCACTTTCGGCTTCGGGGGCTGAGATTGTCGATTTCGTTCATCACTTGCCATGGGCGCGCATTATATAATCTGCGCATGTTTGCGCACGTACACCCATGCTGACCGAACCCGACCCCGCCCTCCAAGACGAAGAGACCGCCCATCAAGCCCAGTTCGTAGACTGGCTGCGTTCGGTCGCCCCCTACATCCATGCATTCCGTGACAAGACCTTCGTGGTCGCCTTTGGCGGCGAACTGGTCGCGGCAGGCGGGCTCGACTCCCTGATTCAGGACGTCGCGCTGCTCTGCGCCATGGGCATGCACATCGTGCTGGTGCACGGCTCGCGACCGCAGGTCGAAGAGCAGATGCGCCTGCGACATATCGAATCGCACTTTGCCCAGCAGTTGCGCATCACGGATGCCGCCGCGCTCGAAGCCGTGAAGGAAGCCGCCGGCGAGTTGCGTCTGGACATCGAGGCGTCGATCAGCCAGGGGCTGCCGAACACGCCGATGGGCAACGCGCGCATCAGCGTGGTGTCGGGTAACTTCGTCACGGGCCGCCCGGTCGGGATCGTCGACGGCGTGGACTTCCAGCACACGGGCGTGGTTCGCAAGGTCGACGCGGAATCGATTCGCCTGTCGCTCGCGAACGGCAAGATCGTGCTGCTCTCGCCTCTCGGCTTCTCGCCGACCGGGCAGTCGTTCAATCTGACGATGGAAGACGTGGCGTCGTCGGCAGCGATTGCGCTGCGCGCGGACAAGCTGATCTTCATCACCGAGACGCCCGGCGTTCTCAACGAATACAACGAGTTGCAGCGTGAATTGACGCTCGAAGACGCCCAGCGCATGCAGTCGCAGGGCACGATCGACCGCGACTCGGCGTTCTATCTGAAGTATGCGACGCGCGCCTGCCGCGCCGGCGTGGGCCGTGCCCACATCGTGCCGTTCGCGCTCGACGGCAGCATGCTGCTCGAACTCTTCTCGCACGATGGCGTCGGCACGATGATCTCGTACGAGAATCTGGAAAGCCTGCGCGAGGCGACCATCGACGACGTCGGCGGCATCCTGCAACTCATCGAGCCGCTGGAGGCCGACGGCACGCTGGTGCGGCGCGGCCGTCACCAGTTGGAGCGCGACATCGATCATTTCTCGGTCATCGAGCACGATGGGCGCCTGTTCGGCTGCGCCGCACTCTACCCGTATCCGACGGAGCGCATTGGTGAGATGGCCTGCCTGACGGTCGATCCGGAAGCTCAGGGATCGGGCGACGGTGAACGTCTGCTCAAGCACATCGAGCAGCGCGCCCGCGCGCGCGGTCTGGAGCGGCTGTTCGTGCTCACGACCCGCACGGAGCACTGGTTCCTCAAGCGCGGCTTCGTCAAGGCAGGCGTAGATGATCTGCCCGCCGACCGGCGCCGGCTCTACAACTGGCAGCGCCGCTCGCTGGTGCTCATCAAGAAGCTGTAATTTCAGGAGGGTCAGGGGCGGCGCGGCAAGGGTTCGACAACCGCCCTTGCATCGTGCGCCCCTGCCCCCATATCCGGATATCGGCCAGCGCTTCGACTCACCGGCTGCCCTTGCCACGGCAGCAATCCGGTGAACGCGCGCCAGCCACCCATTCACACACATACGACGATCACGAAGGAGTCCCCTCATGGCCCGCATGGTTCAATGCATCAAGCTCGGCAAAGAAGCCGAAGGTCTCGATTTCCCCCCGATGCCCGGTGAACTCGGCAAACGCCTCTGGGAAAGCGTCTCCAAGGAAGCCTGGGCCGGATGGCTCAAGCAACAGACGATGCTCATCAACGAGAACCGCCTGAACATGGCCGATCCGCGCGCCCGCCAGTATCTCGTCAAGCAAACCGAGAAGTATTTCTTCGGCGATGGCGCCGACGTGGCGCAAGGCTACGTGCCGCCGCCGGCAGCCGAGTAATACCTCGCGTCAGGTGGGCGGGGACCGGGTGCGGCGCGTGCTTCGGCGCTTTATCTCCCCCTTGAACCGCCCTCCGGACGGTGCCGCGTCGCGGTGCATCGATACACCACCGGCACACACACCGCATACAGAACAGCGCCCGTCATCCATGCCCATCCGGGCCACACCAGGCGCGTCGCCGAATATAAGGCCGTGAAGCACAACGGCCCTACGATGCCACTCGCATTCGTCAGGCTCGTCAATACGCCCTGCAACTCACCCTGCGCAGCCTCATCGACACCCCTCGACAACATCGCCTGTAAAGCCGGCATGCCCACGCCCCCGGCGGCAAGCAGCAACAAGACCGGGAAGACCATCCATCCCGTAGTGGCAAACGCCAGCATCACGAACCCCAGGGCATCCGCCGCCATCCCCAGCAGCAGCGTTCTGCGCTCTCCCAATCGCACCGACAACGGCCCCGCCAACACCGCCTGAAACAACGCGTGCACGGCGCCGAAGACCGCCAGCGACACCCCCACCCTTGTGGTGTCCCAACAGAAACGGTCCTCGCCATACACGACCCACAATGCGCCCGGCACCTGCGAGATGAACTGAACGACGAAGAACACACCGATCAATCCCGCCATCCCCCGAAAAGCACCGCCGACGCGAAAACCGGCCAGCACGCGGACGCGTTCACCCGCTCGTACTGTGCGTACCGCTCTGCGGCCCCGCCCCTCTCGATGCGCCTGCCGCGTTTCCCTTAACAGACATCCAGCAAGCACCAGCCCCACCCCGTTGAGCGCGGCGGCCGCCGCGAAGGGGGTATGCGCCGAATGCCCCGCCAGCAGGCCGCCCAGTGCCGGCCCCGCAATCATGCCCGCGCCAAAACCCGCGCCGATATAGCCGAACCAGCGCACGCGCGCCGAAGGTGCCGTAACGTCGGCGACAGTCGACGCCGCCACCGCCGCCGTCGCCCCCGTGATACCCGAAATGCTTCGCCCCACGTACAACACCCACAGCATCGGCGCCGACGCCATGACCGCGTAGTCGAGCGCCGCCCCGGCCAGCGACACCATCAACACGGGACGCCGCCCATACCGATCCGACATACGCCCGAGCACCGGCGCGAAAACAACCTGCATCAACGCATAGAGCGCGAGCAGCACACCGTAATGGGCTGCCACCTGATCGCCCGGCACGAAGGAGCGCAGCAATGTCGGCAACACCGGCATGATCAACCCAAGCCCCATCGCATCGAGTACGACCACGATCATGACGACGAAAAGCGATGCACTCACGGAATTTTCCAAAAAATTTATCATTGATAAATAACTTAAAAATTTTATCATCGATAAATTCAGAAAGAAAGATGAGACAGACGATGACGAAACTGGATAGGGCCAGCGTGATTCGCGCCGCCCTCGATCTGCTCGACGAGGTCGGCGTCGATGGCTTGACGACACGGAAGCTGGCTGACCGGCTTGATGTGCAGCAGCCTGCGCTGTACTGGCATTTTCGGAACAAGCGCGCTCTGCTGGACGCGCTGGCGGAAGCGATGCTCACGCAACGTCATCGGCGTTCGCTGCCTGTGGTCGGCGAGGACTGGCAGGTTTTCCTGAAGGAAAACGCGCACAGCTTCCGGAATGCCCTGCTGGCTTATCGCGATGGAGCACGCATTCACGCGGGCACACGGCCTTCAGCGCCACAGTTCGGTGTCATCGAAGCGCAAATCCGTTTCCTGTGCAACGCAGGATTCAGCCCGACCGATGCCGCCCATGCCTTGATCGCCATCAGCCATTACACGGTCGGCGCCGTCATGGAACAACAGGGATATGAGGCGAACGCGCCAACTCGGCAGATGGGCGCCGATGCCGACGTGCCGGAACCATCCGCCTTTCTTCAGCAGCTTTTCGATGAGATAGGAGCGCAAGGGCCGGACGCCACATTTGCGCTGGGACTGGACGCGCTGGTCGACGGGCTGGAGGTACGGCGTGCCGGGTGAGCCGTTTGCCCGTGGACGTGGCCCCGATCAGGCCAGAACAGGCGGAGGTGACATACAGCGAGTGCACCGAAACTTCAGCGCACTCGCCGAGCACGTTGACTTATCCAGCGATCATGCCGCGGGACTCGGGTGGGATTGCAGATCGGCGTTTGTGCCCGTCGAACGCGCGCCGCAATGATGGCAAAAGTGCGCAAACGCGTTCTTGCGCGTCTTGCACGTGCCACAATGGTCGAACAGGCAAATGCCGCAGTGCACGCAATAGTCACGATCCGGGTCATCCAGCTTGACCGGCCGCTCGCATCCCGGACACACCGACTTCGCCAGCCTCGCCTGCGCCAGATCGTATGACAACGTCTTGCGACGCTCTTCGTCCGGCAATTGCTCTTCAGCCTTCTGCCGTGCGAGATAACGCTGTAACGAGACGATCGCGTAACGACCGATCAGTACCGTGAGAACGATACCGACGAGGTACCGCACGTAGCCGCCGTAATCCGGCAGATATGGCACCAGTTCGACGAAGAATGCGAACAGCGCGAAGAAGATGAAGCCCCACACGAACGGCCACCACGTGCTCTTGCGCTGACGCACGAAAAGCCAGCCGGCAATCGCGAGCAACGGCAGCGTCAACGCCAGCCGTATGCCGAACACCTTCAATTCCTGCGAACGCTGCACCGCCGCCAACTGCTCGCTCGCCGCTTCGTTCAGGGCAAAGCGCGCCTCGCGCGTCGATTGCACCGCCCGTTGCGCCTCCAACTGCTTCGACTCCAGGCTGTCGACCTGCGTCTGCGCGTCGCGCTCGGCGGCTTTGAGCGTATCGAGCGCCCGGGTGCGGGAGATGAGTTCGGCGTCCTGACTGGCCTGCGCGGTGGCCGTCCGTGTCGCCACCCAGTCGTTGAAAGACTCGCGGGCATTGCGGTAGGCCGTGCTGCGCGCCTTGAGTTGCAGGCGCGCTGTCTCCAACTGGCTTTCGACATCTTCCAGTTGTGTCTGCGCCTGCTTGATCGCCGCATCGGCGCGTTGGGCCTGCGCGACATCGACGAAGGAAGCCAGCGTCGGGGGAGCCGCTACGCCCGGCAATTTGTCGACGACAAGACCGCCAAGGCCAATGAGAAACGCCGCGAACAACACGGCGATCAGCCAGAGGCCGCGGCGGAACCAGGTTTCGGGAAGACGACGGGATCCAGCCATCCTGCCCTCCTGAGATCAGTCTTTGTAGTGGATCGTACGAACGCCCGACGGCGTACCCATGAGGGTAAGGTCTGCGCCGCGTTGTGCAAAGAGGCCGACCGTCACCACGCCGGGGATCTGGTTGACCTTCGTCTCGAAGGCGACCGGGTCGATGATCTGCAAGCCGTGCACGTCGAGAATCGCGCAACCGTTGTCGGTCATGTACGGGCTGCCGTCGGCGCGCACACGGGCCTGCGGCTTGCCGCCAAGCGCTTCGAGCGCACGCGCGACGCTCGCCTGCGCCATCGGAATCACTTCGACCGGCAACGGGAAGACGCCGAGCACGGCGACTTCCTTGGAGGCATCGACCACGCAGACGAATTCGCGCGCCACCGACGCCACGATCTTCTCACGCGTGAGCGCCCCGCCGCCGCCCTTGACCATATGGCCCAGCGCGTTGATTTCGTCGGCACCGTCGACGTAGACGGGCAGGCTGTCGATCTGATTGAGGTCGAACACCTCGATGCCGTGCTTGCGCAGACGCTCGGTACTCGCTTCGGAGCTGGAGACCGCGCCGCGATAGCGGCGCTTGTGCGCGGCGAGCGCATCGATGAAGCAGTTGGCGGTGGACCCGGTGCCCACGCCGATCACGCTGCCCTCGGGCACGTGCTGGTTCACATAGTCGGCCGCTGCCTGGCCAACCAAGCGTTTGAGTTCGTCCTGGGTCATGGGGATTTCCGGCAAAGTTTGGTAAAGTCGGAAGTTTACCGGAGTCGGGCGTGGCGCGCCGTTTTTCGTCGCCCGGCATGCCTCATGTCACGCAGTGCATTTCTCGCAAGGCCGCTCTCATGAATCTGCTCGATCAACTCAAGCGTCACACCATCGTGGTCGCCGACACCGGCGATTTTCAGGCGATGGACGCCTACAAGCCGCAAGACGCGACCACCAATCCCTCGCTGATTCTCGGCGCCGTCCAGAAGGACGCCTATCGCCCGATCCTCACGCGTGTGGTCGGCGAGCATCGTTCGGCATCGACGGACGAGATCATCGATCGCCTGCTGATCGCCTTCGGTCGCGAAATTCTCGATATCGTGCCCGGGCGCGTATCGACGGAAGTCGATGCCCGTCTGTCGTTCGACACGGCAGGCACGGTGGCCCGCGCCCGCAAGCTCATTGCGATGTACGAAGCCGAAGGCATCGAGCGCAAGCGCGTGCTGATCAAGATCGCATCGACGTGGGAAGGCATTCGCGCCGCCGAAATTCTCGAGCGCGACAACATTCGCTGCAACATGACGCTGCTCTTCTCGCTGGTTCAGGCCGCCGCCTGTGCCGAAGCCGGGGCACGCCTGATCTCGCCGTTCGTCGGACGCATTTACGACTGGTACAAGAAGTCGGCCGGCGCCAACTGGGACGAAGCGGCCAATGCCGGCGAGAACGATCCAGGCGTGCGCTCGGTGGCCAGCATCTATCGCTATTACAAGCACTTCGGCCATGACACGGAAGTGATGGGCGCGAGCTTCCGCTCCACGGGTCAGATCCTGGCGCTGTCCGGCTGCGATCTGCTCACGATCAGCCCGGCGCTGCTGGAGCAATTACGCACCACCGAAGGCGAAGTCAAACGCCAGCTCGATGTGAAGGAAGCGCGCAACGCGAGCATCGAACGCGTGAAGACGGATGAACCCTCGTTCCGCTTCGCCCTGAACGACGACGCCATGGCCACCGAAAAGCTCGCGGAAGGCATTCGCGCGTTTGCCGCCGACGCCCTCAAGCTCGAAGCGTTGATTGCCGCAGCGCGATAAATCAACGCAATATGCCTCGCAATAACGCACGCGCCGCGGCAATGAGGCCGCGCGCGCGGCAATGACTTCCCCCAAACCACGGCGTCACAGCATCCCGCTGCCTTACAGCGACCAAGTCTGTCGCAACCGACACCGTCGCTGAGCGATTTCCGAAAGGTCGCACACCTCCCCCTCGCAACACTCGCGACACCTCAACTCTCTTCGGTGTGTTTCGCCCGGCCTGTTCTGCATCGTCTCCGATGACAGCCACCGAGCGATCCCATTCCGCCACCCATCACCATGGTTTCTCCGACGTCTCCTACGACTTCAACCGTCTCCGAGCAGGTTCAGCGTGCTGTCACGACGGTGAGGCAGACTGCCAAACATTTCAAGAAACGACTGGTCAGTGAATTCCTGAACGCGCCGCGAGAACTACGCCCCTCTCAGTTCGGCCCCACCCTTCGCTTGAGCGCATCGCCACCGCCCCGGGGATCACTCGTTCGCCCACTTGCTATCCATCCCGCCCACCCGCACGACGTCAGCTTGTACGCCGCGCTGGATCTCAGTCCGGCAAACCGGCAATGCGGTGCGTCACAACTGCCGCTCGATTTGAGCACCACCGCCCCCGGGACGTTGCCAGTGACGGTCGAACATCATTTGACAACGCGTCGCCTTGTCGCAAGCGCAGCAGCCGGGCGCGCTCCCTCTTCCGGTGACGACGAGGATTCACCGGAGTGCCGACCTGAGACCATCGACGGCCCCGTTCGAAGCGCATCTGTCGAGGTCATCGAACTCTCCAAGACGCTGGCAACGTCCTGCCCCTCGCTGACGAAAGTGCTGTCCGCCCCGGGTGGGTCAACGTTGAACGCGCCACAGGCGAACAGGCCTCTGGCACCGATCGTTGCGCTGCGAAGCGCATTCGATCCGCTGCTCCACGACGCCTCCGCCATCATCTTTCAGAAGATCATGGGGGTCGATGTCGTTCACAAGACGCAGGACGGCTGGAACATCGCAACCCCGTCGGGCGCCATCGCAGCACAGGAAAAGATCCGCGCCGAGAACCTGATGTACGTGATGTACAACACACAGGGCGGCACCACGATCTACTTCGCCCAGGAACTCGATCCGTCCACGAAAACGTGTCCTCGGTTGCCGATCCACTACCAGGGCGCCTTTGGCGACGCGGACACCGTCGTCGAGGGCAGGCTGACCATCGTCGACGCACGGCGCGTCGTCCACAATGCGCCGTCGTCGTTCTATCGCGTCAATGACACGGAAAACACGGCCAGACCCGTGCACCCCAGCGCGGAAAAAGTGATCGTCGAAGCCATGAGAATCAACAAAAGCGTCGAGCAAATCGAATCGCGCCTGTATGTCGGCCGCATGATCGATACAGAAGTCGCATGCGACAACCTGTTCTCGTCGCTTCGTGCGCTCGTGAATCGCAGCATCGAATACGTTTATCTGAGAGATGCCGGCGCCCGCTATGTGAATAGCGACGTCCCCACCATCGCGCGACTTCAGGCGCTGGCAGTCGCGGTCAATACTCTCCGCGACTGGAGGATCGTCGGAAACACCACGACGATGAAGCAGGCCGCGCTGGCGCTTCTGCAAGAAACGCATGTGACGACGCTTTCCAAAGGGCTGGCGCATATCAACGGCGATTCAAGGACAGCGGCCGAATTGTCCCAGCGCATAACCCTTGCCTACATCGAACTGCTGAGCGCGCTGGTGAATGCTCAAGTGCTCTGCCCAACGGATATCTGGAACATGCTCGCGACCCATGCGGGGTACCAATTCTCCTCCATGGTCGGACGCCAGGCCAGGATCGTGCGAACGTTCGGGGACACGTATGTCGCGATGCTCGACACGCTACATCGACATGGCATCGAAACTTTCAGCATCATGAGCATTGTTGTCGCAACCCAGGCGTCCAAGGTGGAAGGCTTTGCGAGGGAACTCTGCGCAAGCTCGTACCGCAACGATGCAGGAAATCTTCCGAAGGAATTCAAGAGGATGTTGCTGCAAAAGGGCTACATCAATCTGACCGCACTGTCGACCAGCGCTTCGCGCCGCAACACTATCGCCGTACGCCCGCTCAAGTTCTGCCCGCACACCCGGAAATCTGCCGAAATGCAGGACACCGGGAGCGGCACCAGCCTTGATCGTGCGCTCGACCAGTTTCGCGCAATTCTCTGTAAGGACGTTCTCGACAAGATTAGTCTGATCAACCTCGAAAAGGTATTGCGGCCACGAATGCCTCGGGTCACGTCGGCCGACGAGGCGCAGGTTTCGCACTGGGTAGAATCGGCCTCGCGCAAAGTATGGCAAGAGAAATTTCCTTCGGAACCCCCCCCGCCGGCAATGATCAACATGATCGTCAACGATATTCTCCCCGGCTTTCGAAGAGACATGACCGATCTCCGAACCACTGCGGTGGATCAGATTATCCAGCGCGCCATTCAGCAGTTCGGCGAATTTCTTGCCCGGCATCCGGATGCGACCACCGAAGCGTTATCCACGGCGAAAGAGGACATCATCGATAGCGCACTTCAGCGCTATCGGCGCATGGTCGCCGGGGAAGATACGTCCCTCGACACGTCGAGCGCCGGTGAAGAAGATCATGGAGAGAAGGCCTCGGAGGCACTGTCCGCAGCCGCAACGACTGCGCTCCCAAGCGAGGACGAAGCATCAACCCGGCACAGCCGCGCCCGGATTTACGCGTCGACCCAGGCGGACGCCGAGAAGCGTGTCCAATCTGCAGCAAATTTCAAGAGTTCCGAGCAGATAAAGGTGAGGCTTGCTCAACAGATCAAGACTCGTGCGGCGGAAACCATCGGCGCGCGAACGAGAGAAGAAACCGCGATACGGGTCACGCAAGCGGTAAAACAGCGCGCCGCGACAACCGCACAGGGCCATGCACAGCAGACCGTCCAGTGGCGAGCGCAGCAAGAAGCGAATGCGCGGGCCAAGCAGGCCGCTGAGCAGCGCATCGCACAAACGATCGCGTCTCGCTCGGCGCAAGCGACGCAAGAGCGAACGCGTCAGGAGGCGCAGCGACGCGCGGCAGAAGCCGTCATGCAGCGGCAAGTCATACAGCAAAGAATCGAGACGCATGCGAAGGAGACTGCCGCACACGATGCCGCCGCACGGCAACGACGCTCGGAAGCGCTCAGTGCTCATACTTCCTCCCCCTCGACGAGCCGACAAGCCACCCGCCAGGCACCATCGGGCGCCTTGCACACATTCCCGACGATACCGCAAGGGCCAGTGGGAGGCACACGTGAGCAAACGTCGTCGAAGGATTCGAAGTCAAAAAGCAGCAAGGTCGCGATGACCGGTTGATCCGCCGACGCAAGCGGTGCATTGATGACGACGCCCAAAGCGAACATCGTGGCGAGCCGCATCGCCTTGGTGCCGCAAGGCTCCGGCTTACTGACGTCACCGCTGAGCGATTTCGGAAAGGTCCGATTCGAGCCCCCCGCAACACTCGCCGGACCTCAACTCCTGCGGACGTGCCACTCGATTCGGTCTACGAAGCAAAAACTTCCGCCACCGGGTGCAGACGTCCCTTTTACACGTCATGCCGTTGAATACGCAAATCGTCTCGGGTGCCGCATCAAGCGCGCAAGCACAGCGCACAGAAGCCCTTGATCCGCGGAACAGACTTCCCCTCAAGAAACGGATATCAGCCGACTTCGCGCTTGATCCACGTCCCACCACGTCGAAAACCGAATGGCCGATGATGCAGCTTCGCCCACGCAGCGCATCCATGGAATCTCTTGTTCGCACGCCGGGTGCGCCTGATACCCATACGCCGGCGTTTGTTGCGGAGCCGATCCGGAACTCACCGAGCCTGAGCCGCCTGTTGGGCTTCGAATCACCAGACACCGAATCCGGCCCAGGCACGCTGACACTCAATTACACGCTCGACAGCAGTACCAACACGCAAGCCGAGTCCCCCTCTGCGTCGCCCCCGGCGCTTTACCAACCCGATGCGACCTGCCTGGACGGACTCGCGCCTTTGCTGCGAGTCTGGCTGAGCGACAGCTACGAGACGGCGGCGGAACCCTTCTCCCAGGAACTCGAGCCGCAGCCGAGTCAACCGGACGCCACGGATCAGACCGTGCACCTGATGGCATTCGATCCCGCAAAGCACACGATCGTGCCTCGGATCTTCCAGGCGATTCTGGGACCCAAAGACGTGACCATCGCCGACGGCATGTGGAACATCGGAACCCGCTCGGGCGTGATCGACATGCAATCACGTTTGGGCGTGGCCGACGTGATGTACGTTGCCTTTTGCACAAGCACGACCACTCACGTCTACTTCGCCCGGGAAATCGATGCGCATGAGGGGACAGCCCCGATGCTGTGGATTCATGGTCAACTCGGCGCGGGAAACACGTTGTTCGACGGCAAATTGAGGGTGGTTGACGCTCGCAATCGCGTGAACAATGTCAAAGCGGTCAGCCGAAGCTCCGCATTTGCACGCGCCGGCAACTCGACGGGCACGCTGCCGCCCGAGATACAGACGGCGGAAGCGGTCATCGCGCGGGCCATTGACATGGACGACATGCCATCGAAGATCATCAGCCGTGTGCTGGTCGGCCGTCTGTCCCATAGCGAAACGTTCGACAGCGGTCCCTTGCCGGCCGTGCAGGCCGTGATGCGCCGCCCGCTCGATTACATCTTCCTTCTGGACGACAGCGTTCGTGTCGTCAACAGCAACTTCGCCACGGTCAGAGAGTTTCAACACGTGGCCGCTGTGATGCATCGGTTGCGCGATCAAATGCATGCCGGCGATCGCACCCTGATGAAGGAAGAGGCGAAGCAGCTGTTGTCCAACGACGTCGTCAAGACACTCGCCCTGGGTCTCAAACATGCCAACGGCGATTCACCAGCGACCGCCCAGCTATCCATTAGATGCACAACGGAGTACCTCCAATTGCTAGCCAAACTGGTGGACGACGAACTATTGGCGCCAAGGGAGGTTTGGGAGATGTTCGATAGCGACGAAGGCTATCAGTTGACGTCGATGACCGGAATGAGAGCCGGATTTGACGAGCCGCTCGGCGAGGCCTTCATCCACGCGATGGATGCGCTGGTCGACGCTGGGGTGTTGTTAAGGTGTATCAAGATCCTGTTGCTATCCCGAGATAAGTTGGGAAACCGCGGGTTCATGAAAGAACTCTGGCCTGATCGGCGCATGAACCAACCACCGCACGCCCTCAAGTTCAGACAGGTGATGTTCAGCAGGAAATATATCTCCGAATCGTCTTCGTTCGCCTCAAAGTTTAACCGGCGGGTGATGGTCGAGCGTGGCCTGGAACTTCGCCACGTCGATTCGCGCAAACCCCCATCGCAACGTCACGTGAGACGGCAGGCTGCGGCACACTGGCTCGATCAGCTCTGCCATCGACTGACGCATTCGGCCATGGTCCGGATGGCGAGCACCGCGTGCGGCAACCATCTGAACAAGCGTCTGACGGAATACACAGACGGTGAGATTTACGAATTCCGCAGTATGGTCACAAAAACCGTTAACGACGCCTGGCACCAAAAGATGCCGGGTGAGACACCGCCGTCGAGGATCATCGACGCTATCTGCGAAGATACGATGCCCTCCTACCGGCGCGCTCTGACGGACGCACGCGGGGACTGCGTGAAGGCGATCAAGCAGCGCGTGCTCGATGCCTACCGGACGTTTCTGACCCGGCATCCCGACGCGACGCAAGATGAAGTGGAGAGCAAATATGAGGCGCTCTGGCGCGCCGCGTTTGACGAATATGGCATAGCGTTGCTCGGCACGGAGTCGCAATCCGGGGAATCGGCGCGAGCGCTGGTGGTGCATGGCAGCGAAAAGGCATCGACCAGCGCACAGGCGTTGAAAGCGCAGCAGACCGCTGCTGCTGCGTTCACGGCCAGGAGCGCCGCGGCGATGGCGTCGGCGAGCCGCGACGCTGCCGAGCAATCGTCCAGCTATTCTCAGCGTATTCTCGAGGCGCGCCGGAAAACGCAGCAAACACTGAAAACGCAGACCCTGTCGGCGGGAATGGGAGCGGCGTCATGGTTGTCGGATGAAACGCGGCGCAGAACGTTGAAGAATGCACAGAAACAGGCAGCTCAGCAGGCAGCGGAACGATCGTACGAACAGGCCACACGCAAGACACAGGAGACGGCGACACAACGGGCTAGGGAGCGCGCCGCGCAGGCGACCCTGAGCCGGGTGAACGAGGCCAGTCGCATTGCGCAGGAAAAGTCGGCTCGGGAAGCACAGCAAAAGGCGGCACACGCCGCGACACTGAGAGCTCAGGCGGATGCCACGCGAAAAGCCACCGAGCGTGCCCGGGAAGATGCCCAGTTGCGGGCCGAGCGCCACGCCGACGTGATGGCACGCGCGCGGACTATCGAACAGCGGCGCGAACAGACGTGCGAACAGACGCGCGTTCGGCAGGAAGCGGCCAATCAGGCTCTGCGCGAACTTCAGCAACGCTACGACCGCCTGGTCGCACCTGATTATCCGCCTCTGCCGTCGGGCGGCATCGGCAGCGCGCACAGTTCGCAGCACTCGATCGGTGACTTGCAAACGGGTGCAGGTCGTAAAAGTCCAGCCACCCCGAGCTGAGATCGCCTGCACCCCGGCGGCGCGGGGCGCAGGTCCGGATCAGGACTTCGCGCCCTTGGCGCCCTTCGCTGCCGCCGTACGTTGACGCACGGCTTCATACAGACAGACGGCGCTCGCCACGGAGACGTTCAGGCTTTCGCAGCCACCGGCCATCGGAATGCTCATGAGTTCGTCGCAGGTTTCGCCGACGAGACGTCGCATGCCCTCGCCTTCGGCGCCCATGACGATCGCCATCGGGCCGGTGAGCTTCGTACCGTAGATGTCGGCGGGCGCGTCGTCTGACGTGCCCACGACCCAGATACCACGGTCCTTGAGTTCGCGCAGCGTGCGCGCGAGGTTCGTCACCATGATGTACGGCACCGTCTCGGCCGCGCCACTGGCGACCTTGGCGACGGTGGCGTTCAGGCCGACGGCGCGATCCTTCGGGGCGATCACGGCATGCGCGCCAGCCCCGTCTGCCACACGCAGGCAGGCGCCGAGGTTGTGGGGATCGGTCACGCCGTCGAGCACGAGCAACAGCGGGTCGCCCGAAATCCCGTCGAGCAGTTCGTCGAGGTTGAGCGCCAGCGACACTTCCTGCGCCTGCGCGACGACACCTTGATGGCGCGACGATCCGGCCATTCCGTCGAGGCGCTTGCCGTCGGCCTGAATCACCTTGATCTTGACGCCCGGGGCGTTCTTGAACGACTCCACGGCTTTGAGGAAGTCCGTCATGCGGCGGTCGCGGCGGGTCGGGTCGTAAAAGATTTCTTCGATGCTGGTCGCATCGTGACGCAAGCGCGCGGTGACGGCATGAAAGCCGAACAGCAATTTCAATTTACTCATTTTGCATCCTCAAAATAGCGTGTGCCTTCGGCGCGGGGCAGGCCCCAAAAGCACCGCGGCGGCGGGAGCCCGTCAGGGCCACCGCCGCCGCACTTCATCGCGGGTACCGATGCCGGTCGTTGCCGACAAAGGCGCCCATATTACTGCAAACGGCTCGCCTCATATCGCAAACGCATGGCTTGCATTACCGGCGCGGCTTCTTCGCCTGCCCTCCCTGCCCGCCTTGCCGCTTGGCCGGCGCTTTTCCACCGGAGTGCTTGGCAGGCGCGGCGCCGCGATCGGCGCGCGCTGCTTTCACCTTTGCGGACTTCGGCTTGGCCGGACGCTTGCCAGCCGGCGCAGGTTGCACGCCGTTGAGCAACGCCCCGCCCTTGGGCAGTTGACGAATGGTCGGGCCCGGGCTTGCCGAACCGGCGACACCGGGCGTGCCGGCAGCCGGTGACGGCGCAGGTGCACCACCGCGCTCGCTACGGCCGGACGTCTTCGCCAGCGAGCGGGCGTTCGGCTCGCGCACGAGGCGGAAGTCGATCTTGCGCGCGTCGAGATCCACTCGGCTCACCTGCACGCGAACGCGGTCGGTGAGACGGTAGCGAATGCCGGTGCGTTCGCCGCGCAGTTCGTGACGGACTTCATCGAACTGAAAGTAATCGCTGCCGAGTTCCGTGACGTGGACAAGGCCTTCGATGAAGAGATCGTCGAGTTGCACGAAGATGCCGAACGACGTGACGGCGCTGACCGTGCCGCCGTATTCCTCGCCGAGCTTGTCGCGCATGAAGTAGCACTTGAGCCAGGCTTCCACATCGCGCGACGCTTCATCGGCGCGACGTTCGTTGGCGGAGCAATGCAGGCCGAGTTCATCCCAGATCGCATCGCGCTTCCTGGCGGCCGGCGACTTCTTGTTCTTCGCCGCGTCGTCGTCTTTCTGAAGCTTGCGCGCGTGCGGCGACAGGCCGGTCGTCAGCTCCACGCCTTCGGGCACTTCCGGCTCGTACTTCTTGCCCGCGAGAATCGCCTTGATGGCGCGATGCGTGAGCAAGTCGGGGTAGCGTCGGATCGGGCTCGTGAAGTGGGCGTAGGCCGGATAAGCGAGACCGAAGTGACCGATGTTGTCCGGGCTGTAGACGGCTTGCTGCATCGAGCGCAGCAGCATCGTCTGGAGCATGGGCGCATCGGGACGCGACTCGATCTGCGTCATCAGTTCCGAATAATCGGACGTGGCCGGTTCGTCGCCACCGCCGAGCGAGAGCCCGAGGGTCTTGAGGAACGTGCGCAGGACCTGAAGGCGCTCGCCCGAGGGACCGGCGTGAATACGGTACAGGCCGGGTTGCTTGTGGCGCTTGAGGAAATCCGCAGCGCACACGTTAGCCGTGAGCATGCATTCCTCGATGAGGCGGTGCGCGTCGTTGCGCGTGCGCGGCAGGATCTGTTCGATCTTGCCCTGCGCGTTGCAGACGATGTAAGTCTCCGTCGAATCGAACTCGATGGCGCCGCGCGATTTGCGGGCCTTTGCGAGCACCTTGTAGAGGTCGTACAGATTCTGGAGGTGCGGCAGCAGATTGGCGCGGCGCTGGGCTTCGGCGCCCTTCGTGTTGCCGAGTACTGCCGCCACTTCCGTGTAGGTCAGGCGAGCGGCGGAGTGGATGACCGCCGGATAGAACTGATAGGCCTTCACTTCGCCGTTCGGGGCGATGAGCGCGTCGCACACGAGCACGCAGCGGTCGACGTCCGGGTTCAGCGAGCAGAGTCCGTTCGAGAGCTTCTCCGGGAGCATCGGAATGACGCGTCGCGGGAAGTAGACGGAGGTACTGCGCGTGAGGGCGTCGGCGTCGAGCGGGCCGCCGGGGGCGACGTAGTGCGACACGTCGGCGATGGCGACGATCAGGCGATAGCCGTTACTGCGGCCGACCTTCGCGGGTTCGCAGTAGACGGCATCGTCGAAGTCGCGGGCGTCTTCGCCGTCGATCGTGACGAGGGGGACATCGCGCAGATCGATGCGATGACGCAGATCGGGGGCGCGGACTTCATCGGGGAGTGCACCGGCGGCGGCGAGCGCTTCGGCGGAAAACTGATGAGGCACGCCGTACTTACGCACGGCGATTTCGATTTCCATGCCGGGATCGTCGATATCGCCGAGGACTTCGGAGACGCGGCCGATCGGTTGACTGTAGCGGCTGGGGTAATCGGTGAGTTCGACGGAGACGACCTGTCCGACCTTGGCCTTACCTTGGGCGCGGGGCGGGATGAGGATGTCGTGGCCGATGCGTTTGTCTTCGGGGGCGACGATCATCACGCCGTTCTCGTTGAGGAGACGCCCAATGACATGAGTATTGGCGCGACTGACGACCTCGACGATGTGGCCTTCCGGGCGGCCGCGGCGGTCATAGCCGGCGATACGCAGCAGGACGCGGTCGTTGTGCATGACCTTCTTCATCTCCTCGTTGGGGAGGAAGAGGTCGTCGCCGTCGTCGTCGCGCACGGCGAAGCCGTACCCGTCGCGGTGGCCGATGACACGGCCGGCGATGAAATTCGAGGGGTGAGTCAGTTGATAGTAACCGCGGCGATCGAGGCGGATCTGGTCATCGCGCTCCATGGCGGCGAGGCGCTTGAAGAAGCCTTCGCGTTCCTGCTTTTTGATGGCGAGGGCTTCGGCGATATCGTTGGCGGACAGCGCGGAGTCGGCGGTGCGCAGGACACCGAGGATTTCTTCGCGGCTCGGGATCGGATAGGGATATTTGCTCAAAGGTCGGTAGCGTTACTGTGCCGGTTGAGTCCGGCCGAGTGGCGCACCATGCGCCCGACGGTCCGTGGAGTTGGATGACGCGCGGGGAGCGGCGTCATACAGTCAGGGACAATCATACGGCAAACCTCATGAAAACTGCCACCTGTGCGGAATTTGAGCGTGGTGATCCGGGTGCGTGAGAGAAAAGAAAATTTTTTACACAAATCTGTTGACACTCCCGCGTCCCCTACGCATAATCTCACTTCTTCGCAGCGAGCAAGCAACACAGCGAGCTGACGGGGCCCAGATGGCGGAATTGGTAGACGCACTAGTTTCAGGTACTAGCGGGTAACACCGTGGAGGTTCGAGTCCTCTTCTGGGCACCAAAAAAAATACAAAAAAGCCGATGATCGAAAGATCATCGGCTTTTTTCATATCTGCCCAGAAAGCAATGTGCCAGTGCACATTGCGTGGGGACTCGAAAGGCATCGCTTGCAAGCGATGCCGGGGTCGCGGAACGTGACCGAGTCCTCTC